>NZ_CP133319.1:2176363-2487272 GCF_038811545.1 Rhodoligotrophos sp. CJ14
CGCCGTGCGAAAGGTTCTTGAGGAGGAAAACAGCATCCTCTTGGAAAATCGGTCGTGAGCACGGGAAAGGCCGCCGAGCCGCCCGTCGCCATTATCACTGCCGCATCTCAGGGAATCGGTGAAGCCGTTGCACGCAAGCTCGCAAACCAGGGCTGGCGCGTTGCGCTCATGGCAAGATCGGAGCGCGTCGAAAAGATTGCGGCCGAGCTTGGCGGGCACGCATTGCGCGGATCGATCACAGAGGTCAGCGATCTTAGACGGCTTGTCGACGAGACGCTGCGGCAGTTCGGTCGTATCGACGGTGTCGTGCTGAGCAGCGGTAATGCCGCACGCGGGCCGCTGCTTGAGATTAGCGATGAAGATTGGCACAAGGGCTTTGACCTGCTGCTGATGCTGGCCATTCGCGTGGCGCGACTGTCAACACCGCATTTGGCAGCCGCAGGGGGTGGCAGCATCGTGAACATCTCGAGCTTTGCTGCTCGTGAGCCGGATGGCCGCCTGGCGGTATCGTCGGTTATCCGGGCGGGGCTTACAGCCTTCGCGAAGCTCTATGCAGCCGAGCATGCCTCGGCAGGCATCCGCATGAACAATCTTCTGCCCGGGTATATGGAGAACGCTCCGCAAGATCCGCAGGTGACGGCCCGGATCCCCAGCCGGCGCCTCGGCGCCATGAATGAGCTTGCCGCCACGGCTGCTTTCCTCCTCTCCGCCGATGCTGCCTATATCAACGGCCAGGACATCTTGGTCGACGGCGGGCTCGTTAGAGGGATCTGATTCTCGGTGTCGCTGGTGGCAGGTCCTTCTGAGTTCGGCATATTTGAGATGGTGCCACTGCGCTCGACGGGTTCACCACTGTCCGATAGGCGATCAGTGAGTCCCTTTGCATTCGCTTAGCGAGAGGTACGACGGCCTTTCCCTCTGGCTGATCGAGTGTCCGGTCGAGCTTGGTTTGCATAATCGTGTGAACCGAGCGCCCGACTTCGCATAGAGGGTGGCGGAGCACGTCGGGGTATCGGATGCTGACGGTTGAAACAGCCGAGCTCCGCCAGCTAGTTCAGGAGCCAGACACCGTCCCCCCTCGCGTAGTAGGCGCGCGTTTCGGTAGGTGGCCCAGGGTTCATGCTCGCTCGCATAGCACTCAGCTGCGTCGAAGAGCGGGCACCGAGCACGATCCTCGGCATCTTGGCCACCACAGACTCGAGCCGATACGCTTCGTTCACACCGACGCCGGACACCGATTCGGGTTCGTGCCACACGCCACCGATCGTGATACCACCTCGGATGAGTACGCCGGGCTGCAGCAGATTCCAGGCGAGCGCATCGAGTGAGAGGAGCAGGTGCCAGGGCCAGTTGGCGGCCTATTCGCCAGAAGCTCGAAGCAGAAGGCCTTGTGCAGCCGGGCCTTACATTGAAGGGCTTGAGGCACACCGTGACCACGATCCTCAGCGAGATGGGCTATGACGAGCGCACGATTGCCGACATGCTTGGTCAGCGCACCACGGCGATGGCTCGCCACTATTCCAGCCGTGCCGATAAAACCCGCAAGCTCACTTCCGTGGTAGAGGCGCTGAATACAGAGGTGACCCGACGGCGCAAACAGTTGTCAAACCCTCCTCCGAAATTGTCAAACCTGGAGAAGAACCGTGAAGCAGCCGAGAAAAGTAGTGAGGAGAATCAGAAAGATAGTTGGTGCCCAGGGGCGGAATCGAACCACCGACACGCGGATTTTCAGTCCGCTACACCGGCCTTATAAATCAAGGTTTTAGAACCGCCATGTCGCATCCATGTCGCATCACCCCAGGGACGAGGCTAGCCGCTCCGCCCTATCACGGCGCCTTTTATCGGCTTCCTCGTCGCGGAAAATATGCCCGTACAGCCCGAGCGTTATCGTGATGGAGCTGTGCCCCATCTCGACCTGAACCTCTTTGGGATTGGCGCCGTCGTTGATCAGAAGCGAAGCGCGGAAATGCCGGAGAGCATGGAAGTTATACTTGGGAAGCATGATCAGCTGCCCTTCCTTATCCCGTACAACATTGCCGGCATCGTCGAGCTTAGGCACTGCTACTGCAGCGGCGATCAGGAGCGGTCGCCAGCAGCGGGTGTGAATGTTCGCGAGGGATTCTACCTTGCCTTGCCAGTTGGGGAAGACCAACGGACCTTTCGGCGACTCCAGTTTCCATTCACGTAGGGTGGCAACGAGCTGGGCCGGGATGTTAATGGTGCGACGGCCAGCGGCGCTCTTGGGCGATCCAATCTTCCCGTTTTCGTCCGCCCGCTGTTTTACCGTGATCGTGCCTGCTTTTAGGTCAATTGCCTCCCAAGGCATCCCGCGGAGCTCGCTCGCGCGGCAGCCGGTATAGATAGCGGTCGAGATCAGGGCGCGCCATCGGCGCCACGCCTTAGACCACTGCTTGTTTGGCTGAGTGGCTAATTGCTCAAGCTTCGCCAAGAGAGCCCGGATTTCCGCTGGCTCGGGGATCGTGACTTCCTCGCGATGACGGTTATTCCCTCCCCCTGTCTGAATGGTGACGGGCGCTGCTACGTTGGCCATCACGAGGCCACGCGACTGGGCTTCACGGATGATGCTCTTGAAACTGGTGAGCACCTTCTTCGCCATCGGCCGGGATAGCTTCTCGAGCAGTTCATCCCTGAATGCCCTGGCCCGGGGCGTCGTCAGCCGGGACAGCTTCTCATGACCGAGGGCCGGCACAATGTGCCTGTCGATATGGGTTCGGTATTGCCGGAGCGTCGATGCCTCCGCCGGGTCACGCCCGTTCCTGCCGACCGCTACAGCCTTGTGCCAGATCTCAGCCGCTTCGCTTATGGTGAGGCTGGCGCTGTCCGCAACATGCACCCCCTGCCGCACCTCCACATTCGCGGTCGCCGCGAAGGCGTCTGCCTCTTTTTTGAGCCGAAATGTCTTCAGCCGGCGCTTGCCCTTGGTGTCGACGTAGTCGACGACCCACGAAGACTTGTCCTCACCGCTGCTAGTGCGCCATGTGCGCTTGCGAACAGACATGGGATCACGCCCCTGATCTGCCGCTGCCGAAGCGGCTCACGTCCGGCTGTTCCGCCTTAAGACCCTCATCCTGTTCTATATCGCGATCTTCCGAAGGCTCTTTCGTGAGCGACCGGGCCTCCTCATTGTCGATTCTCATTTGATCCACAACGATTGCTTCTATGGACTCGTAGAGCTGATCGATCAGCTGATCGACGCCCTCGCCCCGGAGGGATCTCCTAAGGGTACCCGCCTGGCCAAGCAGGAGCATAAGCCTTGCCACCGTCGGAACGGGTTTTGGGAACTCCCGCTCGAGCACTCGGACGATTTCGGCGTTCATCGATCGCCCGTTCTTTTCGGCTTGTGCCTTGATGCGGTCGCGAAGGCCGTCTGGCAGTCTCAGCATGAACTGGTCCTGCTTGTCGCTCGGAAACTTGCCGCGGGGCATACCAACTCTCCGTGTCATTTAATAGTAGCGAATAGCTATATATGACGCTTGCCGCAACAGTAGTGACTCGCTATAGTCACCCTGTAGCGACTCGCGAGATAATGGACGGAGTGACAATGGACACCAATACGGAGGGCCTCGACCTTCTCTGGGAGGTCGCGGCTATCGCGAAGCTGATTGGCCGCTCGGAGCGGCAGACATTCAACCTGCTTGCAGGCGGGCAACTTCCGGCCAAGAAGGTCGGCGGGCGCTGGGTGGCCAGCCGTCAAAAGCTGATCGCCTTCTTTCTTGAAGATGCGGCGTGAACCCGCCCACCAGACCCGCCTATGCCGTCGCCCGTAGGCGAATCCGATGCCCCAGGTACCGACCTAGCCGCAGCCCACGAAAAGCACGCACATCAGCATATCCGGGAGAACGCGCATGGAATTGACCAAAGGAAGGATCATTTGCCCCAGGGCAGCCCCCACCGTTGCAGAGGCGACCGATGCTTGGTTGCACCTAGAGTCCACCCTTGAGGTCGCCCGCGACCTGATCGGCCGCGTCGAGGACGCCGTCGACGAGCAGGGCCGTCCGGAGGCTCAAGTCCTCACCAACGCTCGCCGTCTTCTAAATATTGGGTCCGACCTGCTGGAAACGCTGTCCGACTACGTCGCAGGCGGTGAGGATGAGGTCGATCACCTGCAGGCGGATGGAGACCGGAGGGCGGCATGATGGTCGAGCAAGACGTCTATGACGGGCTAGCCCGGGTCGGGGTGATCACCCCGGACCGCGGGCGATATCTCGCACACGACGCGGAAGGCCGCCCGATAGGCAACTTCAGTAGCCTTCAGGCGGCCAGGGCGGCGGTAATGGCCGCCCGCCGGGGGAACTATCGCAGAGGAGCGGTCAATGGCCAGGAAGAAAGGGCTTAAGCAGAGCTGGCCGACTGAGCCGTTTGTTGCTGTCCTCAAACATACCCTCAAGGCGCCAGCTTGGCTCGATCTTACCTTCGGCGCTCGGTGCCTCTATGTGCTGCTTAAGGCGTACCACAATGGGCAGAACAACGGCAGCATCAGGCTCGGCGTCCGGCGGGCCGCCGCCGAACTGAACGCCTCCCGGTCATCGGTAGAGAAATGGTTTCGAGAGCTGGAGGAGCATGGGTTCATCCGACCCACACAGCGCGCCTATCTCGGTGCCGAGGGCAAGGCAAATGCGACCTGCTGGCGCCTCACCGAGCTTGGCTATCTAGGCCAGCAGCCTACGCGCGAATATAGGGCCTGGCAGCCCTCAAAAAGCAGAATCCCGCACCATTTTTCGGGACAAACCGTCCCGAAAAGAATGACACCCCGTCCCGAAAAAGAGGACAACCGTCCCGAAAAAGAGGACGGTTTTGAGGAAAACGAAGCTCCAGAGCGTCCCGATTTTCGGTGCAAATATATTATACCACACAGGGGGGCTGCTTGATGAAGCATCTCCCGCTACTTGATTGGACGCCACCAAGCCGTGTTCTGGTGTTTCCCCTGGCAAGGCGGACCAGCAAGGTCCGTCATGTCGCCGAGATGCTGTCACGTAGGCAGGGTGATGATGCCGACCTGTACTGGCGCCAGGTAATTTCGGCAGCCCGCAAGAGCTTGGAACGGCTTGGTATCCATACCCATGCCATCGGCGGGGAACTGATGGCATTCCGCAATGCGGTGCAAAGGGAGCTCATCCGCTTAAGCAATTGCGGTGGACGCAGCGGTGGCGGTGCAGCGTAATCTGGCCCGGCGCGCCGATAGCGCGCGCCCGGGCAACACAGGGGCCGATGGGTAGCGGCTTTAGGAGTTTTAGCGCGACCTCCTGCTGGCACTGCAGGAATGGCCGAAGCCATCGCACTGGGGCGCTCTCACCTATCCGCGGCCGGAGGGCCAGCCAAGGCATTCAGGGAATAGGCCGGAGGGCCAGCCAAGGCATTCAGGGAATACCGCCGCAACGCGGGTGTCCAAAACACTGCGACGCCTCGTCGACCGGCACCTGATCACCGTCCATATGCCCCAGGTGAAGCTGCAGGGCAGCGACTACCGCCACGCACGGTTTGCTAGCAACTCGCCTAGCTGTCGAATCGTTAGCCAACAAGGCTAGGAGGCCATGCGCTCGTGGCAATCCACGAATTTCCCGAATAAAGTATGCGGGAGTTAAGGTGGATCGTGCGTGTTGGCGCATGCGCTTCTCTCGGCCTTTCACACGTGCACCACCCACCTCGAGATCAAGCCGCACCCGGCACGTCAACCCGGCCTCCTGGCTGCTTGAGGCTTTTCGGAGCCCCTGTCTTGTCCTGTCATGCTGGCCCGAAGGCTATCACCATCCGCCGTTCAGTGTGCGCTGAGATCGATCTCCGGCTCGATCGTAGCATTTGATTTTCCACCTCCAGCACCCGGGGCGGGTCAAAAGTCCGGGGCTCTAGGGGCGTAGGCCCGCGCGGATCCTCCGTGCGCACTGGAAAAAATTTCAACTAGGGGGGATGTTCCCCATCCCTACGGGATGAAGATGACATATTCGGCCATCGAATGACGTGACGATGCCGCATCGGATCATGATTTGGACATCGATCTACACTGCTGCAGTTAGACCTCTCGAGGTCGATGCCCAATAGATCACGGCCGTTAAACTGGCAGCGCGTTCTGCTGATCGGCGGCCACCCCTGCCAAACTCGAGCCGACCACGCCATGCTTCAGGGCGGCGCGTCGACTTCCGATGCCGTGGCTCCGCAGGAACCGCGTGCTGCGTTCGCGCCGTCCACCTCGAAGCGCAGGTGGCTCTCCCGGAAGCCGGAGGTCAGGCCGACGTCCGAAAAGACCGCCAGCGCCTTTCCGAAGGCGACTGCCATCGGACGTGCACTCTTGGCGATGGCGAACATGGGCCCGAGAGCACGATCCTGAAGTGACGGATGGGCGTGACCGCTGGACGAGCCCCGGCGTCGTCCGCGTCAATGCGGCGGCATCGGAATGAATACCGGGGGAAAGCCAGACATCCGCGGCCGCGCCTGATGCTCTCATCATCGGCGCCATGCGGCTTGAGATAGACGTAGTAAGGATTCCTCCGCGCAACGATATCGTCACCAGGCTGGGCTGAAACGGCATGGTCGGCGTTGCGACCCGCAGGCGTTCTTACCGCCTGGTCCTCAGGTTCAAATCCCGTTTTCACGCGTCGTCTGAGATGTGCCCGATTCCTGGTCGAAGAGGTTAAAGTAAGAGCCAGGAGGAACGGCCGTAGTGCACGACATGTAATCTGGTGCGACCAAGGCGGGGTGATCAGCGCGCTTCAGGAAACAAGCTTTTCCACGCCTGAAGGGCCCGAATTCCAAGCGGCCTAAGTCTCCTCCTGCCCGAGCCAAAATGCACTACACGTCCTCTTTGGGGTCGGTTGCTGAACGACTGCTTACCGCAAGATTAGCCAGAAACCAGACTGTCTGGAACTGGCCCCGATCACGCCGTTCATCGGGCCGGACGTGGAATTATCCTTCGAAATGTGCGGAGCGGCTACTCGCTGGCAGGACTGGCGTGTGCGAGCGCCTGTTGTTGGACCTCCTCTTCGATTTCCTCGACAGTGGTGGGCCGCTCCCGTACTCTAGGTGCGGACGGTTGCCACGGCTTCAAGCGTTGGCCGGCACGTTCGTAGAATTCCGGCACCAGTGTTTCCACATCTGCTATGAAGTTCCTCCTCTGCCCAAAACGAGCCGCCAGGCCGCGAACGAGGCAAATTTCGAGCGTGTGCAGTTGCGCGTTCGGGCGGTCCTGTGAGATTGCGTCTGGATTTTCGCGGAGCGTCGTCAGTGAGTGTTGTGTGAAGCTGCCAGCCCCAGTCCAGTGCAGGCGGACGAAGAGGTCATCGGGCGTCACGTTCTGCAGCTGACGCAGTAGCCAATTCAACTTTGAAGTGGCTTTTACGCGGTCGGCAGGTGCGCGCACCCTCATCGATGCTGTGACCGTCTTGGTCTTTAGATCAACGCAGCAGTCCAAGGTTCCCGCCGCATCCTTGATATCCCAAGCGGTGAGGATCGCGCTGCTCTTACTCAGCGTCTCAAGGTCGAACTTGAGACGCGCCTGGCTGTCGACCCGGTGCGCCCGTGGTAGACGTGTGGTGACGTGGACCCCGAGCTTGCGTGAAAGGATGAGTGAGAGATCGCGAGTCTCTTGGTACCATGCCTCAAGCACTTCTTTCGCGAGTACTGATCGAGGTGAGATCGCGCCGCCGTTCGCAACCGACTGCACCAGTTCGCTCCACGAGGCCGGCATGCTGTCGAAACCTTTGACGCCAGCACTATCGTGGCTAAGAAAACGCGACAATTCTAGCAGGATGGCTTCTTGGTCCTTATCGAAGATTTCGTCATTGTGAAGGAGCAGCTCGACCTGCGTCAGGACATGCATCCAAGACCAATGGTACAAGGCCACCTTTGCCGTAGCGCGCTTAGAAACTGCAATCGGATGCTCGTCGGGGGTTGGAGCAAACTGATTGGAAATGGTGACAACGGCATCAACTTCGTTCAGTCGCGCGAGTTCAAGGTACCGCTCCACCTGCGTCTGGTCGAGTTCGGCATTTCCCACCTTCGCCTCGACAAGCGCCCTCCATTCGCGGTTGCCAACCTTAAGAACGATCAAACCGTCGGGACGATCACTTTTGGGCTTTTCACCCTTTTTGAAACAGATTTCCGTATAGCAGATGACTTGAGCTCGAGGGCCGGCGCGTTGACCTACAGTCGCGAGCATTGCGCGCCCGAACTCCTGCACATGCGCGAGACATGCCAACACGATCGAAATCGTGCGTCCCTCCTTGGACGTGTCCGCAAGTACAGGAAATAGCCGAGCCTTTTCACCCCGTTCAAGATAATCCGGTAGTGCCGTCATTGATCCCCCAAGAATTGTTAATCTGAATACTGCTCGGAGGAGTTAAAAAGTGCAAGCCGCTTGGTAGCGGGCATACTGCATGGTTCTGCGGGAACCGGCCGGTCAGGTGCCGGTCCGTTTCGGAGGCGCAGAGGGCTGATAGCCGAATGATGGCTTTGGGTGAGATCGCCGGCAGTCGGATGTAGATTGCGGCGAAGCTCATTGGCGTCCGTCATCAAGCGTGCCGCACGAGATGGCAGCCGCTCGACTGTTGTTCGAACACCCAGCGCTCACCGGTGAAGCGCTCGATGATGTCGCGCGCGGTGAGCGCGTGCTGGCTGGGCTTGACCGTAGTGAAGCTCCCCCCGCCGGCAAGCGCGAATGGCAGCAGCAGTTGGTCTGCCAGATACGGCCCGGCGAACGCGTCCGAGGCCAGGAAGCCGGCCATGCGGTGTGCTGCGGTCTTCGCCAGCGATTCCGCCGATACCCCGAGCTTGCCGAAACCGGTGACGATCTCGGTCGCGTGCTCGAACACCGCTTCCAGCAGCAGTGCGTTGCCCGGTCCCTGTTCGTCGGAAAGCTGACGCACAGCGAAGCTGTCCTCCGGCCAATCGGTCAAAATCCGGCGCGCGGTCTTGATCTCGCGCTCGGCGACGTTGAACGGCAGCGCCGCGAACAGTGCCGTCCCCGACACCGACTGCAACGGGCCACGGTCGATGCAGTCGACCGGAGAAAGCTTGGCCGGCGCGATCTCCACTTCGATCCGTCCCCCGCCGCGTGGGAAGAAGCCGTGGCGAACCAGCCGTGCGGAGACCTGTGGCCCCATGCGGTTCACGATCGGCAGGAACACGCGGTCGATGAATTCGAACGGCGGCGCCATCATGTTGTGTGTGCCGCCCTCCAGCACGAGCCGTGACGGCGCATCGGCGAGCAGCAGTGGCATCAGCACGGTCTGGAGGACGAGGCTGGTGCTGCCCGCGGTGCCCACAGCGAAGCGATACTCGCCCGGAACCACACGACCCGGCGTGAAGGCGATCTCGAGCGATCCGACCGCCACGCCTTCGCACGTCGCTCCGCCGATCGCGCACGCCGCCTCGACCGCGGTCAGATGCTGGCGCATCAGTCCCGGCTTCTCGCGCCGCCCGCGAATATTCGTCATGCGGAAGGGCTGGCCGGTGACGAGCGACAGTGCGAGCGCATTGCGCACGACCTGGCCGCCGCCTTCGCCTTCCGACCCGTCGATGATGATCATGTATTCACCAGTTCCGCAAAAAGCTCGCTCGCACGCGCCACCGCGTCTTCGCGCATCGGCGCTGCTGGCAATTCGGCAGCGCGCCCGAGTTCATCCCCTATCAGCGCATCGATCTCCGATACCCGCATGCCGTTCGAGCGCTCGTTCGTCCGGCTCTTCGCCTCGACCAGTTCGCTGATCTGCGCGACGATGGACGCCCGCAGACCGGCCACGCCGATCAGTGCTTGAAGGTTCATCGGCGGCCGCGCAGCTGGGTTCAGACGGAGTGCGCGAACCGCCAACGCAGGCCGGAGCGCGTAGAAATACTTCTTCACCGGCACGTCGCCGGGCCTATCGAGCCAACGGTTCGACGCCGCGCGCCCGAGATTGGCATAGTGATGCGCCAACGCCCGGGGATCGAGCAGTTCGTCGGCCAAAGCCGAAAGCCTGCTGACAAATGGATCGTCCGCTCGATAGCGTATCGGCGACTGCATCCATTCGCTGACCACCGCGTTCGACTTGAGCAGCAGGCCAAGCGCCTTGCGCACGTCCCACCCGCTGAGGTCGATCTCGTCCACGATTGCATGCTCGATCACGTCGCGCCTGAGCGCCAGCGATAGATACCAGTCACGCGGTCGCACATAAACGAAGCGCACATCGTAATCGCTGTCGGCCGACGGGAAGCCCCACGCCCGGGACCCCGACTCGACCGCCATCAGCAGGCGCACGCCCTGCGTAGCCTCGACCGCGTTGAGCCGCTGTTCGATCTCTCGCCGCACGGCAGGAGTGATGGGATCGTGAACCTGGCCAGTCATGGGGAAAATTCCAAAGAGGGGGCGGCGGTGTGCGCCAAAGGCGTCAGCCTTTCACGCACACCACCTGCTTCAGCGTGTGGACGATCTCGACCAGGTCCGCCTGCGCAGCCATTACGGCCTCGATCGGCTTATAAGCCTTGGGCGTCTCGTCGATAACACCTTCGTCCTTGCGGCACTCGACGCCCGTGGTGTCGCGGATGTGCTCGTCCAGCGTCACCAGCTTCTTCGCCGCCGTGCGGGACATCACACGGCCCGCGCCGTGCGAGCAGCTGTCGAACGACTCAGGATTGCTCAGCCCGCGAACGATGAACGATTTGGCGCCCATCGAGCCGGGAATGATGCCGAGCACGCCCTTCGCCGCACGTACCGCGCCCTTGCGGGTGACCAGCACGTTCTGGCCGAAATGGTTCTCCCGCTGGACGTAGTTGTGATGGCAGTTCACCGCCTCCAGCTCGGCGTCGAACGGCTTCGCGATCTGGCCGCGCAGCGCGCGGATGATGTTGGTCATCATCATGCGCCGATTGAGCGCCGCGAAATCCTGCGCCCAGCCGACCGCCTCGACATAGTCGTCGAAATGATCAGTCCCCTCCGGGAAATATGCCAGATCCTGGTCGGGCAGGTTGATATGCCACTTGCGCATGTCCTGCTTCGCCAGCTCGATGAAGAAGCTGCCGACGGCATTGCCCACGCCGCGCGAGCCCGAATGGAGCATGATCCACACGCGCTGCTCCTCGTCGAGGCAGAGCTCGATGAAGTGGTTGCCCGTGCCCAGCGTGCCGAGATGCACCAGGTTGTTGGCGTTGGCGAGCTTCGGGTACTTGTCCGTGATCCGCTTAAAGCGTGCCGACAAGGTCGCCCATGCCTCGATAATCATGGGTGGCGGGTCGCCCCACGAGCCCTTGTCGCGCTTGCCGCGGCCTACGTCGCGCCCGTGCGGGACCGCCTGCTCCATCGCCGAGCGGATCCCTTTGAGGTCGTCGGGGAGATCACTCGCGACCAGCGAGGTGCGCGCCGCCATCATGCCGCAACCGATGTCCACCCCCACCGCCGCCGGAATCACCGCGCCCTTGGTCGGGATCACCGAGCCCACGGTCGCACCGATGCCGACATGGACGTCGGGCATCGCGGCGACATGCTTGAAGATGAACGGCATCTGCGCCACGCGCGAAAGCTGCGCCCGTGCCTCCTCCTCCACCGGCACGCCACGGGTCCACAGCTTGATCGATACGCCGCCCTCGACGTGCTGAAAGTCATATAGTGTCTCGGTCATCGCGACCTCCTTCAAAAGCGATCATGGTGCCGGCGACGAGGATTGGCGAGACATCTCCCGAACTGCTCCGGGGCGGAATCGAACCGCTCGGCCTTTCGGCCCTCCATGTAGTCCCGCCGGCATTCGCCAGCGTTGAATTGGTCCAAGGCGACCAGGTGTTTGACAGGCCCCCCGCTCTAGCGTTGAGCTCCATGTTCTCGGCCACGGCGACGAGGTCATGGTGAAACCGCTCATGCTCTACCAACTGAGCTACGGGCTTGCGCCCGGCCGGGATCCAACCGGCGACAGTGAGATCCGAAGTCGTTCCACCGGCATCCATCGTGGTGGTGGTGTCGGGTCGTGGCGACGAGATCGGCGAGACGCGGCCCTTAAGCTACGTATCGGCGGCGAGATTCGAACCCGCATCTCCGCAGCCCATTGCCGGTGCTGCGGCGCTTTACTCGTCGGGCCCTCTCTGGTGACGATGTAGTCCCACCAGCATTCGCCACGACCCTGTTCTTCATACCTCCATCTGTTTGACGATGCTGACCCAGTCGCGGGTCTCGTTCGAGACGAAGCGCGCGATCGTGTCGAACACCGCGTCGGAGAAGCCCCCGACATTGAGGATATCCACCCGCCCCTGGGCCTGCGTGTTTCCATAGGGCTGGATATCGATGCACACGAGCTTGGCGCCCGGGTTGCGCTTCCTCAGTCGGACCCATTCGCGCATCGTCGCGGTCGCCCCGTGCCGGGTGGCATCCACCCAGGACTGGTTGTCCGAGACGATGACGACCAGATCGACCGCCGCCCGCTCCGCATTAAGCATCGCCAGCGGCGCCGAGACGTTGGTTCCGCCACCGCCGACCGCCGCCAGCTTCGCCGCGTTGACCGCGACCCGGGCATACGGATCCAGCTTCAGCTTCACCACTGCGTGCTCGAACGGTAGCACCCGCGCCTCGCAATTGGTCCGCAGCATCGCCGCCGCGACCAGCGCCGCGACATCGATGCACCGCACCTTGGACGAGGCGCCCTTGCGGTAGCCCGTCGCCGGCGAGAGCATGGACCCCGACACATCGGGGCAGACGACCACCTTACCCGGCACCTTCGGCACGCGGACGAGCGATTGCTCGAGCGCGTCCTCCAGCGCCGCCTGCACATTGAGCGGCACGCTCTCGCCGATCTGCCCTAGCGCCACCATCAGCTGGTAGGGCAAGGGCCGGACCTTCGCGAGCGCATCACGATCGGCTAGTCGTGCAGCGGCCGTTTCCGCGACCCCCTCCACACGGAAGGCGCCGTTGCGCGCAAGCGTGCTGAGGTTCATCCGCAGGGCCTGCCATCCGATCCGCCCGGCAAGCACCGCCCAGTTCTCCGCGGTGAGCGGGAAGGAGGTCAGCCATTCGAACGGCACCGGCGGCAGCGGGGCCGAACGGTCCCGCTTCCACGCCTCGAACGCGGCGATCTCAGGCGGCAGCGTGGCGACGTCGTAGGGACGGCCGATCAGCCAGCCATAGAAGGCCTTGCGCGAGACATCCGACGGCTTCGGGTGAACCATCCGGACGATGTCCGCCAGGCTCGGATCCTTGCCGGTTGCGGCTGCCATCAACTGCGCCATCGATGCCTGCTCCAGCCAACGCTGGACCAGCCGCTTCGGGCGAGAGCCGAGTGAGCTTCGCCCGACCTGGCCCGAGCGCATCACTGCCACGAAATTGCGAAGCATGCGCCCGTTGTCGATCACGCGCTTAAACACCGGGATCGCGAGGTCGGGATCGGCAACCGTAAGGTACGCCGCCAGCAATGCCGGCATATCCTTCATCGCGCCCCACGACCGCGCATAGATCGCGGCCTGCGCCACGAAATGCGGATCGCAGGCCCGCGCCGCTTCCAGGACATCGGCCAGCTGCGCCTCGGCCGCGTCATAGAAATTGTCGGCGAGCGTGCCCGTGGCAGCAAGCTGCGCCAGCTTGTGCTCCGGCCCATAATCGTAAGCCGGCGCGCGCTCGCGGTTCACCGCATCCGCGCGCGGCAGCAGCTTCGCGACCGCCGAAGCAAAAAGTCTCTTGTTGGCCATCGTCCACCTCCTCAAATGGTCAAGGCCGGCAGGATGCGAACTTGCGTCTCCCGCTCCCAAGCCAGGCGCTCTGCGCTGCCTTGACTACGCCCTACGAAACCCCCGGGGGCGACCGGCCCATTCCGGCCGCCCCTTCGCCGCTGCTTGCCGATCTGAGGTTTGACTGCCCCGTCCGACGCAATCAGAAGAGCAGGAGGCGTGCCAAGTCCGGACGGGAATGAGAGAGAAAACTATAAGCGACTGACCTGCTCAGTAAATTTAACATGATGTGTATGGACGAGAATAGGCGACCGGAGAACTCCTCCTGCAATTTTCTATCGCACTCAATAAGTTTTTATCCTAAGATATAAGGATGAAGCCTATCGTGGTTGTTGGATTCCTTGGCTCGACGCTGGACGCGAGCAAGTTCGGCCCATCGCGCTGGAACAAATGGCGGCCGACCGTCAGCCTGGCGATGCACGAAGATCTGCGCGTCGACCGATTGATCCTGATCCATGGCAGCGGCCACAGTCGGCTGGCCGAATATGTTGCGCAGGATGTCGCCTCCGTCTCACCCGAAACCGCCGTCGAGCTGCGAGTGCTCGACTTCAAGGACCCGTGGGACTTCGAAGAGGTCTACGGCAAGCTGCTCGACTTTGCGCGCGCCGAGCCCTTCGATCCCGACGCTGAGGATTATCTGATCCACATCACCACGGGCACGCATGTCGCACAGATCTGCCTGTTCCTGCTGACCGAGGCGCGCTACCTGCCCGGTCGCCTGCTCCAGACCCAACCTGTGCGCGGTTCGCTCAATCCAACCGGCACCTGGACTGCGATCGACCTCGACCTATCGCGTTATGACAGCATCGCCACCCGCTTTGCTGTCGCTACCGAGGAGAGTACGTCCTTTCTCAAATCGGGGATCGAGACGCGCAGTGCTGCCTTCAACCGGATGATCGATGAGATCGAGCGGGTGGCGCTGCGCTCGAAAGCGCCGATCCTGCTGATGGGACCGACGGGCGGCGGCAAGAGCCAGCTGGCACGCCGCATCTACGAGCTGAAGCGCCTGAAGCACCAGATCGCCGGCACTTTCGTCGAAGTGAATTGCGCGACGCTGAAGGGCGACGGCGCGATGTCGGCGCTGTTCGGGCATCGCAAGGGCGCGTTCACCGGTGCCGTGGTCGACCGTCCAGGGCTGCTTCGCACGGCCGACAAAGGCATGCTGTTCTTGGACGAGATCGGCGAGCTTGGGCTGGACGAGCAGGCGATGATCTTGCGCGCGATCGAGGACAAGCGCTTCCTTCCCGTCGGGGCCGACAAGGAAGCGGCATCCGAGTTCCAGCTGATCGCCGGCACCAACCGCGACCTGGGTGAGGCCGTGACCACCGGCGCATTTCGCGACGACCTTTATGCGCGTCTCAACCTGTGGACTTTCCAGCTTCCTGGTCTCGTTGATCGTCGCGAGGATATCGAGCCCAATCTCGACTATGAACTCGACCGCTTCGCCGAGCGTGAGGGCAATCGCGCCAGTTTCAACAAGGAAGCGCGGCAGCGTTACCTGGCGTTCGCAACCGGGCCCGGTGCAACGTGGCCCGGCAACTTCCGCGACCTCGCCGCCAGCGTCACGCGCATGGCAACGCTCAGCCCGAAAGGCCGCATCGACGTGGAATGCGTCGATGCTGAAATCCAACGCCTGAAGCGCCTCTGGTCCAGCCAGCGAGACGACGGCGCGGGTGTTTTAAGGGAGGTCCTTAAGCCCGAAGCGCTCGCCGAGATTGACCCTTTCGATCGCGTGCAGCTTGCCGAGGCGATCCGCGTTTGCCGGAAAAGCCGCTCGCTCTCCGAAGCTGGCCGAACCCTCTTCGCAGCCTCGCGGGCGCGCCGGACTTCCGCGAACGATGCCGATCGGCTGCGCAAATATCTCGCACGGTTCGGGCTGGATTGGACCGCCATCTCGCATCGTTGAGGCGGCGCGCGAATTCTCGAACGTCCATTTCCGGGATCCCTTCGGCATCGCGCTATACGGCGAAGTTCGAGGCGCGTTGTCGTCAGGTCAGACTTGTCGGGACGAGGCCGAAACTGGACTGGCCAAGCCCAAGAGATAGTTGTCAGCTCGCGAGCGATCCCATTTCAGAAGTTGCCCTGCACTGTCCGAATGTCGGCTGCGGGAGCCCCGACCTACCATTCGGATATTTGAGCTGGAACACTGGGTCACGTATCCCGGACGGTCAACAACTCATCGAAAGGAGCCAGCGGGACTATATTTTTGACAAAACGAGCGAGATCGTCGTCGAGTGTAACGAAAGCATCTGCCTGCAACTTCGCAAGCGCCACGTATTCGGCCGCAAAGGTATCCTTCCATTGGAGTTGCTCCGCGATTTCCCACGCAACCTTCTGAAGAACCCGATCGCCGAGCAGCCTGATCTTGAGCAATCTCATTTGATCGAGCTGCGAGGCAGCATTCTGCATATCGAGTTCCCCGCGAAGGACTGAAGTATAGAGATGAGAAAGCGCTTGGGATCTCAGCAAAGTCGGTGCCACCAAGCTATTTTGGCTGGGAACCTCGATCCGTTCGCGAAAAAGTCGAAGCGCCGTGTCCAGCGCGATCGCAAATCGCATATGCCCACTCTCGCCTTTTCGAAGCCAAGTCAGTAGATACGGTTTATAGCAGAGGTGTCCGGTTTGTCCGCATAGCAGAGCTTGGCAGCCTCGGAAGAAATGTCCGCTCACCACCCTTGGGCGCCGTAGGCGTCAGATTGATCCGCTTCCAGAACGGCAAAACAATCTCCCGCGGCAAATCTAGGGGCCGACAACGGACGGTCTGCTTACAGCCGACAAGTTGGTTAAGCGGACAGCAATCCAGGACGGGTCGGTCCATCTTGAGCCTACAATGCTGCAGGCTAATTCAATTCAGTACCGCGTTGCGAAACGCAGAGATCGCACCGTAGTCCAGACTCAACAGAGGCAATTCAATTGTCTCGCCGAATAGCCTGAAGCTCTTTTTGTGCCAGCCAAGCACAGCCATTGCTCGAAGCCTTCTCAATTCGTCCCTAGCGACAACTTCGATCTCGGCAAGCGATGCATTCTCACCGATCATTCTCTTGACGACTGCCCTGAGCAAAACCGGGTTCAACGGCACGTATCCAGCGATTCCTTTCCAAGATTTTTCAGTCCCAAGACAGGTGCGCATCATGACCGCACTGCTCCAATTCACTCCCTCCAGTTTTCTTCCGAAGGCAGAAGAACAGATTTTGTCTTTGTCGCCACCGTCCAGTTCGAGAAAGCGCTTGATCTGATTCGCCGCTTCAAGGGTGCGAGACTCTATCTGAGCGACCATTCGCGCGCCTTGTGGAGGCACGGCAGCCTTTGCCTGAACTTGCAGAGCGGTGTTTGTTGCCTCGTGAAAGGCGAGGAGATCGATCTCGCCATCTTGCCAACGGACATTCTGTCGGACCTCAACGCCGTCCATACTAGAAAGGCAGACGATGGCATCTTGCAGCAGAGAGGGTTCGAGATGGCTCGATACAAGATTGTCGAAGGTCTTCTGATCAGTTCGGACCATTTTGTAGAGCAGATTTCTCTCGGGCATCATGCGTTTGACAGCATGAGGAGAAAACAGCAACGCATTGTCGATCCGAAGGAACGGTGGGAAGAAGCCCTCACCGCCCCCGGTCTGCTTGAGATCTTTCAAGACGATAGTAAAAAGGTCGGTGATCTTCTCAGCCACTGATGGGTCGACGCCAGCCACCCCAGCTGCAACCCCGATTACGTGGTTCCTGTTGAGGAGCGGAGACGCCCATTCTCTCGCCTCTTTCTCGAGGGCGGCGCGCCGGTAACGCGGCGATGCGCGGATTGACAGCAACTCCGCGGCGTCGGCCATTCCGAGGCAGAAGTCCGCATAGCCCATAAGCGCGGCACGTATCCCCAAGAATTCTCGCCGCGCGAAGCCGAAGCTCTTCGCGAACGCATCGTCGTCGAGCAGGGGAAGCTCAAAGATGTTTTTGAGATAGTGGTCGTATGCTGGCTTGAGGACGCCGATGAGGTCGTCTGCAGGAATTTTCGGCCATGCCTTCACCATCCGGACACAGCGCTCGATTGGATACGGCGGCGGCACTAAGTCATGCGGCAGTACCATCTCCGACATCAGGATGTCGGTTTCCTCGTGCTCCATAAATTGTTGACTTGGATGGGCAAGGTAGAACCCCGACGTCGGGCGTTCGACAGAAAAGAATCCGCGGCGCACTAAGGGCAGGATCTCGCAGAAGTGGGCGTAGCCGAGCAGTTGCTCAATGTCAGCCAGAAACGCCTTGTCGACGACGCTCAACGCGTCGTCTATGTCGGCTCCGATCAGCCGCGGGCATCTATCGAAAAAGCCGCTGACATAGGATAGGCGGTTGATTAATGCCGTTCCGACCTCGTCGTCGCGCTGCGCTTTGCGGTTGAAACGTCCGCCGACGAACTTGGAGTCGGCTGACAGGTATAGGACGGAAAGGATGCTACGTATTGGTTGTTGCCACAGTGATAGCTTGGCGACGGCCTCGTCTGCACGCGCTTCAAACTCCAAGATCTCATCAAAGGCGCTAGACATTCATCCCCCCTTGTCGCGAAATGGTGCCATACTGGGGCTCTTCGTTCACAGAGTGAAGTCGTTGGCTGAGCACGTGTTGTATTCGTGTTCGGAATGGAAACGACAGCTTCTAGGATGGGCGACGGCCGATGAGCGGGCGCATGACCGCCGAAGTCGTGAGGCGAACGGCAGCATTCCCGACGAGACCGCTCTGAACCCGCCGTTCCGCTACCCTACTTTGATCGACTAAGCGAATCCCTGCTCGGCGATGGTCAGAACGATTGATGTTGGAGGAACGGGGCCGCCTGCGGACGGTCTGCTTCTGGGTGCGGAGCTTCCCAAGGCCGCCTTCCGCACTTCCACTAAGTGAAGCAAGTCAGCGCCAATCGTTGGAACCACCATGTGGTAGTGAAGTCTCTGAAACAGCTCGAAAGCGATTGGACGTCGGCAGCCGCCGTTCCGACGAGTGGCATTGCAGGATTCGCTAGGCGTTCCCCAAGCCAGGTTGGACCGACAATCCCGACAGATGTCGTCCTTTGTGGTGTCGCCAGCACGCGAGGCACGTGCCGGCGACGGCTTAGCGCAGTTCTCGGCAGTGCTGGTGCCGTGTATATCAGCTAAGGGAAAACTAGTGAGAAGCCGGGTAGCAAAGGGGGGCGGATCTATGTCGACGAACGATGAGGTAAGAGAATATCTCGACTATTACCTCTCGTCGGAGCTCGAAACGGACTTCGCGGTTATGATTAACGGTCCGTGGGGAGCCGGAAAGACGCATTTTATAAAAGCCTACCTCGAAGAACGAGAGGACAAGGCAAGGTTGGTAGATCCGCTGTATTCGGTCGGGCATCTCTATGCCAGCCTTTACGGCATTCGCTCGACGTCGGAGATCACCGATCAGTTCTTCGCGCAGGCCCACCCCGTCATGAACTCCAAGGCGGTCCGCCTTATCGGTACCGTCATGTCGCGCGCGCTAAACGGTTTCGCAGGCACGGACGTGAACAGTGGCGCCGAGAACAAGTCGTTGATCAAGGATATGGTGCTGAAACTCGAGGGCCGCGTCCTGATATTCGACGATCTCGAGCGGTGCGCGATGCCGCTGGTCGAAGCCATGGGATTCATCAACTCATTCGTTGAACATGACGGTCTTAAGGTCATCGTCGTCGCAAACGAGAACGACATCCCTCCGGATCAGCGGATTGATTATGCGCGTAAGAAGGAGAAGCTGATCGGCAAGACCCTGCGGGTCGCTTCCGACCCGCATACTGTCCTCGATAGTTTTTGCAAGAAATTGACCCATCCACGGGTGTTGGAGGTTGTCCGTCAGGAAACGCTCGCGCTGCTAAGGACCTTCGAGGGGTCCGGAAAGAAGAATTTCCGCAGCTTGAGGGCTGTCTTGTCCGACTATGAACGGCTTGTCTCAGGCGTCGATCCGCGCCTTCAGAAGTCAGACACTGGCATGGCGCGGCTACTGCTCTTCATGATGGCGACCGGGGTCGACTATCGTAGCGGGGATCTCAGCGCGTCTGAGCTGGCGGGTTTGCCCAGTACCCGTCAATCACGCCTCATCGCCGCGATCGGCAAGAAAGAAAAATCCCCGGAAATCGTCAAGGTCGAGGGGCTGGAGGCGCGATATCCGGAAGTCCAATGGGATGATCCGATCGTTCCGCCGGCAGCGCTCGCCGCGCTGTTTGAGACCGGGATTGTCGCAGCTGATGCCATCAACGCGCATCTGTCACAGCACCCTCTCGTCGTCGGCTACGCGCAGGCGCCGGCATGGCGGCAGCTCTGGAGCTGGACGGACCTGCCAAGGAGCCAATACCTCGAAGCGAGAGAGGAGCTCGTTAGGCAACTCGCGACGCGAGAACTCACCCATCCCGGCGTTATCCTCCATGCCGCCGGTATCGTTATCGGCGCTATGGCGTTCGGCGACCACATGCTCGGCAGGGATAAGGATGTCGTCGCATACTTCGGACGTTACGTGCAAGATCTGCAAAAGTCCGGCAAGCTCGAGCCGGATCGTGGCCTTTTCACGCCGATGGGAGGGTCCTATGGCGGGCTTGGTTATGGCTCGAAGGATACATCTGAGTTCAGAGCCATCTACAAGACAGTCCGTGCGGCGACCAACCTATCTTTCGCCGACCGTATGAAAGAGATTGCCGGAACGTTCATTGAGCGGATCAACAAGGATCGGGAGGCGTACTCGTCGCTTCACAAGTACGGCGTCGAGGAGGGCAACTACGCCGACTCGCCGTTCCTTCACTATGTCGATCCTGACGCCTTCGCGCGGGTGATCATCCGAGACTCGTCGCCCGATGGCCAGCTGCTGGCAAGCCTCCACGCGAGGTATGAAATGGAGAAACACAATCGTGCTCTCAGCGATGAGTACCCCTGGATCAAGGCACTGCGATCGCGCCTAGAGGCGATCGCCAGCGAGGCCGAGCCTCCGCATCGGGAGCTTCTGGCCATCAGGATCAAATACTATTTCGACAAGATCGAACAGGCAGTCGGTGCGCGAACCGAAGCCACCGACATCGATACGGGCGACGAGGCAGCGATCAACGAGGAGTTGGCCGGATGATGTACCGTTGCCCCAATGTTGCGGCTGCGGCCGCTATATTCGGGCACCGTGACCAGCGGATGATCCCAGTCTGAACCGTAGCACGCTTGGTGGCGATTCCAAACCCGTGAACATCGATACGCGTGGCTAGAGACCGATTCAGATGGGAGTATGACCGATTCGTGGCGGAGGAATGCCGATAATTTCGCAAAAGGTGGCTTGCCGAATCGCCTAGTTGGCGATAGAAATCGGTCTGGCACGATTTCGATGGCGGATTTGTCGATATGGAGCACTTCGCGGTTATCCAAAGCATCGTTCGGGCCGGCTTGGCCGGCGACCGGGAGGCTGTGGACAAGCAGGTGCTGCGCCTTCGTGAGCGCCTCGAGAAGGCCGGAGAGACGAAGGAGGCCGCCACATTGGAGCGCCTGCGCGCGGCCGCGCGCGACATACAGGAACTAGCTCCGAGCCGCGTCGAGATGTCGCGCGGCCAGATCTCCGGTGAAACGCTCGAACAGGGTATCAATCCGCCGATCGATCGAGAGACCGGAGCCCGGTTGTGCACGATTGATTTTCCGGGCCGGAACGGCAGGGCGCCCGTTTACGGGGCAGTAGTTTCAGAAACAGTCGAGGGGCTGCTGCAGGAATGGACCAGTGAGGCCGCGCTGCAGGAGGTGGGTGTGTCGCCCACGCGCTCTCTGTTGATTTATGGACCGCCTGGTTCGGGTAAGACCATTACCGCCCACTACATCGCTGCTCGGTTGGGCTTGCCGTTAGTCGTGGCACGCATCGACGGCCTGATATCGTCGTTTCTCGGCACGACCGCACGCAATATCGCAAACCTGTTTGACTTCGCCAACCGATACGCGTGCGTTCTGCTGCTGGACGAGTTCGACGCGCTCGCAAAGCTCCGGGACGATCCGCAGGAGATCGGCGAGATTAAGCGCGTGGTCAACACTTTGCTGCAGAATCTCGATCAGCGGCGAAGCTTCGGAATCACCATCGCGATCACGAACCACGACAGGCTCCTGGACCCGGCTGTGTGGCGTCGCTTCGAAACGCATCTTCAGCTCGGTGAGCCCGACGACACTGCCCGTGAAAGCCTGATCGCGCGTTTCCTGCAGCCGATCGAGGCGCCTGTCTCGACCCTTAGGGTGTTTTCATACTGTCTCGCGGGGCGAACGGGGGCCGATATAGAAAGAGTGTGCATCGCCGTAAAGCGGACACTCGCGCTCAGCGGTGAATCTCATGACGGACCAGGACTGTTCCATGCCTTGAGTTCTGTGCTAGCCCGCGCACCGCAGCACGACCATGTGGCGGCCCGCATCCTCGCCGTCGATCAGGAGGCGTTCGTCAGCCTGATCGCGAATGATGGTGCGCTGTCACTCAAGCAAACAGAGATCGGTGAGGCGACGGGGTACGGTCAGTCGCGGGTGAGCGACCTCAAGAAGGCGAAGCGCCATCTGCCGCTGCTGGAGGCGTCGCATGCCCAATAATCCGGTTCAGATCATCCTGAACGATCGCGATTTTCATCAGGCGCCCGATCCGGGACAGCCGCCGCGGAACAAGGATTTTTTTGAGGGTGCCGACAAAGCATTCGTCACCCATAAGGACTCGCTGCTGGCCGCGATCGACCGGATCATCGACGAGCTTCGGACGAGTCCTTATGGTCCAGCGGCGTATCTCAAAGTCCAGATGCGCAACGAGGCGCTGGCAAAATCCTATCGACCGGTGTGGTGGCTGTTCAAGCCCGACCAATTCCCATGTGTGGGAGCAGACGCGGTCGGAACGCTCTATTTCCGGGCTCCGTTGATTTACCTGAAGGCTCTGCGACAGCGCATCGAGCAGGCTGAAGCCTCCGTCGAGACAAAGTATCGGAGGGCTGACAACAAGCCATACAAGGCGCCGACCATCGCACGCGCCGAAGTCGGCGCGATCGAAGCCATTGAAATCGCACCTCCTGAGCAGAAACGCGCATTCTCGACCGCGGCAGCTCTTGCCGCGCTCGAGGATCCTCGCGCGGTCTCCGGCTATCAGGTCGAGCTTTTCGAGACGCCAGCCGAACGGGTCATCGCCGATGACCCGCTCGGACGGATCGCATTACGGCGCTCGCTTGAGCGGCTGTTGTTGTCTCTCGGCCTGGGCGCGCGCAGTTATCTCGCCTTTGAGGTCGGGCGAACCCCCGTCCTCGAAGTTCAGCTGACCACACAGCCTGTGGAGGCCCTGATCGATCATCGGGCCGGTGTCGCCGGTAGCGACTCAGGCCAGGAGATCAGCCTCTCCTCTATGGACCGAAATCCGGAGCGACACGAGGCGACCCTAAATGCACTCCAGCAGCATCCTCTGGTGCGTGCGATCTTGCCGCCAGTTCTGCTCGAGCTGACGGACGACCGTTCAAGCTCTGATGCCACTGCAGCTGCCGAACCAGTTGCCATTCCCCTTCCGCAGGGCCAGTCGAATTACCCGATTGTGGGTGTCATCGACTCGGGTGTGGCGCCGGTTCTTGATGGCTGGGTTGCGGGACGGTTCGATTATCTATCATCAGGAGAATATGACGCGATCCATGGCACGAATGTCGCTGGCCTCCTGACCATCGGGCAAGCTCTCAATAGTGTTGACATCGCGCCCGAGGCAAATGGCTGCCATCTCTACGACATACCCCTCTACCCGAACGGACCGTTCATGGCTCGTTATCGTCGCGGTTTCTCCGACTTCCTCGAAGAGATCGAGCAGGCCGTCGCTGAGGCGAAGAATGAACATGGTGTCAGAGTGTTCAATCTCTCCATCAACGCGGTCGCGCCGGTCGAGCGGCACCGGTACAGCATCTACGCTTCCCGCCTCGACCAGATCGCCGATACTTATGGCGTGATCTTCGTGAACTCCGCCGGGAACCTACCACCCGCCCAGGCACGTTCCGCCTGGCAGAAGCGCCCGATCGACGTCATCAACTATTTCGCGACGCGAACCTCACCCGACACGATCTTTAAGCCCGCCGAGAGCGTCAGGTCGATCTCGGTCGGCGCACTCAATCCTCCGAATACCGATCAGATCGCCGACGCGCCGACCGTTTACACGACGCGGGGGCCGGGCCTCCAAGTTGGTGTCAAGCCCGATGTCGCGTGTTACGGCGGAACAGGAGGGAGCGGCCCCGGAAAGCCCACCGGGCTTTCGTCATTGTCTCCCTCGGGTGGCAGGCAAAGCGTCGTCGGCACGAGTTTCGCCGCGCCGCTGGTTGCGCGTACGTTGGCGGGCCTCGACACTGCGACCGAGGGCGGCCTGTCTGTCGAAGCGCTGCGGGCCATGTTGCTGCATCACACGGCGATGCCCGAGCCGCTGACGAGGCGTGGTCTTAGGGACATCGGCCGGCAATTCGCGGGTTTCGGCAGGCCGCAAGCCGTCAGTACGATGCTGGAAACGGACGACCATCAGATCACGCTGCTTTTCCAAAGCCGTCTCAGCATCGGCGAGAAGAAGCCGGTCATACTCCGGTTCCCTTTCAGCTGGCCACAAAGCCTCGTTAGAGACGGCCGCTGTTCCGGTCGTGCCAGGATGACACTTGTCTACGCGCCGCCGCTCGATCCAGCCTTCGGTGCCGAGTTCGTTCGAGTCAATCTTGAGGCATCGCTGAAGCAACGGCAGGCGGAGCCCGCATCCGACGGCAGTGTACGCTTCACGAATCAGATCGCGGCCCGCTACCTGCCAAAGTCAACCAATCTCGCGATACCCGAGAAGGCGCTCATCGACCACGGCCTGAAATGGTGGCCGGCCAAGCAGTATGAGAGCACATTCGTCGAGAACGGAAGCTCGTCGCAATGGCGGCTGGAGGTCACCAGCCTCGTTCGTGCTGAAGCGCAGTTCCCCGCGGAAGGAGTGCCCTTTGCTGTACTCTTGACCCTGGAGGACCCGGACGGCAGCCAGCCGGTTTTCCAGGAAATGCGGCAGTGGCTCCAGGCGAGCACTGCGGTAGCACAGGATGTTCGAACGGTAACGAGGCTGCGGCCACGCGGCCGGTAGTGGGCAAGCTTCACCTGCGGCGAGATGCGCACCAATGACAGCGCACTTGGGGCTTGCAGTCGCTTAGAAGCCATATCGTTCGTCCGCCCAGCGCAGCAGCACCTTTAGTCGGGCAAGCGCACAGCGCACACGCGATTCGCGCATTCCCAGTGTCGGGTTTTAGAGCGGTTGCAGATGGGCTGGAACGGCCGAAATGCGGCGCATAGCCGCCGTTGGCTAGTATCAGCCAAAATGTCCGCTATTGGGTGAAGGCGAGGTTTGCCTGAACGTCCGAGAAGGGGGCGCAAAGCGGTCATCTTGGCATCTAGCTATGGGACCTCGCTTGGGCGCTAGAATAGTTCAACGGGCATATGTCTCTCCGGCGTTCAGCGTGCGACCCCGGCAATAGCAATTTGACATGCCTCAATGCGGCCGTCTCCTTCCTTAGCTTGAGTATCAGCAGATGAACTCTCAGTGCGGAGCAAGGCTATGGACGATCTCAAGCTGCGTAACGACATCCTTGACGAGCTCGAGTTCGAGCCGAGCATCAATGCTGCCAATATTGGCGTGGCGGTGTCCAACGGCATCGTGACCTTGAGCGGTCACGTGGCGAGCTATGCAGAGAAGCTTCAGGTGGAGAAGGTCGTGAGGCGAGTGCGTGGTGTGCGCGCGATCGCCGAGGAGATCGAGGTTCGCTATCCCAGCGATAAATCGGTTACGGACGACGATCTTGCCAGGCGTGCTGCGGATGCTCTGCGTTGGGACGTGACTGTGCCTCACCAGCAGATCGAGCTCGTGGTGGAAAATGGCCTGGTTCGGCTTCTCGGCGAAGTTCCCTGGCAGTTCCAGAGAGTGGCTGCGGAGAAGGCGTTGCGGACGCTGATCGGGCTGGTCGGCGTGGCGAACGATATCGTCGTCAAGCCGACCCTGCAGCAGGCCGACGTGAAGAAGCAGATCGAGAACGCGCTGATGCGCCGCGCCGAGATCGAGGCAAGCGGCATCAGCGTCACGGTCACGGACGGCAAGGTGATCCTCGACGGAACGGTGGATACCTGGGACGAGCACGACGCCGTCGAGAATGCGGCATGGTCGGCCCCAGGCGTCAAGCAGGTGATCGATCATTTGAAGATCGGCCGATAGCCCCCTCGGGCAAGCGGGAGGCGGGCATGAAACAGCTGATCGTTCACCGGAGCGGCCAAGCTTGGACCATACAGTTCAACGGCCGGGACTATGATGCCTTTGCAAGCCAGCAGGCGGCGGTCGCCAAAGCGTTGGAATGGGCGGCAAAGGCCGAGCGCCAAGGCCATGTGGTGCGCGTGCTGCTGGCTGCGGTCGAGGTGGAGAAGCTGCACGAGAACCAGATCTCACGCATCTGTTTCGTGGAAACACGGCCCCACGTGCTGGCTCGAAGAAGGCCGGCGGTCGGCCAAAGTGGCGGGCGTTCTTCTCAAGGCTCGCACGGCCTTGTGACCTTCGGCGGCCCAAGACTAGCTAGCCTGAGACGAACCCTGGAGGCGCCCCATGTTTCAGCATGTTCTGATACCGACTGATGGATCCCCTCTTTCCGCGGCCGCCGCGGAAAAGGCCATGGCCTTCGCCCGGGATGCCGGCGCGAGGGTCACAATGCTCTCCGTGGTCGAGCCGTATCCGGGCATCACAGGCGATTCCGTCGAGCGAGCAGAGGCACGGGCGCAGTTCCAGCAGATGGCCCGGGAGCACACGGCAGACTCCCTATCCTATGCGGCGCAAAAGGCGCGAGCGCTTGGCATCGCCTGCCAGACGGTACAGGCCGAGAATGGCGATCCCTGGCGCGTGATCGTCGAGACCGCGACGGCAAAGGGCTGTGATCTCATCGCGATGGCGTCGCACGGCCGCCGGGGTTTAGCGGCGCTGCTGCTCGGCAGCCAGACCACAAAGGTCCTGACCCATTCCAAAATCCCGGTCCTCGTCTACAGGTAAGCGAGGCTTGATCGGCACACGAGCACGCCACGGTCAGCGAGTGTCCGCAATGATCCGGACGTCAGCCGCCTGAAGGACGATCACAGAGCGGCGATGCCGGCAATGCGGCACCGCCGCTTTCATTTCAACAAAGTGCATCAGATCTCAGGTGGTTCAGCGGTAGACGAGCACCGGAATCCTGGAATGCGTCAGGACCTTCAGCGTCTCGCTGCCCAGGAGGAGCGCCTCCATCCCGCGCCGTCCGTGGGATGCCATGGCGATCAGGTCACAGCTCTTGGCGGACGCCGTGTCGATGATCGCCTGATAGGGCTGCTCATGCTCGGTCAGGACGGTTTCGCAGGGCACACCAAGCGCATTCGCGCGCTGGGCGGCCCGCCTCAAGATACCTGCTGCGTCCTCGCGCACATGACGCTCATAAGTCTCGCGGGAATAAGAGACCTGCTCCGGGTCCATGGAGAACAGGTGGAACGGTTCCGTCACAATGAGCAGAGTGACTTTCGCCCCAGCGTCTCGGGCGAAGGCCAAGGCGCGCTCGACGGCGCTGGTGGACAAGAGAGAGCCGTCGGTGGGCACGAGAATATGCGAATACATGGGGCAACCTCCACTGCGAGAGCCGCGGCGCGATCGACTGCGCGCCGCGGAGGCATCCTGTCAGGGTGCGCTGTTCCTATGAGACCGCAGGCTGGGCATTCGCGCATTGAGCCAAGTCAAATGGTCGGAGATCATGGTGGCTGAAGGGCGAACTAACGCGCCATCAGCATGGGAACCGGGCATGTCTTCAGGAAGTCGCGGGTGACGCCACCCATTACCCACTCCTGAAACCGCGACTGGCCGTAGGCGCCCATCACCACGAGATCCGGCCCGATGTGCTGGATCTCGTTCAGAAGCGCGGCGGAACGGCGGTGCCAATCGGCAACATGCCGGATCTCGACGGAAATGCCATGACGCGAGAGATGCCGGGCCAGATCGGCCCCGTTTTCCAACTTGAGCTCCTCCGCCGGATCATCCTCGATGAGGGCGACGTGGACCTGCTTGGCACGGTGCAGAAAGGGCATGGCCTCCGCCACGGCCCTGGCGGCTTCACGCGAGCCGTTCCAGGCGATCAGGATGGCTGTCAGCTCCTTGGGCTGTGCGTCCGGCGGCAACACGTAAACGGCCCGGCCTGAATGGAACAGCGCCGTCTCGAAAATCCCGGTCCAGCGGGGCTCAGCCGCTCCACCATAGGGCCGCGTGGCTATGAACAGGTCACGGCACCGGCTCTCGATGACGATCGTATTGTAGAGTTCGATCTGGTAGAGATCGAGGCGCTTGACCTCGCTGCGAATGTCCAGCTTGCCCATCCGATCGAGCAGCCGTGCATGGATACGCTCGCCCTGCGCGCGCATTTGCTGCTGCAGTTCGTCTAGCAGCGAGCTGACGAAATGGGGCGCAACGGGCCACATGTCGCCTGGTATGAGGTTGACGTAAAGGCCGGTGAGATAGGCATCGAAGCCGGACGCCAGCCCCGCTGCATGGGCGATACGCAGCGCGTCATCATCCGTACCGTCCAGATGCACCAGAATGTCCTTGATCATCTCGGATGCTCTCGCGTGAGGGTTTCCAGTCAGGCGCTCATTCTCTCGAGAACAAACGGCGTCGCATTGACCTGGATCACATCTCACCCACCCTGCGTTTAGCCATGAATGGGCGGTGCGACCTTCGTTCTCCACGCCCGGGAGGCCGAGCTTTGGAGTCACGCTCGCCAGAATCTCAACGTCATCCATTCACAGGAGATTTGCCATGATGCCCAGCGGAACGGATCGCGTGGAGCGCAACACGGCTCAGGAAATCAATCGGCGAATTGCGGCGGCAACGGAGCAGAGCATCCGCTGGCATGCACACCATCCGGAGAGGATTGACAACCGGCTTGCCGAGCTTGATCGCGAGTGGGACATCGAGCGCGTACTCGAAGCAAATGCGGCGAGCCTCGCTCTTGCGGGTGTCCTGCTGGGCGTGACAGTGAACAAGCGATGGCTGCTGCTGCCTACCGCGGTGACCGCGTTCCTGCTGCAGCATGCAATACAAGGCTGGTGCCCGCCCCTCCCCCTCTTACGTCGCCTAGGGTTCAGAACCGCGCTGGAGATCCACGAGGAAAGGGCGGCACTCAAGGCCCTTCCTGGAGACTTCTCTGGTGCAAGGAACGCGCCGATGCCAATGGATGCCGCTCTCTCCGGCGCGAGGATCTAAATCGGATCCTTGTGGAGCAGACGGTTTCATAACGGTACGCACTACACCAGCCACGAGTCGTCGCTCCTGCCGCGGCTATTGATAGAGATCAATCACGAGGATCGAAGCACGCTGTAAGCATTTGGCGAGTGATGTATCACAGCGCCTGCGACGGCTCGAAATGACCTCCGATAGACGTTCCAATGACTGCGTCCGCCTCAGCAGTGGTCCAGTAACACTCCAGATTGTTGCATCTCTACTATGGATCCCGCAGGCTGCTCTGCTGAGTCTAGCGGTCGGAGCGATCGCCGCCGGACAGGGCCTTGAGACGGCCATCTGGGCCGGCGCTGGCGTGCTGGTGCTCGGGATCGTGCGATCGATGGCCGACGCACTCGGCGCTCGCCTGGCCTTTCGGGCGGCACGGTCGTCCCTGTCCGAACGGCGAGCCCGGGCCGTGGCAATGCTGGCCGCGCTCTCGCCTCTCGATGCAACCCGGCCGTCCTCGGGCGCAGCCGCCAGCGCCCTGGCCGAGCAGGCGGAAGCCATCGTGCCTTATCTCGCGCGTTTTCGTCCGGCGCGCCTCAAGGCGACGGTCGTTCCCCTGGCCATCTTCCTGTGCGTCTTGGCATTCTCGTGGGCGGCAGCCTTCGTCCTGCTCGTCGCCGCTCCGCTCATCCCGATCTTCATGGCCCTGATCGGCTGGCGCGCCAAGGCGGCCAGCGAGGCGCAACTGCTTGAGCTCGGTGGCATGAACGCCTTTCTCCTCGACCGGCTGCGCGGCCTTGTCACCATCCGGTCGCTCGGCGCGGTCGATGCCACGGCCCGGCGGCTCCGAGCCGATGCGGACAACCTGCGCAAGCGCACCATGGCCGTCCTGAGGATCGCCTTTCTCTCCTCCGCCGTGCTGGAGCTCTTCGCGGCACTGGGCGTGGCCATGGTCGCCGTCTATGTCGGCTTTCACCTGCTGGGCGAGCTCAATTTCGGCGCCTGGAGCCACAAGCTGTCGCTGAGCCAGGGCCTGTTCATCCTGCTGCTCGCCCCGGCCTTTTTCGAGCCGCTGCGCGACCTCTCGGCGGTCTGGCACGATCGCGCCGCCGGAGCGGCCGCGCTTGATGCCCTCGATCGGCTGTCCGCGGACGCAACGCAGCGCCTGAACGCCGACGCCGGCGCGAACGCCCGGCCGCGCCCGGTGGCGCTCGCCGGCATGCCGCCCGAGATCGTCGTCAAAGACCTGCGCTTCCGCCATGCGAATGCGGCGACTCCGGTATTCGATGGCTTCGATGTCACGGTTGCGGCCGGCGAGCACGTGGCGCTGCTGGCGCCCAGCGGCTGCGGAAAGTCCACCCTGCTTGCGCTGGTCGCAGGCTTGGCAATACCCGAGGCCGGCAGCATCGCAATCGGCGGCGAGCCGCTGACGGCCGCATCCGTGGCGCAGCTGCAGCGGCGCATGGCGTGGATCGGCCAGGCCCCGCATATTTTCGCCGGGACGATATCCAGCAATGTCACGCTCGGCCGGCCGGAGATCGGAAAGCGGGATGTGGCCGAGGCCTTGCATTTTGCCAAGCTGGACGGTGTGGCGGCGCGGCGCGGCGCTGCACCGATCGGCGAGAACGGGGTCGGCCTGTCCGGCGGCGAGGCTCTGCGGCTGGCGCTGGCGCGGGCGGCCGCATCCCCCGGCGCCGGACTGATCCTCGCGGATGAACCCACCGGCCATCTCGACCGCGCGACTGCCCGCGAGATCACCGAAGGTCTGATCACGCTGGCCACCGGGCGCACCCTGATCGTCGCGACGCATGATCCAGAGCTTGCTGCACGCATGGACCGGATCATCGCCTTGACGCCGGCCTCCTTGGAGGCTGCCGCATGATGTCCCACCTGCGCGACCTGAACCCGGTGGTGAAACTGTTCCTCGCGGGCAATCGGAGGCCGTTGCTCAGGGGGGCGCTGCTCTCCATGGCCACCGTTCTCTCGGGGGTTGCCCTGCTCGGGCTGTCCGGCTGGTTCATCACCGCCACCGCCATTGCCGGCCTGACCACCGCCACGGCACTCGCCTTCGATGTCTTTGCGCCATCGGCCGGGATCCGGTTCCTGGCACTCACGCGCACCGCCGCTCGCTACGGGGAAAGGCTCACCACCCACGATGCGACCTTGCGGGTGCTGAGCGCCCTGCGCGAGCGCCTGTTCAGGGGCTGGGCGGAGCCCGGCGCGGCGGCACAGTTGCTGCACCAGCCCGCCCGGCTTCTCTTCCGACTCACGCTCGACGTCGACGCGCTCGATTCGCTCTACCTGCGCGTGGTGGTGCCGCTCGGTGCCGCCATCGCCGTGGCCATGGCCGCGGGCTTGGTCTTCGGGCTGATCGATCCCCTCGCCGGCCTTGCCCTTGCCGCCGTTCTTCTCGGCGCGGGACTCGGCGTTCCACTGGGCGCCGCGCGGGCGGCCCAGCGCCCGACACGCCGCCGTGCCCACGCGCTCGAGGCGTTGCGCGCGCGGGTGATCGACCTGGTGGCGGGGCAGACGGAGCTTGCCATGGCCGGCCGGCTTCCCGCACAGCTGGGGGCCGTGGCCGCAGCGGACCTGCGGCTTGCCGAGACCGACAACGCACTCAACCAAATCGAGACGCAGGTCAGCGCGACCTTCGGATTCCTGAGCGCCCTCCTGCTCGCTGGAGCGCTCGTCGTCCTGGCCGCCTTTGCCGAAGGCGGCACGATCGGTGCGCCCGTCGCCGCTCTCGGTCTGCTCGTCGCCCTGGCTGCGCTCGAACCGTTTGCCGCCTTGCGCCGCGGCGCCGTCGACCTCGGCCGCACCCTGCTTGCGGCCCGCCGGATCGCACCCCGCCTGGCACCGGCGCAACAGGCCCCGAGCACACCCTTGCCACCGGACGGATTTGCCGCCCAGCTTTCGCGGGTGACAGTGAGGCATCCCGGCGCGACCGATCCGGTCCTCGAAGAGCTCTCGCTGACCATCCGTGACGGCGAGCGGCTGGCGCTCATCGGCCCCAGCGGTGCGGGCAAATCGACGATCCTCAAGCTGCTGGCCGGCGAATTGCCGGTGGAGCAGGGATGCTTCAGCGGTCATACCGCAACCCTGCTCACCCAACGCACCGAGCTGTTCCAGGACAGCCTGCGCGACAACCTGCGCCTGGCAGCCCCGCGGGCCGACGACGCCCGGCTCACGGATGCCCTTGAGGCGGCCGGCCTCGCCAAGGACGTGAAAGCCTTGCCGGAAGGGCTTGACATGCGCCTCGGCGAGGGCGGGATCGGCCTCTCGGGCGGGCAGTCGCGCAGGCTGGCGCTCGCCCGCCTGCTCCTGCGCGATGCTCGGCTATGGCTGTTGGACGAGCCGACAGAGGGGCTGGACGGCACGACGGCGCGCGACGTGCTGGCGAGGCTTGCCGCGCGGGCGGGGCAACGCACCGTCGTCATCGCCACGCATATTCGGCGGGAGGCGGCCATAGCCGACCGCCTCGTGATCATGGACCGCGGACGCATCACTGCCATGGCGCGGCGCGGAGAGACGGCCTTCGATGCCGCCCTTTCCGCGCTGCGCCCGGATTGAGCCCGCACGAGCAGGAGGCCGGCGCAACCGGACGAAACAGATGGAACTCGACGTTGTAGACCTCTCGCGCCTGCAATTCGCGATCACGGCGCTCTATCACTTCCTGTTCGTACCGCTCACGCTCGGCCTGGCGGTGCTGCTGGCAATCATGGAGACGGTCTATGTCATGACCGGGCGCGCGATCTGGCGCGACATGACCAAGTTCTGGGGCACGCTGTTCGGCATCAACTTCGTCCTCGGCGTCGCCACGGGCCTGGTCATGGAATTCCAGTTCGGCATGAACTGGAGCTATTACAGCCATTATGTCGGCGACATCTTCGGTGCGCCGCTCGCCATCGAGGGCCTGATGGCCTTCTTCCTCGAGGCGACCTTCGTCGGCCTGTTCTTCTTCGGATGGGACAAGCTGTCGAAGCTCGGCCATCTCACGGCCACCTGGGCCGTCGCCATCGGCTCCAATCTCTCGGCCCTGTGGATCCTCATCGCCAATGGCTGGATGCAGAACCCCGTGGGCTCGACCTTCAATCCCGAGACCATGCGCATGGAGGTGACCGACTTCTTCGCCGTGCTGATGAACCCGGTCGCCCAGGCGAAATTCGTGCACACTGTCTCGGCGGGCTATGTCACCGCCGCCGTATTCGTGCTCGGCGTCTCGGCCTGGTACCTGCTCAAGGGCCGCCATATGGAGCTGGCCAAGCGCTCGATGACCGTGGCCGCGTCCTTCGGCCTTGCCGCCTCGCTCTCGGTGGTCGTGCTCGGCGACGAGAGCGGCTACCTGTCCACCGAGCATCAGAAGATGAAGCTCGCCGCCATTGAGGCCATGTGGAAGACCGAGCCGGCCCCAGCCGCCTTCACCCTGTTCGGCTTCCCCGACCAGGCGAGCCGGGAAACCCATTATGCGGTCCATGTGCCGTGGGTGATGGGCCTGATCGGCACACGCTCGCTCACCACGGAAATCCCGGGCATCGAGGAGCTGGTCGAGCACGCAAAGGTCCGCATCCGCAACGGCATCGTCGCTTTCGACGCACTGCAGAAGATCCGGGCCGCCGGCAGCACGACCGCGATCGCGCCCGAATTGCGCGCCGCCTTCGAGGACAATGGCCATGATCTCGGCTACGCGCTCCTTTTGAAGCGCTACCTGGATGACCCGCGGCAGGCCACCGACGCGGAGATAGAGCGTGCCGCCTGGGACACCGTTCCGCATGTGCCCTCGCTGTTCTGGTCGTTCCGCATCATGGTCGGCCTGGGCTTCTTCTTCATCGTGCTCACCGCCGTCTTCTTCTTCCTCTCGGCCCGGCGCCAGCTCGACCGCTATCCCTTCCTGCTGCGGGTTGCCGTCGTGGCGATCCCGCTGCCATGGGTCGCCGCGGAACTGGGCTGGGTCGTCGCCGAATTCGGACGGCAGCCCTGGATTATCGAGGGCGTGCTGCCGACGGCGGCGGCCGTCTCCAGTCTCGGCGCCTCCACGGTGCTGCTCACCATCGCCGGCTTCGTAGCGATCTATACGGTGCTGATTGTCGTCGAGATGACGCTCATGCTGCGCGCGATCCGCAAGGGTCCCGAGGATGAGGAAGCACCGACGCCGCAACCACTCTCCATGTCCCTTGCAGCCGCGGAATGATGCAATGATCCTGCATGAACTGATCGACTATGATACCCTTCGCGTCGTCTGGTGGCTGCTGCTCGGCATCTTGCTGATCGGCTTTGCCGTGATGGACGGGTTCGATCTCGGCACCGGCGCACTCCTGCCTTTCGTGGCTAAGACCGACACCGAGCGCCGCGTCGTGATCAATGCGGTGGGCCCGGTCTGGGAGGGTAATCAGGTCTGGCTGGTGCTCGGCGGCGGGGCCGTCTTCGCCGCCTGGCCGCCGCTTTATGCGGTCTCCTTCTCAGGCTTCTATCTCGCGATGTTCGCCATCCTGTTCGCGCTCATCCTGCGTCCGATCGCGTTCAAATATCGCTCGAAGCGCGAGAGCACGGCCTGGCGCACAACTTGGGACTGGGCGCTGTTCGTCGGCGGCTTCGTGCCGGCGCTAATCTTGGGCGTCGCGGTCGGCAATGTCCTGCAGGGCGTGCCCTTCCGCCTCAATGACGAACTTCGCATCTTCTATGACGGAACGACCCTGTTCGAGCTGCTCAACCCGTTTGCGCTGCTCTGCGGCCTCTTGTCGGTAGCCATGCTGGTGATGCACGGAGCGGCGTGGCTGGTGCTGAAGACGCAAGGGCCGGTGGCGCGGCGCGCGCGGAACTTTGGCGGGCTTGCAGCGATCGGCACGATGGTGCTATTCGCCATCGGCGGGCTTTGGCTGTGGCTGGGCATAGACGGCTACCGCATCACCAGCGAGGTCGCGACAGCCGGTGCCTCGAACCCGCTGGCCAAGACCGTGGAGCAGGCCTCCGGCGTCTGGTTCGGCAACTATGTCGGCCATGGCTGGATGGTAATCGCACCGGCGCTGGGCTTCATTGGTGCGGCAAGCGCCCTGGGCTTCATGCTCGCCCGTCGCGAGGTGGCGACCGTGCTGGCGAGCGCCTCGTCCATTCTCGGAATCATCTCCACCGTCGGCTTGTCGATGTTCCCGTTCATCCTTCCCTCCTCGGTCGACCCCAAATCGAGCCTGACCGTGTGGGACGCATCGTCGAGCCACCTGACGCTCTTCATCATGCTGGTGGTGACCGTGATCTTCGTGCCCGTCATCGTTGCCTACACGGCCTGGGTGTACCGGGTGCTCTGGGGCAAGGTGGACGAAAAGGCCATCACCGATGGCAGCGGGCACGCTTACTGAACTGAAAGGAGAATGACATGTGGTATTTCGCCTGGATGCTCGGCCTGCCGCTCGCAGCCGCCTTCGCCGTGCTCAACGCCATGTGGTACGAGCTGATGAACGAAGAAGCCGCCGCACCCCAGCAGGCAGTCGGACCCGGCAACTGATACAGATCAATGCCCGTTGGGCCCTAAGGGAACTAGTAGCTCTCGCCAGAGCATCGCTGCCTGATCGGAGAACGCTAATGGGAACGCGCATTCATCATGATGAGCATGTGCTGGTTTGCGACGGCAGGAAAGGCTTTCTTCTGCACAACGAAGGTGATGCCACCGACTTGAACCTGAAGGTCGAGCAAGTGTTCAAGGCTGGAGAAAACCCTTCGGCGGCGGCGCAAGGCGCTGACCGGCCGGGCCGGCAGCAGGGCCGTAATTTTCCGACCAGCGCCTTCGAGCAGACGGATTGGCACCAAAGGGTCGAAACGGAATTCGTGCGCGAGGTCGCCGAGGCGATCAACGCGCTCGCGAACGGAAAGGCCCTCGGTCCGCTGGTCGTCATCGCGCCGCCGCAAGCCTTGGCGGAGATCCGGCGCCATCTGCATCCGGCCGTAACCGTGAAAGCCGAGCTCAGCAAGGAACTGACCAACCTACCCGCTCACGAAATAGAGAATCACTTGGCTAATCTGTAGTCGGACCCCGCAGTCCGCTTTGGAGGCGATCATGTTCAAGAATATACTTGTTGCGGTGGATCTTGCCGAAGTCGAGCGGTCGCAGGAGACACTCGAGGCAGCGGCGGAACAGGCCAAGTCCAGCAACGGCATGGTCCACGTCGTCTATATCCGCCCGATGCTCATCGAGGCTGTGCTCGAATACCTGCCGGAGAATTATTATAGCGAGGAGGAGCGGACATCGCTGGCGGCACTGCAGGACATGGCAGACAAGGCCGGGCTGCCGCGTGACCGTGTCTCGTTCTCATGCCCGATAGGCTCCGCTTATGAGAAGGTGCTCGAAGCCGCGCGCGAGCACAATGCCGACCTCATCGTCGTCGGCGCTCACCGCACGGGGATGACCGGCTTCCTCCTCGGGTCCAACGCTGCCCGCGTGGTGCGGCATGCCCCGTGCTCGGTCCTGGTCGCGCGTTAGCTTCAGCTTGGTTGCGAACCGTCAAATGACGCCCAGCCAAACAGCTTTGGACGTGCCCGCGCCGCAACGCCTGCCCCGTGTTCTCGGCCCCGCGCTCCTCACCTTTTATGGACTCGGCGTCATTATCGGTGCCGGCATATACGTTCTCGTGGGCACCGTCATAGGGACTGCGGGTCAGGCGGCGCCTTGGGCATTTCTTCTCGCCGGCCTTGTGGCGGGCCTAACCGGCCTTTCCTATGCGGAGCTGTCGGTGCGCTATCCCGAAGCCGCTGGTGCAACGGCGTTCGTCAAGGAGGGGTTCGGCTCGGATCGGCTGTCGCAGCTGACCGGCCTCATCCTCGCAGCGGTGGTCATCGGCACGACAGCCTCCATTGCCCGTGGCAGCATCGGTTATATCGAGCACTATCTCGGCATCTCGTCTCCGTTGATCGCCGGCGGCATCGTGCTGATCTTCACGGGCATCGCCTGCCTTGGCGTGCGGGAAAGCGTCGGGCTTGCCGCACTCATGACGGTGATCGAAATCGGAGGTTTAGGCGTGGTCGTGCTCGCCGGATGGCAGATCGGCGGATTGCAAGGGCTTACTGCTCTCGATCCATGGCCGACCGGCCTTGGTGCTCTCGCCTCCGGGGCCTTCATTGCCTTCTTTGCATTCATCGGCTTCGAGAACCTGGCCAATATGGCGGAAGAGGCCCGCCAGCCGCAACGCAGCCTGCCGCGCGCCATCCTTTTCAGTCTGATCATTAGCGCCGTACTCTATGCCGCGGTAACCGTCGCCCTCCTGGTTGCCGTTCCACTGGCGCAGATCTCAGAGTCATCTGCTCCACTGCTGCTTGTCATCAGACAGTCGGCGTGGCTGTCACCTGATCTGTTCGCGGCAGCGGCACTCATTGCCGTGCTGAATGGCGTGCTCATCCAGTTGGTCATGCTGGGCCGGCTCCTGTTTGGGATGGCTCGCCGAGGCTGGCTCCCAAACCAGCTCGCTAACCTGGCAACCCGGCTGAAGACCCCCGTACGGGCGACTCTGGCCGGGGGGATCATCACGTCGGCGTTAACGGTGGCCTTTCCTCTCGCGTCCCTCGTGAGCGCGAGCAGCACGATCACGCTCCTGGTCTTCATCCTCGTGAATCTCGCTCTTTGGCAGATCAAGCAGCGTCGGAGCCCGACCGGAGCGGGCTTCACAGTTCCGAAGCAGCTTCCGCTTGTGGCCGCTCTGGCCAATCTGTGTCTGATCCTTGCCCAGGCGCTGGCTTAGCGTCCTCGGAGGAGGATGTTCTGCTAGTACCGCAAATCCAATGCGGCGACGAACAGGCCCGGCTCTCGAGGGTCGTGGCGGACGGTGAAGCCGAGCTCACGCGCCATCTGCAGCATCTTGGCATTCTCGCTGAGGATAATCCCCTCGATCCGATTGAGCCCGTCCGCGCGGCCATAGGCGATCAAGTGCTGCAGTAAGGCCCAACCCAGGCCGCGGCCCTGGAGATCGCTGCGGACCAGAACGCCGTATTCGGCAAGCTGATGGTCGGGATCGGCCGAGAGGCGCGCGACACCAGCCAAGGCGCCGGCGGCATCGAGGGCAACGAATGCGATTTCCCGGTCATAGTCGAGCTGGGTGAGCCGAACGAGCATCTCGCGGGAGAATTGCTTCTGCGGCGCAAAAAAGCGCAGCCGCATGTCGTCGGCCGAGACACGAGCGACAAAGTCCGGGTAAAGCGATGCGTCCGCCGGCCGGATCGGCCGCAGCCGATAGAGATGGCCGCCCAGATCGAGCTCCTTTTCCCAACCGGACGGATAGGGCCGGATGAGAAGATCCGGATTGGGGGCTGTACGATCGATCTCAGCCGGAGCTATTTCGATGCGCGCGTCCAAGGCGACGACGCCGGCGCTGTCGGCCAGCAGCGGATTGATATCCATGGCCACGAGGCAGGGAAAGTCGACCACCATCTGCGAAAGGCCGTTGAGGGCGCGAAGGATGGCGGCCCGGTCCGCCGGCCTCCGGTCGCGGTAGCCGGCGAGCAGGCGGCCGATCCGGGTCTGATCGACGAGATCACCCGCCAGCACGTCGTCGAGCGGCGGCAGGGCGATGGACGTGTCGTCAAGCACCTCGACCGCGATACCGCCGGCGCCGAACAGGATCACCGGCCCGAAGATCGGGTCGCGATTGAGCCCGAGAATGAGCTCGTGAGCACCCTTCCGCGCGACCATGGGCTGCAGCACATAACCGTCGATCACATCGGCGGAAGCGGCGGCCGCGACCCGCTGCGCGATAGCTTCTGCCGCCTCCCGCGCGGCCGCGGGCGTGGTCACGTCCAGGATGACGCCGCCCACGTCGGATTTGTGCGTGACGGCCTTCGACAGCAGCTTGACGGCGATGGCGCCGCTCGAACCCAGCAGCCGCCCCGCGGCATTCTCCGTCTCCTCTGCCGAGTGCACCACCACTGTTTCCGGCGTGGGAATGCCATAGGCGACTATGGCCGCCTTGGCTTCCGGCTCGGTCAGCATGCGCCGGCCTTCGGCTGCCGCCTGGCGGAAAATGGCCCGCACCGTCTCGCGGTCGCCACGAACCATCTCGCCTTGGGCTTGCGGCACCCGGGAGAGCATAGCCTGCGCACGCGACCACTTGCTCAGATAGGTCATGGCGATCGCCGCGTCGGACGGGGTTTCGTAGCTCGCCACGCCGGCCTCTTGAAGGATGCGGCGTCCCTCCCGGGCCGTGTGCTCGCCCAACCAGCAGGCCAGCACGGGCTTTCCCGCGATCGTGCCCGCCCGTACCAGGGATGCAACGGCCTGCGCAGCCTCGGCCGCAGAGGCAATACCCGTCGGACAGTTCAGCACCAGGAGCGCCTCGACGTCCGGATCGGCGGCAACTGCCGCAACTGCAGCCCGGTAGCGCTCGGGCGGCGCATCGCCGATGATGTCGACCGGATTGGCGCGGGACCAGTTCACCGGCAACATGCGATCGAGCGTCTCGATGGTTCCGGCCGACAATGTCGCCAGCTTGCCCTTGCCATCCATGAGCTGATCGACCGCCAGCACGCCCGCGCCGCCACCATTGGTGACGATGCCCACCCGCGCCTGCCGCAAGGGGCGGAACCGCGCAATGGTTTCCGTCGCGTCGAACAACTCGCCAAGACTGCCGACCCTGAGAATGCCGGCCCGCGCGAGGACCGCCTCCACAACCCGGTCCGATCCGGCGAGCGCTCCGGTGTGGGTCGCAGCGGCACGCGCCGCCTCCTGATGTCGCCCGGGCTTGATGGCGATCACCGGTTTGAGCCGCGATGCAGCCCTGGCCGCCGACAGGAATTTGCGCGGGGCCGGGATCGACTCGAGATACATGACGATCGCGCGGGTTTGCGGGTCGTTGGCGAGCAGGTCGAGATAATCGCCGACGTCCACGTCAGCCATGTCGCCCAGAGACGCGATCTGAGAGAAGCCCACGCCATTATCGGCGGCCCAGTCGATTAGCGAGACGGCGATGGCGCCCGACTGGGAGATCAGCGCGATATGGCCGGGGCGCGCGCCCATATGGGCGAAGCTGGCATTGAGCTTGGCCGGCGGGATGACCAGGCCAACGGTGTTCGGGCCAATGATCCGGAAGAGATGGGGCCTTGCGGCATCCAGCATCGCCTGGCGCTGCGCCGGGCTGAGCCCCGCCGTGATCACCACCGCAATGCGGCAGCCCTTGTCGCATAAGTCACGCACGATTCCGGGTACGGTATCCGGCGGCGTGACGATGATGGCGAGATCAGGCGTGCCGGGTATGTCCTTGATCTTGCCATAGCAGCGCAGGCCCGCGACCCTCCGGTACTTGGGATTGACCGGCCAGATGAGCCCTGCGAAGCCGCCAGCCACGATGTTGTCGAGGACCACGGTGCCGACCGCGCCCGGCCGGCGCGATGCGCCGATCACCGCAACGGATTTGGGATGGAGGGCTGTTGCGAGGTTGCGGATCGTCATGACTTTCCCGGATAGCCAGCAATTGCCGTTAGCCCCGAGTAATAAGGACAACTCAAATCAGGCTCCGTGATCTGCATCAATGTCTTGGCGCCCTCACGCAATAGGCTGGCGGCATAGACATAACCTGGATCGCTTCGGAGCCTCGAATTGCGGACGATTTACATACCGGTCTTCTTGGCGATCTGGACAGCGGCGGTGCTGGCCTGGCAACCGGCGAACGCACAGGATCGAAGGTTGCAGGAGACGCTTCAGCAACTGTGGGACCGCTTCGGGGGCCGTTCGCTGCCCCGCGAGATCGCCTCCTCCAACGGCCGGATCGAGGCGGAACAGGTCCTGATCGCCGCGAAGTTTGCCGGCCGGGTGGCCGATGTGCTGGCAGAAGAAGGTCAGACGATCGAAGCGGGTGCCGTGATTGCCCGTATGGATATGTCAGAGCTCGATGCGCAGCGGGTCGGTGCGGAAGCCCAGGTGAGGCGCAGCGAGCGGGCGATCGCGCAGGCCGAGGCCGCCATTGCCCAGCGGAAGAGCGAGCGCCTGCTGGCGGAGCAGGAATTCAAGCGGACAGCGACGCTGCAGGCCCGGGGCTATGCCACGAACCAGGAGCTCGATCAAAGACGCAGTCAGCTCAACGTCGCCGAGGCCGCTGAACGCGCTGCGCAAGCCTATTTGGATGAGGCTCAGGCGGCTGCCGATGTTGCAAGGGCCGAGGTTACGCGCATCTGTTCACTTCTGGAGGATGCCGTACTGGTGGCGCCCCGCCGCGGCCGCGTGGAATATAGGCTGGTGCATGCAGGCGAGGTGGTTGCGGCGGGCGCCCCGATCGCCACGCTGCTCGATTTGGCCGATGTGTACATGACGATCTTCTTGCCCGCGCGCACGGCAGGCCGGTTGGCCCTGGGCGACGAGGCGCGGATCGTGCTCGATCCGGCACCCGACTACGTTATTCCCGCCACTGTGAGCTTCGTCGCCAGCGAGGCACAGTTCACGCCCAAGACCGTCGAGACGGCGGATGAGCGCGAGAAGCTGATGTTTCGGGTGAAGCTGCAGCTCTCACCCACGCTGCTCAAGGAATATGAAGACCGCGTCAAGATCGGCGTGCGGGGCGTCGCCTATGTTCGGACGAGCCGGAGCGCCGCATGGCCCGACAATCTCGCCGTGAAGCTCCCATGATGAACGACGTGGCCGTTTCATTCGAGGGGGTCTGCCATCGCTATCGCAAGGTGATGGGATTGACCGGGATCACCCTCGCCATTCCGTCCGGTTGCATCGCGGGGGTGATCGGGCCTGACGGCGTCGGCAAGTCGACCCTGCTGTCGCTCGCGGCCGGCGTAACGCGGCTGCAAACGGGCAGGCTGCAGGTGCTTGGTGGCGACATGAGGCGGCCCGGCAACCGACGGCTCGCACGCGCCCGCATTGCCTATATGCCCCAGGGCCTCGGCCGCAACCTCTACCCGACCCTGAGCGTCGCTGAAAACCTGCATTTCTTCGGGCGACTGTTCGGCCAGGCGCATGGTGAACGCGAGGAGCGGATCGAGGAGTTGCTCCTCGCCACGGGCCTTGCGCCTTTCGCCGATCGACCCGTCCAGAAGCTTTCGGGCGGCATGAAGCAGAAGCTCGGCATCTGCGCGGCTCTGATCCACGATCCCGATCTTCTGATCCTGGATGAGCCGACCACGGGCATCGACCCGCTGTCACGGCGGCAGTTCTGGGACCTGATCGCGCGCATGCGACGTCGCCGGCGGGGCATGAGCCTTATCGTCGCCACGGCTTATATGGAAGAGGCCGAGCTTTTCGACTGGCTTGCCGCTATGGATGCCGGCCGCGTGGTGGCAACGGGAAGCCCGGACGAGATCAAGTCTTCCACCGGCGAGCCGGATTTCGAGCGGGCATTCGGGGCTTTGCTGCCGCCAGAGCGGCGTCTGGCTGAACGTGCCGTTCCCGATCTGCCGCTCGAGGCCCATGACGGCCCGCCGGCGATCGAAGCCGAAAACCTCACTTGCCGCTTCGGCAACTTCACCGCTGTCGATCGCGTCAGCTTTCGCATCGCGCGCGGCGAGATCTTCGGCTTTCTCGGCTCGAATGGCAGCGGCAAGAGCACCACCATGAAGATGCTCACCGGACTTCTGCCGGCAAGCGAAGGCAGGGCAAGGCTTTTCGGCCGGCCGCTCGACGCCGATGACATGAACACCCGCCGCCGGGTGGGCTACATGTCGCAATCGTTCTCGCTCTACGGAGAACTCAGCGTCCATCAGAACCTGGTCCTGCATGCTCGGCTCTTCAACGTGCCGCGGGCGGAGCGGACGGCGCGCATCGACGAACTGATGGAGCGGTTCGCGCTTGCGCCAGTTGCTGACATGCGCCCGGAAAGCCTGCCGCTTGGCATTCGGCAGCGGCTGCAGCTCGCGGTCGCCGTCGTTCACCGGCCAGAGATCCTGATCCTGGACGAGCCTACTTCGGGTGTCGATCCCCTCGCGCGCGAGCAGTTCTGGCACAGCCTGATCGGGCTCTCCCGAAGCGAGGGCGTCACCATCTTCTTGTCGACCCATTTCATGAGCGAGGCCGAGCGTTGCGACCGCGTATCGCTCATGCACGCGGGCAGGGTTCTCGCGGTGGGCAGCCCCGAGGCGCTTAAGCTGGCGCATGGGAAGGACAGTCTGGAAGACGTATTCGTATCCATGCTGGAGAAGGAGGCGGGGGCCTCCACGGCCACTGCCGAACCCGATCGGGCGAGCAGCCCGCCACGCCGGGCGAAGCCGCGCATTGCGGATCCGCGGCGCCTTTGGGCCTATGCCTGGCGCGAAGCTCTCGAGATCGTCCGGGATCCGGCAAGGCTGGTCTTTGCCCTGGCCGGGCCGGCGCTTCTCCTGATCACCTTCGGCTATGGCATCTCCTTCGACGTCGAGAACCTGCCCTTCGCCGTCTTCGATCAGGATCAGTCGGCGCAGAGCCGCCAATTGCTCGATAGTTTCCAGAGCTCGCGCTATTTCGAGGAACGGCCGCCGATTGCCTCTCCGCAGGCGCTGGACGCGCGCCTTGCGAGCGGGGAGCTCAAGCTCGCCATCGAGATCCCCCCGAATTTCGGGCGCGACCTGTTGCGCGGACAGCAGCCGGAGGTCGCGGTATGGCTCGACGGCGCTATGCCGTTTCGCGCCGAGACGACACGCAGCTATGTCGCCGGGGTCGCCCAGAGCTATCTGGCCGGGCAGGCCCTGCGTAACAGCGGGCGGGAGGCCGCCCCCTACCCTATCTCCATAGAGCCGCGTTTCCGCTACAATCAGGCGTTCCGCAGCGCCAATGCCATCGTGCCGAGCGTCATCATGCTGATGCTCGTGCTGATCCCGGCGATCATGACGGCCTTGGGGGTGGTGAAGGAGAAAGAGACCGGCTCGATCGCCAATTTCCAGGCGACACCCGTGACCAAGCTCGAATTCCTGCTCGGCAAGCAGCTGCCCTACGTCGCCATCGCCTTGCTGAGCTTCATTTCGCTCGTCCTGCTCACCCGGTTCGTGTTCGAGGTGCCCATCAAAGGCTCGCTGCCGACCCTGGTGCTGGGCTCGCTGGCCTACATATTCGCCACCACGGCCTTCGGCCTCTTCCTGTCCAGCTTCGTCCGCAGCCAGGTCGCCGCCATATTCGCCACCGCCATCGTGTCGCTCGTGCCCGCGGTGAACTTCTCGGGCCTCCTCACTCCCGTCGCGACGCTGACGGGTGCCGGCCGCCTGATCGGGTTGAGCTTTCCCGCCGCTTGGTATCAGCCTGTAACCGTCGGCGTCTTCACAAAGGGACTAGGGTTCGAAGCGCTGTGGGGCAACGTGGTCGTGCTGGCGGCATTTGCCGCGGGTTTCCTCGCGGCGGCAACGCTCGTCCTTCGCAAGCAGAAGGCCTGATGCGATGCGCCTCAAAACGGTCTTTCGCCTCGGGATCAAGGAACTTCACAGCATCAAGGCCGACCCGGTGCTGGCGCTGCTGATCGCCTATGCCTTCACCATGGCTGTTTACACCGTGGGCACCAGCGCGGAGTTCGAGGTCCGCAACGCGCCGGTAGCCGTCGTGGACGAAGACCGGTCAATATTGTCGTTCCGCCTGAGCGACGCGCTGCTCGAACCCTATTTCCAGGAGCCCGTCCTGATCGGCGCCGACGAGATCGATCCGAGCATGGATGCCGGCCGCTTCACTTTCGCGATAGAGATCCCGCCCCGTTTCCAACAGGACGTGATTGCCGGCCGCCAGCCCACGGTGCAGGTCGATGTGGATGCGACCGCCATGTCCCTCGCGGGCAACGGCGCAGCCTACATCCAGAACATACTGTTGCAGGAAGTGCGCGCCGCCTTGCCGGACCTGTCGGAACCGCAGCCAGCCAACGTGGTGGTCCGCGCCAAGTTCAATCCGAACCTGAGGTCCGCCTGGTTCACGGCCGTAATGCAGGTCATCAACAACATCACCATGCTGGGTGCGATCCTCACCGGCGCCGCACTGATCCGCGAGCGCGAGCATGGTACCATCGAGCATCTCCTGGTCATGCCAGTCTCAGCAGGAGAGATCATGCTGGCCAAGATCTGGGCCAACGGTCTCGTCATCATCGCCGCCACCGCATTCTCACTTTACGTGATGGTGGAGCGCGTCTTGGCCGTGCCCATCACCGGCTCGATTCCGCTCTTCCTGTGCGCAACGGCGCTCTACCTCTACTCCATCACGGCGTTGGGACTGCTCATCGCAACCCTTGCCAGCTCCATGGCGCAGTTCGGACTGATCATCATACCGGTGCTGGTGATCATGAACCTGCTCTCCGGCAGCACCACGCCGCTCGAGAGCATGCCGGGCTGGCTGCAGGTGATCCTGCAGCTCTCGCCCGCCCTGCACTTCGTGAGCCTGTCGCAATCGGTGCTCTATCGCGGTGCCGGGCTTGCGATCATCTGGCCACAAATGCTGGTGCTCGCAATCTTCGGGCTCGTGTTCGTGGCGGCCGCGAAGCTGAGGTTCCGCCAAGCATTGCTGAAGATGAGGTGATCCCTCCAGCCGGCTTCGATCCGTTTCCCTGATCTGCATCAAAGCGGTCTTGCGGCAGCCAAATATTCTGCTGACGCACCAGCAGCAGGAGTTCCCGATGACCAAGACTATGAAGGCCGCGATCTTCGTCGAGCCCAACCGGATCGTGCTCGACGAGAAGCCAATTCCGGATGTCGGCCCGCTCGATGCCCTCATCCGCATCACCACGACCACGATCTGCGGCACCGATATCCATATTCTCAAGGGCGAGTATCCCGTTGCGCGCGGGCTTACGATCGGCCACGAGCCGGTCGGCGTCATCGAGAAGCTCGGATCCGCGGTGCGGGGCTTTACGGAGGGCCAGCGGGTGATCGCCGGTGCCATCACACCGAGCGGCCATAGCGCTGCCTGCCTGTGCGGCTGCCATTCGCAGGACGGCACCGGAACCAAGCATGGCTTCAAGCCCATGGGCGGCTGGCGCTTTGGCAACACCATAGACGGCGCTCAAGCCGAATACCTGCTCGTCCCCGATGCCATGACTAATCTCGCGGCCATTCCCGACGGGCTCACCGACGAGCAGGTGCTCATGTGCCCCGACATCATGTCGACGGGCTTTTCCGGCGCCGAAAGCGGGAAGATAAGGATCGGCGATACGGTTGCGGTTTTTGCCCAAGGACCCATCGGCCTCTGCGCGACGGCCGGCGCGCGGCTCATGGGGGCCACCACAATCATCGGCGTCGAAGCCGTGCCGGCGCGCATGGAGATCGCCCGCAAGATGGGGGCAGATCACGTCGTCGACTTCAGCAAGGTCGATCCCGTGCAGGAGATCATGCGACTGACCGATGGGCGCGGCGTCGACGTCGCCATCGAAGCGCTCGGGCGGCAGCAGACGTTCGAGGCCGCCCTGCGCGTGCTGCGTCCGGGCGGAACCCTCTCCTCGCTCGGCGTCTATTCGAGCGATCTCAAAATCCCGCTCGATGCTTTCTTCGCCGGCCTTGGGGATCATAAGATCGTCACGACCCTGTGTCCCGGCGGCAAGGAGCGCATGCGCCGGCTGATGGAGGTGGTGGCGGCAGGCCGCCTCGATACCCGGCCGCTGGTCACGCACCGGTTCAAGCTCGATGACATCGTGGCTGCCTATGAGCTGTTCGCCAACCAGCGCGACGGCGTGCTCAAGGTGGCGATCACCCCGTGATCGCCATCAGGCGGAACCCTCGATCCAGGTGCCTCGCTCGCGCCGCGTGATGGCCAAGGCATCGGCCAGCGCGCCAATCGCGGCGGGGCGCCGTACAGCCCGGGCAAACTCGATCGCTGCCTCGACCTTCGGGCGCATGGATCCGGCCGGGAACATCATGGCCTGCAGCTCGTCAGGTCCCGCTGATGCAATCGGACGCTGATGGGGCGTGCCGAAATCCGTATAGACCGCGTCCACGTCGGTGAGCAGCAAGAGCATGTCGGCCTCAAGCTGCCGGGCCAGAAGCGCGCTGGCAAAGTCCTTGTCGATTACCGCCTCGATGCCGATCAGGCTGCCGTCTTGCCGCTCCACCACCGGAATGCCCCCGCCCCCGGTGCAGATGACGATGACGTCCTGCCGGGCGAGCAGATCGATGACGGCGATCTCCAGGATCGCGAGTGGCCTGGGCGATGACACCACCCGGCGCCAGCCGCTCCCGTCCCTGGCAATATGCCAGCCCCTCTCCTGTTTGAGCCGGGCGGCGGTCGCCTCGTCATAGACCGGGCCGATCGGCTTGGTCGGTTGCTTGAAGGCCGGATCATCGGCCGCGACCCTTACCTGGGTGAGCAGGGTCGCAAAGAGGCGCTCTTGAAGAAGAGCATGCAGCTCCTGCTCGATCATGTAGCCGATCATGCCCTCGCTTTCCGCGCCCAGCACATCGAGCGGATAGGCGCCGTCAGCCGGTCCGGCGGCAGCCTGCAACGCCAGCAATCCGACCTGCGGTCCGTTGCCATGGGTGATGACCAGCGCGTGGCCCGCTTTCACGAGCTCTGCCAGAGCCTTTGCCGCGCGACGGATATTGGCGCGCTGATTGTCGGCTGTCAGCGCTTCGCCGCGTCGGAGCAAGGCATTGCCGCCCAGGGCGACCACGATGCGCATGGGCTAGCCTCCTATGGTGGCCACGAGAATGGCTTTGATCGTGTGCATACGGTTCTCCGCCTGATCGAAGACGATCGACGCCGTGGACTCGAACACCTCTTCCGAGACCTCCATGCTGCTGATGCCGAAGCGCTTGCAGATCTCGGCGCCGACTTCGGTTTCCGTGTTGTGGAACGCAGGCAGGCAGTGCATGAACTTCGCATGCGGATTGCCGGTGGCTTCCATCACGTCGGCGGTCACGCGGTAGGGCGTGAGCACGGCGATCCGCTCGGCCCAGACGTTCTCGGGCTCGCCCATGGACACCCATACATCCGTATAGATGAAGTCGGCCCCGGTGACGGCGCCCGCAATCTTGTCCGTGAGCGCGAAGCGAGCGCCGGTGCCCTCCCCGATTGCACGGATGCGATTGACGAAGACCGGATCCGGCCACAACGACTTGGGGGCAGCAATGCGCATCTCGAGGCCGACCTTGGCGGCGCCGATCGCCAGGGATCGTGCCACATTGTTGCGGCCGTCGCCCAGGAAGGCGAGCTTCATGTCCGACAGATGCTTGTGGGTGAACTCACGCATCGTCATGAAGTCGGCAAGCGTCTGGGTCGGATGAGCTTCATCCGTCAGACCGTTATAGACCGGCACTCCCGCATGGGCGGCAAGGGTCTCTACATTGGCTTGCTCGAAGCCGCGGTATTCGATGGCATCATACATGCGGCCGAGCACCCGGGCGGTGTCCTTCATTGACTCCTTGTGCCCAATCTGGCTGCCGGACGGTCCGAGATAGGTCACGTGGGCGCCCTGATCGTAGGCCGCCACCTCGAAGCCGGTTCGGGTGCGGGTCGAATCCTTTTCGAAGATGAGGGCGATGTTTTTGCGCGTGAGCCTCGGCTGTTCATAGCCGCCCGTCTTGGCGGCCTTCAGCTCGGCGGCAAGGCGCAGGAGGAAGCGGATCTCGTCCGGGGTGAAATCGTCCAGGGCCAGCACGCTGCGGCCGCGCAAATTGATGGGCATGATGTCATTCCTGTGTTCGGGATCAGAGAGGGTCGCGGGCGATGGGGCAGCTCATGCAATGGCCGCCGCCGCGCCCCCGGCTCAGCTCGGAGCCGTCAATGGTGATCACCTCGACGCCGGCACGCCGCAGCAGGGTGTTGGTGTAGACGTTGCGGTCATAGGCGATCACCACGCCCGGCTCGACGGCCACCACATTGTTACCGTCATCCCACTGCTCGCGTTCGGCGTTGTAGCTGTCGCCTCCTGTGGCAACGGTGCGCAGTGCCCTCACCCCTATCGCCTCGGCGACCACATCGATGAAGGATGCGGTTTCCTCCGCCACCGACACCTCCCCCGCCCAATTGCCGGGGCGCAGGGAATAGGTGCGGAAACGCTCCACCACGGGAGGATAGAAGGTCACCAGATCGCGGTCGCAGAAAGTGAACACCGTGTCGAGATGCATATAGCTGCGGTCTCGCGGCATCTGCGCGACGATGATCCGCTCGGTCTCGCCCGCATCGAACAAATGGCGCGCCAGGCGGACGACACCTTGCGGCGTGGTGCGTTCACCCATGCCGACGAGAACGGTGCCGTTGCCGATGGGCATGACGTCGCCGCCCTCGAGGGTGGCGATGCCCGTATCCTCCGATGAGGCGATGATGTTGACGGCCTCATCGCGAAACCGCGGATGGAAGCGGTAGACGGCCTCCACGTTCGCGGCCTCCGCACGGCGCGCCGGCCAATACATGGCATTCACCGAGACGCTGCCATGGATCCAGCAGGAGCTGTCGCGCGTGAACAACTGGTTTGGCAGGGGCGGCAGCACGAAGTCGTTGGGGCAGAGCGCCCGCCCGGTCAGGCCGGCCGGCTCGAACGGGAGTTCCGCCCGCGCGATGCCGCCCACCAGGAAGCGTGACAGCTCGGCGCTTGGCATGTCGTCGAGCCAGCCTCGCAGCTCATCCACCAGATCCATGCCGACGGTTGCAGGGTTGACCCGGCGGTCGAGCAGCCAGCGGCGGGCGTCCGGCAGTGCGACCGCCTCCGCGAGCATCTCGCCGAAATCGTGCACCACCACGCCGCGCTCGCGGAGCGCATCAGTGAAGATGTCGTGCTCCTGACGCGCTCGCTTCACCCAAAGCACGTCGTCGAACAGCAGGGCCCGGCAGTTTTCGGGGGTAAGCCGGCGCAGGCTGAGGTCGGGGCGGTGGACCAGCACCTCACGAAGCCGGCCCACCTCGGAATGTACGCCAACGGAAGTCATTCTCGTGTCCATCACAACGGGCTGATCGCGCCGGTCCACATCTGGTAGCCGGCAATGAGCGCCACGATCACCAGCGCCAGCGCCAGGACCGCTTCCACCGTCGTGAAGGCCACCGCCTTCGTCTCCCGCTTTGCCCACGCATAGACCAGTATGCCCGGCGCATAGAGGAGCGCGCACATGAACAAGTAGGCCGGGCCGGCCGCGTAGACGAGCCACAGGCCATAGACGGTCGCGAGCAGGCCGAGCAGCAGCGGCACGATGCGGGCCTCGCTCGCCCGGTACCCCTCGCCGGTCATCGCCAGCTTGGCAGCATAGGCGCCGGAAAGGATGTAGGGCACCAGAATTGCGGTCGAGGCGATCGAGAACAGCGCCTGATAGGTGCTCTCCGCGAAAAGGGTGATCACCAGGAAGGCCTGAACCAGGAGATTGGTGATCAAGAGGGAATTGACAGGCACGCCGCGGCTGCTTCTCGCGGTAAAGAGCTTGGGCATGGTGCCGTCCAGCGCCGCCGCATGAGGGATTTCGGCCGCCAACAGGGTCCAGCTGAGAAAGGCGCCGACGACCGAGACCACCAAGGCGATGTTGATCAGCATCGCTCCCCACGGGCCGACTACCTGCTCGAGCACGCCGGCCATGGAAGGGTTCTTCAAGGCGGCAAGCTCCGGCTGGGTCATGATCCCGAGCGACAGCAGCGACACCAGGGCGTAGAGCGCAAGGCAGGTCAGGAAGCCAAGGGTGGTGGCCAGCGCGATATCGCGGCGCCGCTCTGCCCGTGCCGAAAAGACGCTGGCCCCCTCGATGCCGATGAACACCCAAAGGGTCACCAGCATCGTGCTCTTCACCTGAGCGGTGATCGAGCCGAGGCTGGCATTGCCCAGCCCGGTGAAGTCCTGGGAAAAGATGTCGAGCTTGAAGGCAAGCGCCACGATGCCGGCGAACAGCACGATAGGCGCGATCTTGGCGGCCGTGACCAGCATGTTGACCACGGCCGCTTCGCGCATCCCGGTCAGGATCAGCGCATGGACCGCCCATAGCAGAATGGAGGCGCCAAGCACCGCCTGCCAGGTATTGCCCTCACCGAATGCCGGGAAGAAATAGGACAGGGCGCTGAACACGATGACGGCATAGGAGACGTTGCCGATCCAGGCGCTGAGCCAGTATCCCCAGGCGCTGTTGAAGCCGATGAACGGACCGAAGCCTGCTTTGGCATAGGCATAGGGTCCCGCCTCGAGCCCAGGTTTGCGCGTTGCGAGCGACTGGTAGACGAACACCAGGGCGAGCATGCCGATGGCGGTGATCGCCCAGCCGATCACGATGGCCAGCGGGCCCGCGCCCACCGCCATGTTCTGGGGGAGGCTGAACACGCCGGAGCCGATCATGGACCCGATGACGAGTGCCGTAAGCGCACCGAGGCGCAATTTGCGTTCTTTCGTGGACGCAATCTTTGCAGGGACCGCTCCCCGCCAGTCCGTGGTCACCATTGTCGCCTCCTTCGTGCGAACAGGACGGAACTGCTGCATCCAGGGGCAGAATGGAGCCGGGCGCATTGATGAGGATCAAACCATGGGAAGTCGCTCACCTTTCCGGCTGCGGCAGGGGCAATGACGGGTCCACCTCCCGATAGCTCGCGCCACGCCGGAAATTGTCGACATAGATCGTCGCGCGACCTGGCATCAGATCGCGGTACTGGCCGATCTTGAAATACTGCGTGGGGCCGGCCGTGGGTACAGCACCGATCCGGCCGGCGGCACGGGCGATGAATGTGCCGTTGGCCCAGATCTCCACGATCCCGCTGCCATCGAGGCTGCCGCGAATGTGGTAGATCATGTCGACCCAATTCCGATAGGGATCGGGCAGCGGCGCCCCCAGCTCGACGGCAATCCCAGCGTCGCAGTCATAGAAGGCTTTGTCCGAAAGGAAGTTCAGGGGGCCTGCTGCAAGGCGCTGGAAGGTGCCTCGGGCGACAGCGAAGGAGACGGCCTGCACCAGTTGGCGATCCGCCGCGCGCGATGTCGCCAGCAGACGGCGGCAAGCACCGTCCTGGACCGTTATGTGGAAGATGCCGTCATTGTAGCGCTGGGCGACGAAAGGGCTGGCATCGGTTTCCTGCTTCCATTGGCCGATAACCCAACGAATTCCGCCTGAGTGGGGGACGTCCCCCTCCATGCGGAAGCTGAAACCATACCAGGCATCAGCCCCGAACAGCAGACGGAGGTCATTGTGGATGCGGATCTCGTTCCGCTGGCATTCCCCGTCGCAGTCGCGATCCTTTTCGCCCACATCGATCGCAAGTGCGCGCTGCCCCATGCGGACCACTTGAGCCTGCATACGGCCGCGCTCCGCCCGAAGCTGGATCGTGGACCAGATCTCCGGATCGAGTAGAACGTCCTCGAAGTCATCACGGATCGAGAGAGGTGGTGCGTGCCGAACGCCGATGAGAACTAACGACGCGAGCAGGACTGCTAAAGCGGCGGCTCGGAACATCATCTTGTTTCACGCTGATGGGCGAATAATCTCGACCGTTTCGGCGTTGACGACTACGCGCAAGCGCGCTCAGCAGTTTTGATCTGGCGCAAGGTCGTAGTCCTACTTTGCACCCTACATGGCAGATGCCGCCGCAAAGACCGGTTAGTTGCTCCAATTTGGTTCAGCATCCCTCCGAGCCTACGCGCACCATGATGCACATTAATCTTGCTGCAGGGACCCTTCTGATTGCGGCGACCGTTGTCATTCACACGGTCGGCCTCATCACTCTTTCGCGCTTGGTGAATTTCTTCGGGTCGCATTTCGGATTATCGAGGGCCACACTGGGGCGATCGGCTGCCATGATTACCGTCGTGCTCGGCCTTTTCCTGGTCCATACGGTCGAGGTCTGGACCTGGGCTCTGGCCTATCTCGCCATCGGAGCGATCGACAACATGGCGGATGCGCTCTACTTCTCGACCGTCACCTTCTCGACGGTCGGCTATGGTGATGTGGTGCTTGCCAGCGAGTGGCGGCTGTTCAGCTCTCTGGAGGGAATCAACGGGTTCATGCTGATCGGGTGGTCCACGGCTTTCCTGGTTGCCGCTTCAACTCGGCATGGACCATTCAACGCGGGAGAACACTTCTGAATGCGCTCTTTGGACTGCCTTTGAGCGGCGGGATATTGAGGGACCATGAATCCGGCTGATCTGCTGTTCCGGCTCGGCCTTGCCCTGGCGGTTGGCCTGCTGGTCGGCACGGAGCGGCATTGGCGCGAACGTGCTGGGCCGCCTGGCTCGCGCACCGCAGGCATCCGCACGTTCGGGGTCACCGGTTTGCTTGGTGGCAGCACAGCTGCCGTTGCGCAGCAGCTCGGGTCAGGCGATGTGGGGATCGTGCTGATCAGCTTGGTGTTCGTGGCCTACTCAGCCGTATTCGCTGCGTTCAAGTGGAGAGAGGCGGCCGAGCAGCACGAATTCAGCGTGACCGCCGTCATCGTGGGTCAGGTCACGCTGCTGCTAGGCGCCATGGCGGTGGTCGGCGATGTGACCATCACAGCTGCACTGGCCATTCTGCTGACGCTGCTCCTCGCCAGCCGGGAATTGCTGCACGGTCTGATCGCTAAGATCGAGTGGCGCGAGCTGAGATCGGCCATTCTGCTTCTCGCCATGGCCTTTGTCGTGCTGCCCCTGCTGCCGGACCGGCACATCGGCCCTCTGGACGCCATCAACCCGCGGGAGATCTGGATTTTCGCCATCGTGCTCGCTGCCGTATCCTACACCGGATACATCTCTGTGAAGATCTTCGGGAATAAGCGTGGCCCCGTCATCGCGGGGTTTGCCGGTGGCCTTGCCTCGTCAACCGCCGTAGCGCTGACCTCTGCGCGCCAATCCGTCGGGAACGAGAACATAGAGGTCATCGCCGCCGGCGCGCTCGCGGCAAGCGCGGTCTCTGCCCTGCGCGCGATAGGTCTGCTCGCCGTTCTCATCCCAGCCGCGATGGCAAACCTCGCTCCGGTATTCGGCCTGGCCGCGGCTGTACTCGGGGTTGCCGCGATCTACTTGAGCACCAGGGACAGCATCGCATCGAGTACGGCGACGACAGAGACACGCAACCCATTCCGCCTTTCCTCGGTACTGCAGCTCGCGGCCGTATTGGCGATCGCGATGTTCATTGCCCGCGCGGCGACGGAACTGCTCGGCGGAAGCGGAACGCTTATTGCTTCCGGTGCCATGGGTCTCGTTGACATCGACGCAGTTATAATATCGCTCAGCCGATTAAACGACACGCCTGGGCCGGGCAGCACATTGCTGTTTGCAGTGCTGCTCGCGTTCGCAGCAAACATGGTGGGCAAGGCGGGGCTCAGCATTCTGCTCGGTTCGCGGCAATACGGGCTGCTCATCGGCGCTGCCACCGCATTGGCGTTGCTCACAAGCGCCGCACTAGCAGCGCTCATTCTGGCATGATTGGGGTAGCGCTTGCGAGGAACACAGGCGAGCAGTAGTCATGATTTATAGTTGGCAAAGTGAGCTTCTCCGATGAGCTGCCTAGGGCGCGCGGCAGGACGTCCCGAAATGAACAGGCCGGAGGCAAGTCGGGCGAACCCGATCTTTCTGGGGCGGTTCGGGCCTCCTGCCGGCTACGCAGCTGCTATCATCTTGGTCGGCCTGCTGGGACCCGTGCGAGTCCTGCTCGACCCGCTGTTGCATGATCGGCCATTGCTGGTCCTGTTTGTGCCGGCCGTGCTCGCCGCAAGCGCCCTGGGCGGCTTAGGCCCCGGTCTGCTCGCCACCGCGCTGAGCTTAGCGGCCGCCGCACTGCTGGCGATCTGGTCGGGCGGGCTGCCCCCCTGGTTCGAGGTCGATATCACGACTTTCGCGATCATCGGGACCGGGATTGCCTGGCTCGGGCATCGGCTGCACAGGATCCGCAGCGAGTCAGGCGAGCGGAACCGGGAACTGCAGGAACGGGAAGCGCATCTGCGCTCGATCCTGGAGACCGTACCCGACGCCATGATCGTCATTGACGAGCAGGGCGTTATGCAGTCCTTCAGCTCCACGGCCGAGCGGCTGTTCGGCTACACTGCCGACGAGGCAATCGGGCAGAACGTCAAGGTGCTGATGCCCCAACCTTATCGCGATGCCCATGATGGCTATATCACCCGGTATCTCGCGACCGGTGAACGGCGGATCATCGGCATTGGACGGGTGGTGGTCGGCGAACGCAAGGACGGCTCCACCTTTCCCATGGAGTTGTCGGTAGGCGAGATGAAGTCCGCTGAGCGGCGCTACTTCACCGGATTCGTTCGTGACCTGACGGAGCGGCAGAAGACCGAGACCCGTCTTCAGGAGCTGCAGTCGGAGCTCGTCCACATCTCACGGCTGACCGCCATGGGTGAGATGGCATCGACCTTGGCGCACGAGCTCAATCAGCCTTTGTCTGCCATTGCGAACTATCTCAAGGGCGCAAGGCGGTTGCTGGAGAAGCGCCGCGAACCGGAATTGGAGCTGATCGGCGATGCCATGCAGAAGGCAGCCGACCAGGCGCTGCGCGCCGGGCAGATCATCCGGCGCCTGCGCGATTTCGTCGCGCGCGGCGAGAGCGACCCGCGCATCGAGAGCCTGGCCAAGCTGATGGAAGAAGCGAGCGCCCTTGCCCTGGTGGGTGCAAAGGAGGAGGGCGTGCGCGTCAGACTCAGACTTGATCCGAACTGCGACCGCATTTTGGCCGACCGCGTGCAGATACAGCAGGTGCTGATTAACTTGATGCGTAATGCCATGGAGGCCATGGCGAACGCCGAGCGGCGCGAGCTGACTGTTTCCAGTCGACAGATCGAGGGCGACATGGTCGAGATCAGCGTTGCGGATACAGGCATGGGGCTGACCGAAGATGCCACGCGCCAGCTGTTTCAGCCTTTCTTCACGACGAAGCGACACGGCATGGGCGTCGGCCTCTCCATCTCGCGTACGATCATCGAGGCCCATGGTGGGCAGATTGGCGCAGAGCCCAATCTCGGTGGCGGAACCATTTTCCGCTTTACAGTGCCGGCAGTGACAACGGACGCGGTTGTATTATGACCGACAAGCTCATCTATGTGATCGATGATGACGAGGCCGTGCGGGAATCCTTGAGCTTTCTTCTCGCTAGCGCCGGCCTTGCCGTCCGCACCCACGAGTCTGCCACAGAATTTCTTTCTGCATTCGACAGCAGGCGCTGTGGCTGCGTCGTTACGGATGTCCGGATGCCGGAGATGAGCGGGCTCGACCTGCTGAAGGAAGTCAAGGCACGGGACAGCCGGCTGCCCGTAATCGTCATGACGGGCCACGGCGATATTCCCATGGCGGTCGACGCCATGAAACACGGCGCGCTCGATTTCATCGAGAAGCCGTTCGATGATGAGGTGATCATCTCAGCCGTGACAGCGGCGCTGGGCGCGAGGGACCAGGAGGCGCAGCGTGAAGCCCAGCTTGCCGAGATCAGCCGCCGGCATGGCTCCTTGTCCCCGCGCGAGCGCGACGTGCTGGAACAGCTGGTGGCGGGCAAGCCCAACAAGGTGATCGCGTTCGAACTAGGTATTAGCCCGCGCACGGTGGAGGTTTACCGCGCTAGCCTCATGACCAAGATGCAGGCCGCCAGCCTGTCCGAGCTTGTACGTATGCGCTTCCTCATGGGACCTGTTTAGGTGAGGGATGGCCTATGCGGGTGATGGTGCTACAGAAGCCACGGAGCGAGCTGGTGCTCGAGCAGCGGGCGCGACCCACGCCCAGCCCGTGCGAGGTCTTCATCCGAGTCGAGGCTTGTGGTGTGTGCCGCACCGACTTGCACGTGGTCGACGACGAGTTACCTAACGTTCCGCACCCGATCGTGCCCGGGCACGAGATCGTGGGCCGTATAGAGGCCCTCGGGGCGGATATCACCGGGCTCACGGTAGGCGAACGGGTCGGGGTGCCATGGCTGGGCGGGACCTGCCGGCACTGCGCCTATTGCTTGAGCGATCAGGAGAACCTGTGCGATCGGCCGACCTTCACGGGCTACACACGGGATGGCGGCTATGCCAGCCACGTGGTTGCCGAGAGCGACTACGTGATCCCGCTCGATCTAGAGACCGATCCGGTCGCAGTTGCACCGCTGCTCTGTGCCGGCTTGATCGGATGGCGCTGTCTGCAGAAAGCCGGACCGGGCCGCAATCTCGGGCTATACGGCTTCGGTGCGGCGGCGCATATCATCGCTCAGGTCGCCCGCTGGCAAGGACGCCGCGTGTTCGCATTTACCCGCAGCGGCGATGTCGCGGCCCAGGATTTTGCCAGGGCATGCGGTGCTGAGTGGGCCGGCGCTTCCGACGAACCGCCGCCTGAACAGCTCGACTGCGCCATCATTCTCGCTCCAGTGGGCGCGCTGGTGCCGCTCGCGCTCAAGGCCGTACGCAAGGGAGGTCGCGTGGTATGCGGCGGCATCCATATGACCGATATCCCGAGCTTTCCCTATCGGTCGCTGTGGGAAGAGCGCGAACTCGTATCGGTCGCCAATCTCACCCGTGCCGATGGGCATTCGTTCTTCGCAATCGCCCGCGCGGCGGGAGTCCGCACCGAATCAGTGCCCTATCCGCTGGAGCAGGCAAACGCCGCTCTCGCAGACCTGCGCGAGGGACGCCTCAAGGGCGCCGCTGTGCTCGTTCCCTAGGTCTTCCGGATTCTGCCGAAGATCCAATCGGTCCAGCGCTGCGGCCAGAAGGCCGCCGCTCCGACCAGGGCCGTGATCAAAACGAGGCTGATCATCACTTGGATCACGCCGAAATTCAGAGCGTCCCTCGCCACAAGCAAGGCCGCGACGACGCCGGACAGAGCCAGGATTGGCCGCAACAGCCAGCTGATCATGCTCGGCTCCTTTCAGAGGGTCTAGAGTGGAGCCCCCTCACATGGGCAACCTGGAAGGTGCGAGGTGTGTCATTGGCATCGCGGATCGTGACATATTCGCCCTCCGCAAGACGATGCAGGTCCAGACGATAACCTGGCTCATCATCGCTGGTGCTGCGGGCATCGTAATCGATGACCCAGGTCGCGCCATGCGGCCCGCCGGCGCGGTGGACAAGCCGACCGGCGCGGTTCGCCTCCCCGTTCCAGAACCGCCGCACCTTGCATTTCTCTCGGTTTAGGTTCCAGTCCCCGAGGTCGATGCGGCCCGCAGCATCAAGCGGAGCTACAATTTCGTAGCCGTGTTTTGAGCTGCCCTCCGGGAATTCCGGGCACCGGGCTAGATAAAGGTGGATCAACTTCAACATGGGTCGCCCCTTATCGACGAGGTTCAATGGGCCATGAGGCAACACACGGGTGTCCGGCTCAGGAGCTCGTGCGTGACCCCACCCAAAATCCACTCTCGCGTTCGGCTGTGGCCATACGCTCCCATCACCAGAAGGTCCGCGCACGCCTCGGCAACCACGTCGAGGACCGCGTTCGCCGCCTTGGCGTCGTCCCCAGGCCGGTGAGCGGCTGAGGCAGAAATCCCATGGTGCTGAAGATAGTTAGCCACATCTTGCGCCCCGTTCGCATCATTTGGAGCACCAACGCCAACCACCACCACCTCGCTCGCTACCTTGAGGAATGGCAGCGCGTCGCGAACGGCACGACGGGCCTCACGTGTGTCCTTCCACGCAACAACGACCTGCTTGGCCACAAGGGTGGTTGTGTTGGGGGGCACCACAAGGATGGGCCGACCGAGCGCCATTACGGCCTCTCCAGGGTCAACGGAAAACAGCGGGTCCTGTTCGTCTTGACGGTTCTGCCGCGCGAGGATGACCAAGTCGGCGGCGCGCGCCTCGCGGGCAAGCAGTGCAACAGGTTGCCCAGAACCAAAACGCCATTCGAGGCTGTTATGCATGCCGGCGATATCTCTGAACCGCTGCTCCAAGCCCCTCAGATCCGCCGCTATTCTCCGCTCCAGCTCGTCTAACATGATCGTGTTGGCGCCATACGCGAGTGGTTCGAACGGAATGTACTCGTAGCGGCGGCCGGCAATGCCAATGAGCCGAGCCTGGAACCGCTTGGCCAGGCCCGCAGCCAGTTCGACGCGATGACCTGCTTCCGCCGTCAGATCCAAGCTCACCATCAAGTTTTTGTACGACATGGAACACTCCATTGCTCATTTGAGCAGGGTGAAGCCTTCGAGCGGCCGCTACCTTGATCCGGATCAATATTCCTTTACACCCGGCGGAGAAACGATCGACCGTCAATTGAGCGGGATCAAAGCGCACCCCCTGTGCACCAGCAAAATGCTTCCAAAGAAGGAGGCAAAGATGTTGAAGAACGTGAAGAATATACTTGTAGGCACGACGGCGGAGGCGCTGGAGCATGAAACCTCTTCTGCGCTGAGCTTCGCTGTCACGCTCGCCCAGGAAGCAGAGGCACGTCTGACCGTTCAGGCGGCCTCCGTTAAGCTGGTGTTCTCGCATGCCATGCTAGGCGGCTTCGCCGCCCGCCTTGTCGCAACGGAAAACGCACGCCTACGAAGCGAGGCAACAAAGGCTGCAGAGAACACACAAAGGCTGGCGAATCTCAGCGGTATTTCGTGCACTACGGAAAATCTCGATCTCCCCTACAACGAGCTCGTGCCGGCCTTCATTGCACAGACCCGCGCTCATGATCTGACCATTTTGGATGCAGAGCCGGAAACCTTCTCACTAGATCGAGGGCTGATCAACGCGGCGCTGTTCAGGTCAGGTAGGCCACTCATCATCGTTCCCGCCGGATGTGAGTTCCGCGGCAACAGAATCATGGTCGCTTGGGATGGCGGAGCCGAGGCGACGCGGGCTGTCAATGACGCCTTACCATTTCTCCGCGCTGCGCATTATGTCGAGATCGTATCCGTAGTCGGAGAGAAGGATCTGACCCATAGCGATCCCGGCGCGGAGCTCGCTCCGCATCTCGCTGCGCATGGGGTAGAAGTCACTGTGGTGGATCTCGTTATGAGCCCAGATGGCGTGGGCGATACTTTGCGCCAGCGCGCAGCAAGCGCTCATATAGACATGGTGGTCATGGGCGCGTTCGCTCACTCCTGGATCCAGCGGATCGTATTTGGTGGTGCGACTCAATCATTGCTGCAGGCGAGCCCCGTCCCCCTCTTTCTCTCTCGCTAAGGCAAAACTATAGCGAGCAACTAGCCTTGGAGCATTCTTGAGCCAAGCGGATACCTGTTCGCCTGAAGAAAAGGCGACCCCCAAGGACTGAGAGTGGTTTCGCAGTCCGGATATGCTCAGCTACCATGCCTCCGCCTAGACCAAGAAACTACAGCTAGCAGCACGGCGCGGCATAACGCCGGCAAATGGCCTTTCTGATACGCCGGCGGCTTTCCACGGAATCGAGCGTCAGATCCGCCTCTACTCGTGCCGCCGAAGCGGCAAGCCGCTCGTCCCTTATAACGTGACGGAACCACGCAGAATAGTCGCCGGCACGGAGGTGATAATCCCAAGTCGGATCATCTATGTTATGGGCGATCTCCAGGAACTTGTAGAGGTTCTCGGCCTTGCAGTTGTGCTTCAGGCCTGGTCCGCGAAAATAGAAGCTGCGCCATGGGCCGACATCGCCCACTGCATATTTTCCTGCATGGCGTTTATGGATTTGCGCGGGAGATACGATCGAAATTAATTGCGGTTTGTCGCCCGTCTTCAGCGACCAATGTACCGCCTGCCCCCGCTGTGGCGCTGCTGCAATCGCAGGCGCGGTCCTCCCGGTTATCGCGGCGAAACGTGCAAGCGCCGCTTGCGACTCATCTCCTAAGGCAATAACGGTCTCGACCATGTTGAGCGCATTCGGGCAAATGGTTTCCGGATGCATAGTGATCAGAATGGCCACAGGAATGTCGCGATGGGCGAGCGGCTCGGCCGCAGCCCCTTCTGTGGCCGGTAGAACCTGGTGAGCCTCATCGATGATTAGCCATTGCGGCCGGCCACTCCTCGCCCGCACTCGCGCGGTTTGCAGCAGCATCGTGCTAAAGAGCCTACGCCTCTCCGTGGGATCGAGTGATTGCGTGTTGAGTACTAGGTTGACGCCAGCCTCGTTCAGAAGTTTGAGCGCCTGCGCCGGATCGGGGGGGACGTTGGGGCTGCCGATTGGGACCGCGTGCAGGAGGTCCACGTAATCGCCTTCCGGATCGAGGATGCAAAACTCGAAACCCTTGTCGACCATCTGCTCCGTCAACGCGGTTGCCATGGTTGACTTGCCGCATCCGGAGGGCCCGATGATCAGCACACTGCCGCCAGACGGCGCGAGGCAGACCTGCCTTCCCTCTCGTGTCCAGCCAACTCCCACCCCGTTCCTGGCCGTGCAGCCGAGGTCCATCTCGCCAGCGAGGATGTTTTCGATCAGCTCGATCACGCCGGCGCCGTGATCGCCGGCAAGGCGGATGTCGGCGCGCTCCTTGACCGCCGGCAGGGCATTGGCCACCGCTGCCGCACAGCCGCAGGCCTGCAGGAAGGCATGGTCGTTCTCCGCATCACCCACAGCCACGACATTATGCGCGGAAATATCCAGCTCGCGAAGGGCTGCTGAGAGGCCGGTCGCCTTATTCACGCCCGCCGGCATAACCATGACCGCGCCTTTGTTGAAGATGATCTGCAGGTCCAAGCCGAGTTCCTGAATGGCGCTGAGCACTCGTAACTGACAGGGCTCCCAGGTTGCGACAACGCAGCGGCCGACCGACAGCGGCTCAACCTCGAGCTCCCGCAGCCTGGTAACAAAGACGGCCGGCGGCGGTGATGCAAGCAGCCGCTCTCGACCATTCGATGGGTCGTAAAGCGTTGCGCCATTTTCGGCAATGACGCGGTCGAACAGAGTAATCTCCGGAAATATCGGCTCGAGTTCGCGCAACTCGCGCCCTGTAACCAGAATCAGCTTGAGGCCTGCTGCCTTGAGCCTGCGCAGCGCCGCCACGGTCTCGGGCTGGACGATACCGTTCTTGGCAATAGTTCCGTCATAATCGGCAGCAAGTGCTAGGAAATACACGGGCCAATCCTGTAATTAGGCGCTCTCGCAGTGCGCGATTGCGCATGGCTCCACGGTGATAAAGGCGCGCGGCGGCCAGACCTTGTTCTTGCAAATACTCGTCCCAGTGGGCACAGCCGGCCAACTGATCGCTTCGGGGCGAATGGTGCTTTGCACTGTGGTGATAGCGCCCGAACTGTCATTGGGCGCGATCGCACCGATGAACATCGACAGAAGGCCGATCGCCATCAGAACCGCCAGCGTTCTGCGCCTGCACAGCCTTGCCGCCGCACGCCGGTGTTCATCAAAGGTCGTGTCCATCACACCCTCCCTGACGGGCCATTGACCGACATTCCGCCCCCACCCCCATGCCACCACGCTCGTTCCGTGCAGCCGCGTGTCGGAACGCGATCTCGACCAGTCTAGCCAGCACGAAAGCCACCGCGCCGGCGCACACCACCCAGGCCCACATCGTGACGTCCAGCGGGGCGAGCCCGAACAGATCGGCCGCGGGCCGCCACTGCGTCAGGACCAGCTGCCCGATGATTGCAGCGACAATGGTCGTCGGCACCATCAGGTTTGTGCGGCGAATGCCCGCCGGGTCGCGGCGCCAGATCGCACCAATGGTCAGGAGGTAGGCGATCTCGCTGGCCACAACGGTGTTCACGGCGACTGCTCGCGCGACGGCGACGGGCGCCTCCGCTGCGAGGGCGAGGTGGAACAAGGTCATCGCTGCCGCAGCAATCAGGGCAGAGATGATCAGAATTCGGATCACCATCGCCCTGTCCAAAAGGCGCGCCCTGTGCTTGGCGGGCCGCCGCAACATCACATCCCGTTCCGCCGGATCGAAAGCCAGCGCGAAGCTCAGGGTCACGGCCGTTGCGAAATTGATCCACAAGATCTGCAGAGCGGTGATCGGCAGCGGCATGCCGGTCAGGATCGCCGTAACCAGGATGAGCGCCTCGCCAGCATTGGTCGGCAACACGAAGGCGAGCGTCTTGCGCAGGTTGTCGCTGATCACCCGACCTTGCTCGACCGCTGCCGCGATGGTGGCGAAATTGTCGTCCACCAGCACCATCTGGGCCGCCTCGCGCGCCGCATCCGAACCCTTCTGGCCCATGGCGACGCCGATATCCGCCCGGCGCAAGGCAGGCGCATCATTCACCCCATCGCCGGTCATCGCCACGGAGTGACCAGCCCGCTGCAGGGCTTCCACCAGCTTAAGCTTATGGCTTGGATCGACGCGGGCGAACACGTTCACCCGCATTGCGGCCTCTGCCAGAGCCTCGCCGCTCAGCTTGCTCAAATCGGCGCCTGTGAGCACACCTCCCGTCGTGTCGAGGCCGATCTCGCCGGATATGGCCAGTGCGGTTGCGGCATGGTCGCCCGTCGCCATCTTGACGGCGATGCCGGCGCGCCTGCACGCAGAGACCGCCAGGATCGCCTCCGGGCGCGGCGGATCGATGAAGCCGACCAGACCGAGCAGGCTCAGCGTCGGCGGCAGGTGCTCGCCAGTCAACACGGCAGGTTGGCTTGACCGTGCCGCCGCAATCGCCAGCACGCGCATGCCGCCACTGGCCAGCAGCTCGGCTCGCTCTTGCCAGCGGCGCCGATCAATCGGTTGATCCCCGCACCGAGCTCTCTCGAAGGCACACAGCTCGATCAGCCGTTCTGGCGCGCCCTTCACCGAGACGAGGGTCGCATGCGGGCTCCCATTCGCGGTTGCCATGTAGCGGTGCTCGGATTCGAAGGGCACGAGATCGAGGCGCGGATGCGCATGTCGGATCGAGGAGGCCGTCAGCCCCGACTTGGCGGCCAGGGCGAGCAGCGCCCCTTCGATGGGGTCTCCTTCGGCCGCCCAGCTGCCGTCTCGCTCGACGATCTCCGCGTCGTTGCAGAGCACGGCGGCCGCGAGCAGTTCGCGCAGGGTCTGATCTTCCGAGATGTCGACGGCCTGTCCTCGTTGGTTATGGACCGTTCCCGAGGGTCGATACCCATCTCCGCTCACCTCGTATGATCCGTCGGCGGTCACGACTGTGCGCGCGACCAGCTCGTTGCGGGTGAGCGTGCCCGTCTTGTCGGTGCATATCACGGTGACGCTGCCCAGGCTCTCCACGGCAGCGGTTCGGCGCACCAGAGCGCCACGGGCCGCCATGCGGCGCACGCCGATCGCCAGAATAATGCTGACGATCGCCGGCAGCCCTTCGGGAATCGCCGCCACCGCAAGGCCCACTGCAGCGAGGAACAGCTCGTCGGGCGTGGTGGTGCCGGTGAACAGGCCGATGCCGAACACGGCGGCGGCGAACAACAGAATGCCAAAGCTCAGCTTGCGCCCGACCGAGGACAGGCGGCGCAGCAGCGGCGTGGTCGGCTGCTCGACACTTGCGACCAGCGTGCCCACGCGGCCCAGCTGGCTCTCCTGTCCGGTGGCGACCACAACCGCCGTCGCCTGCCCCGCCAGCACCATTGTGCCCGAGAACGCCATGCAGGTACGGTCGCCGAGGCTATGGCCGGCGGCAACCGCAGCCGGATGTTTGGCAACCGGCACGGATTCACCGGTCAGGATCGCCTCGTCGATCAGCAGACCCCGGCTTTCGAGCAGGCGGACATCAGCCGGGACCCGATCGCCGGACTGGAGCAGCACCACGTCGCCGGGAACGAGATCTGCAGCCGGCAGCGCCAGGCGGCGACCGTTCCGCAGCACCGCGGCCGTCTGCGCCAGCATCCGGTGCACCGCCGCCAGAGCGCCTTCCGCCTTGCTCTCCTGCAGGAAACCGATCAGGGCATTGCCCAGCACGACCGCGATGATTACGGCGGAGTCGAGCCAATGGCCGATCGCCAGGGTGACGGCCACCGCCGCGAGCAGCGTATAGACCAGAACGTTGTTGCACTGGTCGAGCAGCCGCCCGAGGGCACTGCGCCGCTTGCTTCCCGGCAGCACGTTCGGGCCGAACCGTTCCTGACGTGCGGCCGCTTCTGCGCTTGACAGGCCCGTTGCCGTGACTTGCAGGAGAGCCAGCGCCTCCCTCGGCGCGACGGTTTCCCACGCCACGGCGATGGCCGGCGCTTGTTCAGCCGTAGCGAATGCAGATGGCTTTTCGTGATGGACCATGATGAAGGCCCTCCAAAAGCTGTGGGCAAATCAGGCGGCGAGGTCTTCGAGCGCGGACACGTCGCAGACGACCACACGGCGCGATGACGGCAACGCGATCAGCCCGTCCAGCTCCAACTGCGAGAAGGTGCGCGACACGGTCTCGATGGTCAGCCCGAGATAGTCGGCAATGTCGTTGCGCGACATGGGCAGCTCGATGGTCCCGCTCGTCCCCGACCGTCTGCGCATGTCCATGAGGAAAGTGGCGAGACGCTCGGACGCGCTCTTGCGACCGAGCAGAAGCATATGCTCATGCGCCCTTGCCAGATGATTTGCCGTCACATTCCACAATTGCCGGCCCAGCTCGCCGTCGCGCTCGGCCTGGCGCAGCACGGCGCCGAGGCTCGTGACGGTGATGACGCTTGCAACCACAGCCTCGGCTGAGAATCGATGGGTGTCGTCCGCCTCGAGGCCAAAGACATCGCCCGGCAAGTAGAACCCGCTGATCTGCCGCCGGCCATCGCTCAGCAGCCGGCAGATGCGAACGGCCCCGGAGCTCACACGGTAGAGATAGCCGGTGGGCTCCTCCTCGCCGTAGATCTCGCCGTTGCGGTCGTATCGTATCGGCGCGCCCATGACGTCCATCTGATCGAACAGCGGCACGGAACCGAACGGCCTTGCGACGCTCGGCGCCCGACCGGGGGTGATCTGCTTGGTCACTTGCATCAACATGGGAAGAGCCTCGCCTTCGAATTGCATGACCAAAGCAGTAGCCGACCGCTCCGGGGCGCTAAATTCCGGTAATCCACCTACGTAGAATTCCGGAGACGACAGGGGAGGCTTTTCCAGGCAACTGATTGCGAGGCTGAGAACGGCCGCATCGGAACTCAAGGAAACATGACCTTTCCTCAACCAGCAGTGATCCTCGTCGATGATGATCCGGCGGTTCGGCATTCGCTGGCATTCCTGCTTGGGCTCGAGGGCTATCAGGTCCGCACCTTCGCCACGGCCGGCGCCATGCTGGCCATGGACACGGTGCCCGACCGGTCCTGCCTCATCATCGATTACGCCCTGCCGGATCTGAACGGGCTCGAGCTGCTGGCCAAGCTGCGCACGATGGGCGTCAGCCACCCTGCCATCCTGATCACGAGCAATCCGACGCCGGCTCTACGCCGCAGGGCTGCGGCCGCGCTCGTGCCCATTGTCGAAAAGCCCTTGCTTTCGAGCAGCTTGACCGATGCGATAAGAGCTGCAATGGGCGGAGGCCGGAGTTCTGAACAAGAGGCAATCCCCGATCCCTAGACGATGCATTCGCGCCAGGCATGCACATCGCAACCAGGCAAAGCAAACCCGACGGCGTCTATACCGCCACACCCTGTATTCGCAATGGACTGCCACTAAACGAGCGAAGCATCGCCATTGCGGTGAAGGCCTATCACGTGGATATGACTCGGGATCTTCACGATGCATCTTTCAGCTCGATCATGGTCATCCACGTTCTCCGAATCTTTGCTCAGGCGTGCATTGCTCGTCCTGGCCCTCCTTGGCTTGAGCCTCGGGCTGATCCTGCAATTCACGACGATGCCGCCGGCGATCTTCGGCCTGCAGCCGGAGATCATCTGGGCGGCGGCGGCTGTTCCTGTCGCGGCACTGCTTCTGGTCTCGATCGTTCGCGACTTCTGGATCGGGCGGTTCGGCGTCGATGTCATCGCGCTCGTTTCAATTGCAGCGGCGCTGCTGCTTAACCAGCCTTTGGCCGCGATCGTGGTCGCGATCATGTATGCCGGCGGCACCGTCTTAGAGGATTTCGCGCGCGGGCGCGCCCAGCGCGACCTGACCGCACTCGCGGACCGATCGCCGCGCTTCGCGCATCGCAAGCTTGGGCCATCGCTGGAGACGGTTTCCGTCGAGACCGTCCGCCCGGGTGACGAACTGCTGGTGCAGGCCGGCGAAGTCCTGCCGACGGACGGCATCCTGCTCGACCGGACGGCGCGCATTGACGAATCTGCCGTCACGGGCGAGCCGCTGCCCGAAACCCGCGGCGCAGGCGCTCTCCTGCGCAGTGGAACCGTCAATGCGGGCGAGGCCTTCAGGATGCGTGCATCCGCCGCCGCCGACCAGAGCACCTATGCGGGGATCGTGCGCATGGTTGCGGCCGCGCAGACGGCAAAGGCGCCGTTCATTCGCATGGCGGACCGCTTCGCCCTCTTTCTTCTGCCAGCCACGCTCTTCATCGCCGGCATCGCCTGGTACGTCTCGCGCGATCCCGTCCGCGCGCTCGCCGTCCTCGTGGTCGCCACCCCCTGCCCGCTCATCCTCGCCGCGCCCGTGGCCTTCATCGGCGGGGTCTCGCGGGCAGCACGAGAGGGCGTTCTCATGAAAGGCAGCGCGGCGCTCGAGGCGCTCGCGCAGGTGCGCACCGCCGTGTTCGACAAGACCGGCACACTCACCCATGGCGGCGTCCACCTGATCGAGCAGGAAGCAGCGCCAGGTCGCCAACTGGACGACGTTCTGAGACTTCTGGCCTCGCTGGAGCTGGCTTCGCACCACGTTCTGGCCGCAGCTATCGTCGATGCGGCACGAAACCGAGGTTTGCAGCTCTTCCAGCCCGATAGGGTCCATGAATACCGCGGCTCCGGATTGGAGGGCACGGTGAACGATATCCATGTCCGCGCCGGCGCGCGAAGGCTCGTGCTCGGCCCAGGGCTTTTGCCCATCTGGGCGCATGAGAGCGACGCGAGGTATCGGGGACAGTCCGTCCTCAGGGTTTATGTTGCGCTCGACGGGGAGCCGGCCGGCATCTTCACGTTCGGCGATGCGCTGCGCGGCGACGCAAATGATACTCTGAAGATCCTTCGCTCCGCCGGCATTGAGCGCACCGTTTTGTTGACGGGAGACGATGCGGAGGCGACTTCGCGCATCTCTGCCGAGCTTGAACTCGAGGCCGTAATCGCCGAGGCAACGCCCGCCGACAAGGTGGCTGCCGTCCGCAACGAGATGCGCCATGCAGCAACGATGATGGTTGGCGACGGCATCAACGATGCACCGGCACTTGCAGCCGCGTCCGTAGGCGTTGCTATGGGAGCGGGAGGCGCCACCGCCTCGTCCGAGGCCGCCGATGTGGTGGTACTTACGGACCGCTTACAACCACTCGGCGGTGCCGTAAGGATCGCGCACCGAACCCGCGCCATCGCCATGCAAAGCATCATCACAGGACTGGCGCTGTCCGGTATTGCGATGATCGCCGCTGCGTTCGGCTTCATCACACCGGTCGCAGGCGCTTTACTTCAAGAAGGCATCGATGTGGCGGTAATTCTGAACGCCCTGCGCGCGCTGCGCGACGATACCACCTGAGGCCCGGCGCTTCGGGCTTCGCGCGTCTGCTCCGCTATGCGGCAGCCGTCGCGCCGATCAGTCAATGCGCCCCCGCCTCGGCCACTGCGCAAATGGAGGTATGCCTCTGAGTGCGGGTCCTGCGATCATGTGCCACGATGTAGTCATGACGCCATGGCTGACCGTCAACAACACGATGGCGAGTAGAGGATGGCCCTGGCAAGTGATCGGCACCGCCACGACGAGCATCCTGCCGCCCGCATAGTATCTGGTCGCACTGATGTTGATTCCTTGCCAGCGCGGATGTGCGTGGCTGCACAGAAGCAATTCCATGTCGCATCCATGTTGCGTGGAGCTGCCGTGCCCCTCAGGAAACCCGCGGAAATCAAGGGAACTGGCTCGCAACATGATGCAACATGCGATCCACCCATAATGGGTGGCCACTCGGCTTAAGATATTGATTTTTAAAAGCAAAATGTGGTGCCCAGGGGCGGAATCGAACCACCGACACGCGGATTTTCAGTCCGCTGCTCTACCAACTGAGCTACCTGGGCATGGTCGGCGCGGGCCAGCGCACCTCTTGAGAGGAGCGCCTTGTCTCGCCGGCGGGTGGGTTATAGGAGATCGTTCGGCCCCTGTCCAGTCGATCTGAAGGCGATTTCAACCGTATTAGCTAAAGCTCCCGACCCTCGCCATCATCTCCGTCCTTCTCGGCCGCATCCTCCTCCGCCGAACCGGGAATTCGATAATGACCGCCGAGCCACCGGTGCAAATCGAGATCCGCGCAACGCGCCGAGCAGAAGGGATGGTATTTCTGAGCCGAAGGCTTGCCGCAGATCGGACAAGGCCGCCTTGGCCGCAGCCGGATCGGTTCGGCAGCATCCATTTTCTTCTCACGGCTCATGCTTATGGGTCAGACCTCGAGCTGTTGCGACCACCGGTAATAGACGGGATAGCCGCTGCCCTGGAGCATCGACACCGTCTCAAAGAGCGGCAATCCGACGACATTGGAATAGGTTCCGCCGATCGCCCGGACAAAGGCTTCCGCTCGGCCCTGAATGGCATAGCAGCCCGCCTTGCCGCGCCATTCATCCGACTTGATATAGGTTTCGATATCCTCGCGTGTAAGCCGCTTGAACCGCACACGGGTCTCGACGACCCGCAGCAGATGCCGCCCCTTGGGCGTGATCACGCACACCCCGGTATAGACCCGATGCATGCGGCCGGACAAAAGCTTGAGCGCGTCGATGGCGAAGTCCACATCGTCGCTCTTGCCCACATTCCGCCTTCCAACCGCCACGGTGGTATCGGCAGCGACAATGAACACATTGCGCCCCAGCGCCCGCACCGCCGGTGAAGCGGCTGCCGCATCGGCCTTGTCCCGTGCGAGCCGGCCCGCAAGAATTCGGGGCGCCTCGCGTCTTCGCGGCTCTTCATCCACATCGACCGGAAAGATCAGATCCGGCACAAGTCCCGCTTGCTCCAGAAGCGCAATCCGGCGTGGCGACGCGCTTGCGAGCACAAGCTTGACTGTATCTTCTGACATGAAGGGCCCCGACAGTCGATGGATGAGAATGCGCAGCGGACTCCCGCTTGGTCGTGACTACAACCTTGCAGGGGCCCAATGCAATGGTGATGACCACTTATACAACGGGCGCAGCGGAGAGTGGAAACCGGGACCTTATACGTGCGAGCAGGCTGTCGCGCACGGCGCGATAGGCATCGAGCCGCTGCTCACGCCCGCCGCTCGTCAGGGTGGGATCGAGCGTCGGCCAATATTCCACCTGAAGCGGTAGGGTGCGGGTGAGCTCCAGCGCCTGGTGATGGGCTTCCGGCGTCAGCGAGATGACGACATCGATCATCGTATCGGCGAGATCCTCGAAGCTCGTCGGGTGATGATTGGCAATGTCGATACCCAGTTCTGCCATCGCGGCAACCGCGAAGGGATCGAGCGTGCCCACATGAACGCCGCAGGACAGGACATAGATCTTATGCCCATAGAAATGCCGCATCAGGCCGGCGGCCATCGGTGAGCGTACCGAATTTTGGCCGCAGGCGAAAAGCACCGCCTGGGGAAGCTCGCCAGCCATGGATGCTGCCCCTTCAACCGCGCCAATGCAAGACGCACAGCAAGGTGAACAGCCGCCGCGCCGTATCGAAATCAATCTCGACCTTGCCGCTCAATCTCTGGCGGAGCAACTCGCTGCCTTCATTGTGCAAGCCGCGGCGACCCATGTCGATGGCCTCGATCTGGCTAGGCGTCGCTGTCCGGATCGCCTGATAATAGCTTTCGCAGACCAGAAAATAGTCCTTCACCAGCCGACGAAAAGGAGACATGGACAATCCGAACACCGCGCACTGTTGCGACTGATGGTCCGAAATGTCGAACAGCAGCCTGTTCTCGGCAACAGAAAGCATCAGCCGGTAGGGACCGCGGTCCATTCCCACAACTTCGAACGCGTTCTGCTGAATGAGATCGTAGATCGCAACCTGCCGCTCGTGCTCCACATCGCGGGAATGGGTGGAAAGGCTCGCCTCATCGAGCCGCACTTCGATGAGACGATGCGTCGGCAGCGGTGTCTGGCCCTCATCATGTTTCTTTGACTTGGCCATAACCCCGCCCGCTGATCAATCGTGCAGAAGATTGAGCCTGATCGCCACGGATCGGGCATGGGCCTCCAGCCCTTCCGCGCGGCCAAGCGTGATCGCCTGCCGCCCGATCGCGCCCAAGGCATCCGCGCTGCATTTGAGGATCGAGGTGCGCTTCATGAAATCGAGGACATTGAGGCCCGATGAGAACCGCGCACTTCGCGCCGTCGGCAGCACGTGATTGGGGCCGCCCACATAATCCCCAACCGCTTCCGGCGTATAGCGCCCGATGAAGATCGCCCCGGCATTGCGGACCCGCTCTGCCAGCCCATCCGCATTCTCGGCCGCAATCTCGAGATGTTCGGGTGCGAGCCTGTCGACCAGAGGCAATCCGTCCTCGAGGGTCGGCACAATGATGATCGCGCCGAAATCACGCCAGCTTGCCTGAGCGATCGAAGCCCGCGGCAGCAGCGCCGCCTGGCGATGCACTTCCGTCTCGACCGCTGCGGCGAAATCTTCATCATCGGTGATGAGGATCGATTGTGCCGAAGCATCGTGCTCGGCCTGGGCAAGCAGATCCGCCGCAATCCAGGCCGGATCATTCGCGCCATCGGCCAGCACCAGCACCTCCGAGGGCCCCGCGATCATGTCAATGCCGACCGTGCCGAACACCTGCCGCTTGGCAGCCGCCACATAGGCGTTGCCCGGGCCCACGATCTTGGCAACCGGCCGGATCGTCTCGCTACCATAGGCGAGCGCTGCCACGGCTTGAGCACCGCCGATGCGATAGATCTCGTGAATGCCTGCAATCCGGGCAGCAGCCAGAACCGCCGGCATCACCTGTCCATCGGGCGTTGGCACCACCATCACCAGCCGCTCGACACCCGCAACCTTCGCCGGCACCGCATTCATGAGCACCGAGGAGGGATAGGCGGCTGTTCCCCCCGGCACATACATGCCGACCGCCTCGACCGCCGTCCAGCGATGCCCCATCTCCACGCCCGCCGCATCGGTGAAACGATCATCCGCAGGCAGTTGCCGCCGGTGATAGGCTTCGATCCGCTCATAGGCGAGCTCGAGGGCCGCAATCACCTCCGGCGCGACCTGCGCCATCGCCGCATCGACTTCCGCCGGGCTGAAGGCCAGCGTCGTCGGCGTGACATCGTGACGGTCGAACCGCCGCGTGTAGTCGACAATGGCCGCGTCCCCACGGGCGCGCACATCGGCGATGATCTCAGCAACCGTGAGGTTCAGATCCTGGGCCACTTCCCGTTTGGTGCTGAGCAGCGCCGTGAAGCGGCTTTCGAAATCGGCAGCGTTCTTGTGCAGTGTGATTGCCATAGCGGTCCGCATAAGGTCCAAGTTTCGCCAATGATCCGTCACTGGCGCCATGAACCCTTAGGTCTTTGCCTATAGCGAGGCGGTGTCACGGAAGCAATGCACGACTTCGGTCGTCTGTGCACCCAAAGCCATCTTGTTCTTTTTTACGAACGAACGGATTGACATTACGAACCCGATAGAGCATTTTCTCCGACGTGCAGCCGATTGCTGCACCGCGGGATTTGAGCAGCAGCTTGCGCCGCGTCACCAACAGCTAAAGCGCCATGACGGCCTCCGTCTGGCTTTGAGATGTGCGAGGAGAGCCAGTGACGTCCCCCACCTGTATGCGTGATTGAGCCGCTGACCGCGTCAGCCTGCTCAATCTCTCTCATCCAACACCATCCAGAACTGCCGGCCGGCTTATGCCGTAGCCGCGAACTCTCATTGCTTCGGAGACAGATATGAACCGTCGTTCCATCCTCGCATCCATTATCGGCCTCGCCCTTTCCGGCGCCGCCATTTTCCACACCCCTGCGCTCGCAGACTCGAGCCTAAAGGTCGGCGTATCGGCTGGACCATATGGCGACATTCTGCGCGAGGCGGCCAAGCTCGCCGAAAAAGATGGGTTGCGTGTGGAGGTCATCGAATTCAGCGACTGGAACCAGCCAAACGCGGCGCTTGACGCAGGCGAGATCGATCTCAACGCGTTCCAGCACAAGCCCTATCTGGACAACCAGATCAAGGCGCGCGGCTACAAGCTGGTGGCCTTGGATAAGGCCATTTCCGTTCCCGGCGGCATATGGTCGGCAAAGGTTAAGTCACTTGCGGATCTGCCGGAGGGCGCCCGGCTTGGCATTCCCAACGATCCCACCAATGGAACCCGCGGGCTGTTCCTCTTTCAACAGGCCGGGGTCATCAAGCTCGATCCGGCCGCCGGCACGAATGCGAGCGTGCTGGACATCACAGAAAATCCCAAAAACGTGACCTTTGTCGAACTCGATGCGGCGCAGCTGCCCCGCTCGCTCGATGACCTCGACGCGTCCTTTGTATCCAACAACTACGCGCATCTCGCCGGACTGAAGCGCGAAGATGCCTTGATCACCGAGGGCACTGATTCGGTCTGGGCAATCATCTTTGCAGCCCGTGACGATCGGCAGAACGATCCCAATATCAAGAAATACATCACGCTCTACCGCTCGGAACCGATCCGCGCCTTCATCGAGCAGAAGTTCGAGGGCTCGATCCTCCCGGCGTTTTAAGCGACGCCCCGCGCCGCATAGGAGCCAGTCTTCGCAATGACCTTGATCACCGATATCAGAACGGGGCTCGAAGCCGGCGTGCTGCCTTATGGCTCCTTGCCGGACGACCTCGACACCTCGACCCAATACGAGACCGGTGCGGACGCCCTCACGAGGGGTCCGCGCAGGTCTTCGGTCGCCGACACGCCCATGGTGGAGTTGATCGGCGTCTCGAAGCGCTTCAAGCCGCGTGGCGCAAGCTTGGAAGTTGCGGCACTGAACGGTGTCGATCTCTCCATCCCCCGGGGCAGCATCGCTGGCATTATCGGCCGGAGCGGCGCAGGCAAGAGCACGCTGGTGCGCCTCCTCAACGGGCTAGAGCGCCCGACCGAAGGCCGCGTGCTGGTGGACGGGACGGAGGTCTCGCATCTCACGGGAAGTGCGCTCCGTGAGGCACGCCGCTCCATTGGCATGATCTTCCAGCACTTCAACCTGCTGTCATCGCGCACGGCCTTTGACAACGTCGCTTTGCCGCTGGAGCTTCAGGGCCAGAGTAAGCAATCGATCAAAGCCAGGGTCGAGCCCCTGCTGGAGCTCGTTGGTCTCACTGACAAGCGCGACCGCTACCCCGCGGAATTGTCGGGCGGACAAAAGCAGCGGGTCGGCATCGCCCGCGCTCTGGCCACCGAGCCAAAGCTGTTGCTGTCGGATGAAGCAACCTCCGCCCTCGACCCGGAGACGACCCAGGCCATACTCGGCCTTCTCGCCCGCATCAACCGCGAGCTCGGGCTGACCATCGTGCTGATCACTCACGAAATGGACGTGGTGAAGGAGATCGCCCATCAGGTGACCGTACTCGACCGCGGCAGCATCGTCGAACAAGGCGACGTGTTCGATGTCTTCACCCGGCCTCAGCATGAAGTGACCCGCGCCTTCCTCGGCGCGGTCAGCAGCCGCGCACTGCCGGCCTTCATCGCCGATCGCCTGCACGCAGAGCCTGGTCCCGACCGCCAGGCCCTGATCCGGATCACCTTCGCTGGACCGCATGCCACTGATCCGGTGGTGACCCGCCTGTCCCGGCACCTTGATAGGGATGTCACCATCCTGCAGGGCGAGGTGGATGCAATCGGCGGCCGGCCGTTCGGCAGCCTTGTGGTCGCCCTACCAGCGCCAGGTGACACCACCCTGAGCCAGGCGACCGCCTATCTCCAACAATTCGACCTTGGTGTGGAGCATCTCGGCTATGTCTCCTGAGCTCATCAACATCCTGCTGCGCGCCCTCACCGAAACCGTTCAGATGGTCGCCATCTCCGCCGCCATCGGAACGATCTTCGGCATACCCCTGGGCGTGTTCCTGGCAACCAGCGGCCGCGGCGAGCTCTTTGCTGCCCCGGCTCTGAACAAGGCGCTGGGCGTGATCGTGAATGTGGTTCGCTCAACGCCCTTCATCATCCTCGTGGTGGCCATCATCCCATTCACCAGGCTGGTTGTGGGAACCTCCATCGGGACCGCCGCCGCCATTGTGCCCCTCAGCGTTGCCGCGGTTCCGTTCATCGCACGTATCGTCGAGACGGCGGTTCGCGAGGTCGACCAGGGTCTGGTTGAGGCCGCGCTCGCCATGGGCGCAACACCCTTCCAGATCGTCCGCAAGGTCCTGCTCGCCGAGGCTATGCCCGGCATCCTGCTCGGCCTCACCCTGTCGATCGTCAGCCTCGTCGCGAATTCCGCCATGGTCGGCGCGGTGGGCGGTGGCGGTCTCGGCGACCTCGGCATCCGCTACGGCTATCAGCGCTTCATGCCGGAGGTGATGGCCGCCGTGGTGCTTATCCTCGTGGTCCTTGTCCAGGGCCTGCAGAGCCTTGGCGAATATCTCGCCCGCCGCGCCAACAAGCGCGTCCGCGTTACCATCTGACCTCTTAAGGAACTCGAGCCATGTCACTCAAACCATATCTCGCGGCGATTGCTCTCAGCATCGCCGCCCTGACCACCCAGGCCGCCGCCGAGACCATCAAGGTCGGCGTGAGCCCCGGGCCGCACGCGGAAATCCTGGAGAAGGTCAAGCCAGCCGCCAAGGCGAAAGGCCTCGACATCGAAATCGTCGAATTCTCCGATTATGTTGTGCCCAATGCGGCGCTCGATGCCGGTGAGATCGACGCCAATTCGTTCCAGCACCAGCCCTATCTCGACAACCAGATTGCCGATCGCAAGTTCGACCTCGTTTCGGTCGCGACCACGGTGAACTTCCCGCTCGGCATCTATTCGTCGAAACACAAGAGCTGGGACGAGGTCCCGGATGGCGCCACCATTGCCATCCAGAACGACCCGACCAATGGCGGGCGAGCCCTTCTGCTACTTCGCGACAAGGGCATCATCAAGCTGAAGGACGGAGTGGGCTACAAGCCCACGCCCGTGGACATCGTGGAGAATCCCAAGAACCTGAAGATCATTGAGCTCGATGCAGCCCAGACGCCTCGCTCCCTGGCCGATGTGGATGCGGCGGCCATCAACACCAATTACGCGGTTGATGCCGGCATCGAACCCACCAGCGCGATCCTGCGGGAGGATCCTAAGGGCCCCTATGTCAACGTCATTGCCGTTCGCACCAAGGACAAGGATGCCCCGTGGGTGAAGGAGTTGATCGCAGCCTATCGCACCCCTGAAATCAAGGCCTTCGTGAACGAGCGCTTCAAGGGTGCGGTCCTGCCGAGCTGGTAAAGTCGGCGCCGGCTCAAGCCTGCTGCACGGCGCCGTCTGCCTGCTTCGCATCCAGAGCCTTACGTGCGACCAGTCTTTCGCGATGGGCGGTATAAAGGCCGCTCATCGCAATCACGGCAGCACCCACATAGGTCCATGGGCCGGGCACGACGCCGAACATGAGGAAGCCAACGCCGCTCGCCCAGATAATCTGGATATAGGAGAAGGGTGCGAGCACCGAGGCATTCGCATGACGGTAGGCCAGCACGAACAGCAGATGGGCAATCGTCGATGACACACCGATTAAGCCACCGATCGCCAGGTGAGCAAGGCTCGGCGTCTGCCACTCGAACGGAACCCAGATGGTGAGCAGCACAGCGCCGACGATCGCGGAATAGACGAGCGTTGTCTGCGGCGTTTCCGTGGAGTTCATCACCCGGGTCGAGATCGCCGCCAATGCCCAGACCGCGGCGGCGCCCACCGGAAACAACGCAGCGAGCTGGAACGCGCTGGAGCCGGGCCGCACGATGATGAGTACGCCGATGAGCCCCACAGCCGCGGCAACCCAGCGCCGGATGCCGACCTTTTCCCCGAGCAGCGGAATGGCCAGCGCGGTGATGAAGACGGGCGAGACGAAATTAATAGCCGTCGCGTCCGCCACATTGAGATAGGCGAGCCCCGAAATGAACAGGATGGTTGACAGCACCATGTAGAAGCCGCGCATCACCTGCTGGCCGGGCCTCGCGGTATGAAAGACACGCCAGCCGCCCTGGATCACGGCCACCGGCACGACGAGCGCGCAGAACACCACATAGCGAATCCAGGCGATCTGGACCGCGCCGATGCTCTCGGTCAGATATTTCGCGGAAGTGTCTGAGATGGAAAAGAACACCGTTGCAAGCACGATCAGCAAGACGCCCTTGCTCGGCCCCTCAACAGCGATCAATGAACGAAGCCAACCTGTAACGGCGGGTATCTTAACGCCGGAAAACGCAGGCGCCTGGGCGGCTGCGGGAACGGAAGCCATCGGACTTCTCCAAGACACTCAATATGAATGCTTGTGATCCCGAACGAGCTCTGTGGAAAGCGCGCTTTTCGCAGGCGAGCCATGCGAGTCGCGAAGACGTCCGTTCATCTTTAAGTCATCTTTATTGATGCTTGTCTGGAAAATGTCACACTGCGCCAACCAGATTACATGGCGGCGTCTGATTGCCCGCGTTCCTCATCGATCTTGCCGACGGCGATCACCGCTTGTGTGCGGCTCTCGACCCCGAGCTTTTGCAAGACCGCCGAGACATGGGCCTTGACCGTCGCCTCCGACACCCCAAGCGCATAGGCGATCTGCTTGTTCAGCATGCCCTCCCGCAACATCATCAACACTCGAACCTGTTGAGGCGTGAGCGTTGCCAGCCGGCGTGCGAGCACATCGGTTTCATCCTCTTCCGTGCTGGTTGCCTCCACATCCGGCGGCAGCCACACCTCTCCGGAGAGCACGTGCTCGATCGCGCGACGGATCGTGCCCGCAGGTGCTGATTTCGGAATGAAGCCGGATGCACCGAGGGCCATCGCCCGCCTTATGACTGGCGGATCCTCCGTTGCCGAGACGACCACCGTTGGAACCTCCGGAAATTGTGCCCGCAGGAACGCCAGACCGGCAAGCCCATGTACGCCGGGCATCTTGAGATCGAGCAGCACGAGATCCAGGGCGTCATGCTGCTCGAGCAGCGCCGTAACCTGATCCAGCGACCCGGCCTCTTCCACCTGGGCTCCCGCATAGGCTGCCGTGAGGGCATGGCGCAGCGCGTCTCGGAACAGGGGATGGTCGTCGGCGATGATGAAATGATATCCTGCCATCACCGCGTCTTTCTTGAATGGTTCAACGCAATCGCTCCCCAGTCGTCATTCCTCGGCGCCTGTCGACCCGATGAAATGAACGGCGATCTCGCGGCGATGCGGCTGGTCACGGTGCTCGAAGACATAGAGCGCCTGCCAAGTGCCCAAGAGCAGCCTTCCATTTTGCACGGGCACCGAGAGATTGCTGCCGGTCAAGGCTGCCTTGATATGCGCCGGCATGTCGTCAGGACCTTCAAGATCGTGAAGATAACCGGCATTCCGAGGTGCCAATCGGTCAAATGCGGCAACCAGATCGGCGCGGACGTCGGGATCGGTATTCTCCTGGATGACGAGAGAGGCCGATGTATGCCGAATAAATAAGGTCAGAAGCCCATCCTGGGCCTGTCTGTCTTCGAGCCATCCCGTCACCTTTGGAGTGACGTCAACCAAACCCTGGCCGCGCGTCGCGACTGACAAACTATCGACAAACTGTATAAATTCTGTTTTCAAATATTTTCGCCCGGCTTATCTTCCAGAGATTGCGCAAATCTGAACAATCTCTTGACCATGTCTTCAAAGAACCCCAGAATCTGGTTCAACTGCTTTTCTGCAGACGAATTATCCGCCGGGTCTGACCTCTTTATGGCACTTTCGAGTTCGGCGATCTTCTCCTTGAGCTTGGCGTTCTCCGCCTTCAGTTCCTCGTTCTCCTGACGGAGCTGCTGACTGTCGTCATTGACGGGAACGCAGGTGATCGTCCCCTCCTTGCCCGCGCATTTCAAAATCCCGCCTGTCTGCTGATCCACGCGAAGAAACCCGCCATCGCTGGTCTCCTCGATCGTATAGCGCGACGACTGTGGATCCGCGTGGGCGACAGCAGGGAATGCTGCGCAGCACAGCAGTGCCGCGATGCCGCCGAGCTTGCGTAAGGCCAATTTGGACAGAGCTGTCATGCCGCTCTCATAGGCTGCGCGATATCAGCATTTTCATGATCTCGTTCGTCCCGCCATAGATCCTCTCTACGCGAGCGTCACGAAACATACGTGCGATCGGATATTCATTCATATAACCATAGCCGCCGTGTAGCTGTAGGCAATTATCGATGATCTTGCATTGCAGATCGGTAACCCAATACTTCGCCATGGATGCCGTGGGCGCATCGAGTGCGCCCTCCAGATGCCTGCCGATGCAATGATCGACGAAGACCTTTGCAATCGTTGCTTCCGTCTTTGCCTCGGCCAGTGCGAATTGCGTGTTCTGAAACTCGAGGATCGACTTGCCGAAAGCTTTGCGTTCCTTGACATAATCGAGAGTGACGCTGATCGCCCGCTCTATCCGTGAGACGGCCTGTATGGCGATCAAGAGGCGTTCCTGAGGGAGCTGCTGCATCAGCTGGACGAAACCCTGACCCTCTTCGCCACCTAGCAAACAATCCGCCGTCACCCGCACCTCGTCGAAGAACAGCTCGGACGTGTCGTTCGCCTTCAGGCCGATCTTGTCGAGATTACGTCCGCGGCGAAATCCGTCCACCTCATCCGCCTCGACGACGAAGAGCGAGGTGCCCTTGGCGCCGCGTTCGGGATCAGTCTTGGTGACGACGACGATCAGATTGGCGATCTGACCATTGGTAATGAAGGTTTTCTGGCCATTGATGACATAGTGGTTGCCGCTGCGCCGCGCCTGCGTTTTGACGCCCTGGAGATCAGATCCCGCGGCAGGTTCGGTCATGGCGACGGCGCCGATCAGCTCGCCTGTCGCAAGCCGCGGTAGCCAGCGCCGCTTCTGCTCTTCCGACCCGTAATGGAGAATGTATGGCGCAACGATCGCATTGTGCAGCATGAGCCCGAAGCCATCGACCCCTGAGAGCCCCATCTCGCGGGCGATCACTGCGTCATGCGCGAAACTGCCCCCGGCACCGCCATAGGCCTCCGGCACTTCCGCGCACAGCAGGCCCTGCGCACCGGCCTTGCTCCAGACCTCGCGATCGACCGCGCCCTGCTTTTCCCAGGCCTCGTAATGCGGAACGCACTCGTTGTCGAAGAAGCGGCGCGCAGAATCCGCCACGAGGTCGAGTTCCTCCGTCATCCAATCGGGTCTGGGCAGGTTCAATCCAGTCATGCCGTCGCGCTCCATCCGTATCCGATCAACTCGCCATCGCCGATGCAAGCTTCTCCTTTTCCTTCAGCATGCCCTCCACGATGCTGCAAGTTCGTTCGAGATCGACGATCGTGTCCTCGAGCTCCTGCCGCTGTGTCTTGAGATGGTCGAGCCGCGTGCGCAGCTTCTGGGAGGCCACCGTCAGCTGCATCACGTGACCGTCCCGCAGCTGGTAAAGATCGAGGATCTCTTTGATTTCCTCCAACGACAGCCCCACGCGCTTGCCACGCAGAATGAGTTGCAATCGCGCCCGGTCGCGATAATTGAACAGTCTCGTCCAGCCTTTTCTGGCTGGACTGAGCAGCCCTTTCTGCTCGTAGAAACGAAGTGTCCGCGGCGTAACCTCGAACTCCTCGCACAAATCGGAAATGGTATAAACTTTCATGCGATCCGGCTGTGCGGTTTGCTTTCGAACCATGCGCCATCTCCTGTCGTTTTCCTCCCAATCTATCAGGTGACCTCCACGTCAACCAGTGCTCGTGGACGCTAATGACAGGCCAAGAGCGGCCTTTTGCGAGCCTGTTAACTTATAATTTACCCAATTGGTTAACTTTTATCCGAGTGATTCCCAATTCGCGGAGACCGGCTATCAGCCGCCTGCTTTGGGGTTTGACCCTGCCGGGGTCGCGTTAATGGTGAGTGATCCGATGACAGTCGGCGTCCCGTGGAGCATCAAAGGCATTGACCCGGAAGCGCGAGAGGCTGCGAAGGAGGCAGCGCGAAAAAGCGGGTTGACGCTTGGGCAATGGCTCACCGCCAAGATCATGGAAACCGCGCAGGAGCCGGTCCAGGGCTCCCAGCCCGCGGCACTGATCTCCGGCAATATCCAGCGCAAGCTCGATGGCCTTGAGGAGCGCCTGGCCGAGCTCACGCGCCAGCAGCAGCAGACCGCAGCCGGGCGCCTCTATGAAGAGCGTATGGCACATGAGCCGGTTGAAGCTCTGCTTGCCCGGGTCGATCGCCACGAGCGGCGCACGGTCGAGGCCTTTGCGGCCATCAACGACCGCCTGTCCGGCATAGCCCGCCAGGTGAACCATACTCAATCCAACCCCTCTGTCGACGTCTCGGCGTCATTGGAAGCGGCGCTGCGTAGGGTCGTCGACCACATCGCAGCCAATGAGGAGAGAAACCGCGGCGCTCTCCAGACATTGCACGAGCGTCTTGCTGCACTCAGCGCCCAAGCAGGCATTGCGGCCGGAAGTGAGACGGTCGGGATCGATCCCGCTGAAATCGACAGCCGCTTCGAGGCTCTCACGGCAAGGCTGGACGAGGCCCAGGAGTATGCGGAAGCCGCGGCCCGGCGCACCATGGAGGGCGTCGTCAGCGATCTGCGCAGCGAGCTCCTTGAGCGCGAGGAGCGTCTCACCCAGACGATCAACGAAGCCCGCGCCCAGCCCGATACCTCCTCCGAGCGTGAGGATCTCTACCGCCAGATCGACACCCTTTCCAAACGGCTCTTCGCCGTCGAGGCCGACCGGGGCTCAGCCCATCTCGAGGGACAGGTCGCGGAACTCACCACTCGTATCGACGAGCTGGATGAGCGCTTGCGCGCCGTAGCGGAAGATCAACCCAGCAGCGAGGTGCTGATGGAGTTGCAGACCCATATCGTCGCCCTGACGGAAAAGCTTGCCTCAGTCGAGAAGCGCTTTGGTGAGATTGACGCCGTAGAACGCAGCGTCGCCGATCTGTTCAAGGCGATGGAGCAGAGCAAATCGGAAATGCGCGCCTTGGCCGCTCGCACCGCCGAACATGCGGCCGGGCGTGCCGGCGAAGTCCCGACCGGCCCGTCCCCGGAGCTCCAGGCCCTTCAGAACGGCCTTGCCGCGGTGAAGCGCAGCATCACGGATTCCGACGAGCAGACCCAGAAGACCCTGGTGATCGTCCACGACACCCTGCAGGAAATCGTCAGGCGGCTCGCGACTGTCGAACAGCGAATGGAGACCGCCAGCGAGCAGCCCAAAGAGACCGGGCAGCCGCCGTCGCCGCCCTCCGAGGAGCCTCCTGTCGCCGCACAGGATGGCGAAGAGCGTTCGGCCGACATTCCCGACCTTCTTCGGAAGATTGAGATGCCCTTCATGGCGGGGCAGTCGAATGGCAGGTTGCCGTTCGTCCAACCACCGGCGGATGAGCAGAAGCAGGAAGAGCAAGGGAAGGCCGAGCCTCACCTTGTCTCGCCAACGGCGCCCAATCCCGATGAGACCGTTAGCCCCGCAGCGATGGCCAGCGCCGATCAGCTAGAGAAGCCGGAGAAGGCCGAGAAAGCCGACAGTGATGTCAGCGCTGGCCCTGCGCAGGCCGAGCGGCCGATCGAGACGATCACCCGGCGGGATGACTTTATCGCCGCGGCGCGCCGGGCCGCGCAAGCCGCTGCCCAGGCACCGCAGAACCAGCCCCGCCGCTTCGATCCCTTGGGCAAGCTCCGCGCCCTTGGTTTGGGTCGCGGTGGTGAGGAGAAATCGGCATCGCCTGCATCTGAAGCGGACGAAGGCAACCCCGTCGTTCGCCGCAAGCCGCTCGTCCTTGCCGGCGCGGTTCTGCTATTGCTGGCGATCTCCGCCTATAGCCTGAGTGGCCGGCACACAAACCTGCTGTCTGGCCATCAGGATGACCAACCGGCGCCCACCGTGGCAGAAGGCGGCGACAAGCCTGCCGCTGAGCAGGACCAGCAGAAGCACAGCTCCGGCTTCTCGATCGGATCCTACCTGACCCCGGGCAAGCTCACCGACTGGTTCAACCAGTTCACCGAGGTACTGGGTATCACCGAGGCCGAACCTTCTGATCCCGTGACCACCGGCTCGATTGGCAAGAGCTCGTCACTTCTGCAAATTCCAACCGTTGCCGCCACACCAGCCTCCCTCAGCAATATCGAGACCGGCGGTTCGAAATCATCCTCGCGCCATTCGAACTGGGTGGCGACGGCAGATGATGCATCCAGCGCTCAGCCCGCGCCCATGATGCACCAGGACGTGGTGCCCGAGCGCGTGGGCTCACCGGCCCTGCGCAAGGCCGCTCAAGCCGGCGACCCCGCGGCCCAGTTCATCGTTGCTACGGAATTGCTTGAGGGAGATGGCCCCAGCGAGGCGACCGTCGCGATGCGCTGGTTCCAGAAGGCTGCGGCCCAGGGTCTTGCCCCCGCCCAATACCGGCTTGGCATGATGTTTGAGCGCGGCACCGGCGTTCCCGCCAGTCTGGCGACGGCCCGCATCTGGTATCTGCGTGCGGCCGAAAAGGGCAATGTGAAAGCCATGCACAACCTGGCGGTGGCCTATGCCGGCGATGGTCAGGAAACGCCCGATTATGCGCAGGCCGCCCGTTGGTTCGCCGCTGCCGCCGAGTATGGCATTCGCGACAGCCAGTATAATTACGGGGTGCTCCTCGAGAAGGGGCTCGGTGTTCCCCAGAACGCCCGCAAGGCCTATTTCTGGCTCGCCGTATGCGCGCGTGCCGGCGACAAGGAGGCGGCACAGCGGGCCGACGCTCTGAAATCGCAGTTTGCCGCCCGTGAATTGGCCGAGATCGATGCAGCCGTCGCGCAGTGGCGGCCACGGACACCGGTCCAGGATGCCAATACGGTGGCCATCGATGATGGTTGGCGTGATCCTGCGCAACCGGACCAACGTGCGTCCTTATGGCCGACCCAAAACTGAGCCTCCCAACCGTCTGCCCTGCGCCCGCACGATGACAGCGCGGCTCCGTACACGCTATAGCGGAGCCAACCTCGCCCGAGGCGTCACGCGGCCAGTGGCTCGTGCTGCACGGGTTCCTCCTCCACGCTGACCCGCACCGCGCCCCCTTCCCGCTCCTGTCGGATACCGATCAGGAAATTCAGGAAAACCTCCGTGTCCTCCAGGCTGGCGAAATCGCCGAAGGAGTCGATCTCGTTCCTGGTATCCACGATGTAGTAAATTCGGCCCTTTTCGACCAAGGCAGGTAACACCCGCCTGCGAACCGAAAACCCGAAGCCCTCTGCTTTCGCCTGAAGGCGACGGTGACGATCATCTGTTTCCAACATGCGTCCCCCACCGTCCGTTAACGAATTTTATTAGATTCTGCACGGCCGTGGAACGACTTAGCAAAAAGCTCTGGAAAAAATTAACTATTTGACCAAACTGTTGCTATTACGCAACAGCAACATACGCCGCGACCGCAGGCCAATTGCACCACGGCGCTCTACGCTTATCCTTGAAATTGCTCTTTAAACGGATCCTCACGGTCCTGTTTCGACCACGCCCTCATGCGCGGCAAGGACATGCCCCGCCAGGTAGAGAGAGCCGCAGATCAGAACCCGCGGAGCCAAATCGGCATCCGATCCGGCGCGCTCCAGGGCGTCGGCGAGGGAACTCGCGATCTCGCTCTCGATCCCCTGTTCTGCAGCAATTGCCGCCAGCACCGTCGGGTCTTCCGCGGCAGCCTCGCCCGGGATTGCCAGCGTGATGACCCGCCTTGCAAGCCCTGCAAACGGCCGAATGAACGCGGCAGGATCTTTGGTGCGCAGCATGCCCCAGATGAGGATAAGCGGCCGGGAGACGCGCTCCTCGATCTCCGCAAGCGAAGCGGCCAGCACCCGGCCGGCGGATTCATTGTGCCCCCCATCAAGCCACAGCTCTGAGCCCTGCGGCAGCAAGGCCGTAAGCGGCCCGCCGTCGAGCCGCTCCAGACGCGCTGGCCACGAGGCTGTGAGCAGTCCCTTTCCGATCTCAGCTTCCCCGACCCCCGGCACATCGAGCGTCCGCATGCACGCGATTGCAAGCCCCGCATTGTCGATTTGGAACCGGCCATTGAGCCTCGGCAAAGGCAGATCAAGCAGGCCTTGCATGTCCTGGTAGACCAGGCGCCCATGCTGCTCGAATGCTTGCCATTCCTGCCCCGCGACGATGAGCGGCGCGCCCCTGCGGGCGGCCGTCTGCTCGATCACCTGCAGCGCCTCCTCGCTCTGAACGCCGGTCACACACGGCCTGCCCGGCTTTATGATGCCAGCCTTTTCCGCCGCGATCTGGCCAAGGGTATCCCCCAGAAACTCCCGATGGTCGTAATCGATCATGGTGATGACGCTGACGACCGGGTCAACCACGTTGGTTGCATCCAGCCGGCCGCCAAGCCCGACCTCGAGAACGAGGTAATCCGCCGGATGTCGCGAGAAGGCAAGCAGCGCCGCTGCCGTGGTGATCTCGAAGACCGTGATCGGTGCCCCGCCGTTGCATGCCTCGCACTCCTCGAGCAGAGCAGCGAGCATGGAATCGCTGATCAATTGCCCGCCCCCGGGCGCCCCTAGCCTGATCCGCTCGTGAAAGCGCACCAGATGCGGCGAGGTATAGACATGCACCGTCTTTCCGGCGGCCTCCAGCATCGCGCGTACGAATGCCGTCACCGAGCCTTTGCCATTGGTGCCGGCCACATGGATCACCGGCGGCAGCTTGCGCTCGGGATGACCCAAGGCCGCAAGGATGCGCCACATGCGATCCAAGGACAGATCGATGACCTTCGGGTGCAAGGCGGTCAATCGTGGCAGGATGGCGTCGCTGAGCGACATTGGCCAATCTCCTGGCTTTCACACGTTGCATGGGCAGTTCAGGTCCGAGCAACGTAACGAGGGTCATTGTCAATGGACCAGAGCCAGACGCCGGGCATTGGCCGCACCGTCCCGTTTGGCTCTGGCTTAAATCCACTCTTGTCAGGTGGAGCTGACGGCAGCGTCACCCTGGCCTGCCGTCTCGGTTTCCGCAGTAGCGAGGCCCTTTGTATCCTCTGATCCCGCAATCAGCAACGGTTCCGGCACATGCATCAGCATCCGCACCAGGCGGCTGAGCGTCGCCCGCATCTCGTGTCGGTGCACCACCATGTCAACCATGCCGTGCTCCAGCAGGTATTCTGAACGCTGAAAGCCCTCGGGCAGCTTTTCCCGGATGGTCTGCTCGATCACCCTGGGTCCCGCAAAGCCGATGAGCGCGCCTGGTTCTGCGATGTGAACATCCCCCAACATCGCATAGGAGGCTGTCACTCCGCCGGTCGTCGGATTGGTCAGCACCACGAGATAAGGCAGCCGTGCGTCTTTCAGCATCTCGACCGCCACGGTCGTGCGCGGCATCTGCATGAGCGAGAGGATGCCCTCCTGCATGCGGGCTCCACCGGAAGCAACGAACAGAATGAACGGGGCTTTGCGGCGCACGGCCGTCTGCATCGCCGTGATGATGCTTTCGCCCGCAGCCATTCCGAGCGAGCCGCCCATGAAGTCGAAATCCTGGACGGCGGCGACAGTCTCGACCCCATCGAGCTTTCCGACGCCGGCCTGCACGGCATCCTCTTTCCCGGTCTTCTGTCTGGCTTCCTTGAGGCGGTCCACATATTTCCGCTGGTCACGGAATTTGAGCGGATCGGTCGCCACCTTCGGCATCTCGATCTGCTCGTAATGGCCCTCATCGAACAAGCCCTTGAGACGCACAGCCGGCGGCATGCGCATATGATAGTCGCTGCCGGGAATCACGAACTGGTTGGCCTCGAGGTCCCGGTAAAAGACCATTTGGCCCGTCTCCGGGCATTTGACCCAAAGATTGTCCGGCACTTCCCGGCGAGACAGGATGTTGCTGATCTTCGGGCGGACGAAATTCTTGATCCAGTTCACGAATTTTCCTCTCGGGCACGGCCGTGCGAACCCATCGTCCAGCATCGGCGCTGGCCGCACGGCATACGCGCTATGCTCCTATTCTGCTGCGGCGGCGCGGGCACCGCGCACGCCCTCCGCCAGAGATGCAACCAGCCGATGCACATCACCAATGGCATTTGCCGGCGGCCCCTGATTCGCGAGACTGTTCCGGATCACATCGACCAGCGCCGATCCCACCACCACCGCATCCGCATGGGCGGCGATCGCGGCCGCTTGTGCCGCCGTCTTCACCCCGAAGCCCACGGCGACCGGCAGGCTGGTCTGTGCACGGATGCGATCCAGAGCTTGCTTGACGGCGCTCGCGTCCGCGGCACGGGTTCCGGTGATGCCCGTGATCGAGACGTAATAAACGAAGCCGCTCGTGTTCCTCAGCACCGTCGGCAGCCGCTTTTCATCGGTGGTGGGAGTGGCGAGCCTGATGAAGTTGAGCCCTGCCCGCAATGCCGGAAGACAAAGCTCTTCATCTTCCTCCGGCGGCAGATCGACCACGATGAGCCCATCCACGCCGGCCTCGCGGGCATCCGTGAGAAACCGCTCGACCCCATAGCTATAGATCGGATTGTAATAACCCATGAGCACGATCGGCGTGCGGTCATCCTCAGCCCGGAAGTCCCGGACCATTGCCAGCGTCTTCTTGAGCGTTTGCCCGGCCGCCAATGCCCTGAGCGAGCTCGCCTGGATAGCCGGCCCATCCGCCATGGGGTCGGTGAACGGCATGCCAAGCTCGATGATATCGGCGCCGGCCCCAGGCAGTCCCTTCAAAAGGGCAAGAGAGGTCTCGTGATCGGGATCACCCGCCGTGATGAAGGTGACGAGCGCGGCGCGCCCTTCCCTCGCCAGCGCGGCGAAACAATCGTCAATACGGGTACGGTGCTCGGCACTCATGGCTCACATCTCCACGCCAAGATGCTCTGCAACCGCAAACACATCCTTATCACCGCGTCCGCTGAAATTGACGATAATGATCTCATCCTTGCCCATGCTCGGTGCGAGCTTTTCCACATAGGCCAGCGCATGGGCGCTTTCCAGGGCCGGGATGATGCCCTCGAGCTTCGTTACGCTCTGGAACGCAGCCAGCGCCTCCTTATCGGTGATCGGCACATATTTCACCCGGCCGATATCACTGAGCCATGAATGTTCCGGCCCGATACCGGGATAATCGAGCCCCGCGGAGATCGAATGCGCTTCCCGGATCTGTCCGTCATCGTTCTGCAGAAGATACGTGCGGTTCCCGTGCAGGACACCCGGCCGGCCGCCGCCGATCGATGCCGCATGCTCGCTCGTATCGATGCCCCGCCCTGCTGCCTCGACGCCGAAAATCTTGACGTCGCGATCATCCAGGAAGGGATGGAACAGGCCGATCGCGTTGGACCCGCCGCCGACGGCCGCCACCAGCGCATCCGGCAGCCGCCCTTCGGCCTCGAGGATCTGCTCTTTGGCTTCCTGCCCGATGATTGCCTGAAAGTCGCGCACCATCGCGGGATAAGGGTGCGGCCCAGCAGCCGTGCCGATGATGTAGAACGTATCATCCACATTGGAGACCCAGTCGCGCAGCGCCTCGTTCATGGCGTCCTTCAGCGTCTGCGAACCGGCGGTGACCGGGCGCACCTCCGCGCCGAGCAGCTTCATCCGGAACACGTTCGGCCGCTGCCGGGCAACGTCCGTCGCGCCCATATAGATCACGCAGGGCAGACCGAACCGCGCACACACGGTTGCCACCGCCACCCCATGCTGGCCAGCGCCGGTCTCCGCGATGATCCGCGTTTTGCCCATCCGGCGCGCGAGCAGCACCTGACCCAGGCAATTGTTGATCTTGTGAGACCCGGTGTGGTTCAGTTCCTCGCGTTTGAAATAGATCTTGGCGCCGCCAAGATGCTCCGTCATCCGTTCGGCGAAGTAGAGCGGGCTTGGCCGGCCTGAATAGGTCTTGTGCAGACCGTTCAGCTCCGCATGGAAGGCCGGGTCGGTCTTCGCCGCATTATAGGCCGCCTCGAGCGACAGGATCAGCGGCATCAGCGTTTCCGCGACGAACCGTCCGCCATGAATGCCGAAATGCCCGCGCTCGTCGGGCCCGGAGCGATAGGTGTTTGCGATGGGAGCGGTTTCAGTCATGCGGAATAAAGCTGGCTTTCAAGAATTCAGATCCAAACGGGTTCTAGCCCGCCCCCCTCACCGCCTCAATGAAATTCCTGATGAGATCCGGATCCTTCCGGCCTGGTGCTGTCTCCACGCCCGAAGACACGTCGACGATCGGGGCACCCGTCAGGCGGATCGCCTCCTTCACATTCTCAGGCGTCAGACCGCCCGAGAGCATGAAGGGCTTATTTCCCTTGTGCTGGCTGAGCAGTGACCAATCGAAGGCTACCCCATTGCCCCCCGGCAAGGCATTGGCGAGATTGGCGGGTGCTGCTGCATCGAACAGCATCAGCGCAGCCGCCCCTTCATAGCGCGCGGCCGCCTCTATGTCGCTGGCCGTCCGAACCTGGATGGCCTTGATCACAGGCACGCCGAACCGGCTTACAATTTCAGAAACCCGTTCGGGGCTCTCGGTGCCATGGGCCTGAATGAAATCCGGTTCCACCGCGGCGACGATCTCGCTCAGCCTCTGATCATCCGCATCGACCGTCAGCACCACCTTCTGCGCCTGGCGACCGGCCAGCCGTGCGAGAAAAGCCGCATCAGCCGGCGCGACATTCCGCGGACTGCGAGGATAGAACACGAAGCCGATCATGTCGGCCTTCGCCGCGAGCGCTGCCTCCAACGTGGCGGGTTCGCTGATCCCGCAGACTTTCACTCGTGCATTCAACTCGCTGCCTCGCGCGCGCGATCAACTTCCGATGTGATGGCCTCAGCGGCCCTCACTGGGTCGGCTGCGGCAGTGATTGGCCGCCCGATCACCAGAATATGGGCACCCGCCTTGATCGTGTCACCCGGTGTGGCAATCCGCTTCTGATCGCCGCTCGCCGCATCCAAAGGCCGAATGCCTGGCACCACGGTCATGAAATGCTTGCCGAAGCCCGCGCGCATGGCGGCAACCTCTGCCGGGCTGCACACCACGCCGTCGAGCCCACACCCTGCTGTGATCGCGGCAAGCTGCAGGGCATGATGCGACGCATCTGCCCCATGGCTCATGTCGAAACCGAGCGTCGCCAAGTCCATGCCATCGAGGCTCGTGAGAATGGTCACCGCGATCAGCTTCGGCCTCGCATCGGCCGGCGCTCCATCAATCGCCTCCCGCGCGGCTGACAGCATGGCCGCTCCACCCGTGGCGTGAACATTGACGATCGCCGGCGGAATGCCAAGGCGGGTGATCGACCTGAGACCGCCTGCAACCGTATTTGGAATATCGTGCAGCTTGAGATCGAGGAACACCGGCACACCGCAGGCGGCAACCCGCTCATAACCCTGGGGGCCGTTGGCATAGAAGAATTCGAGCCCCAGCTTGACGAAGCCGACCACGCCCTTGAGCGCGCGGGCAAGGGATACGGCGCGGTCGACATCCGGCGTATCGAGGGCGACGCAGATCGGGTTGGGAAGCGGGCTCATTGGCTGCCTGTATCTGTTTGCGCGGCTTATAACAGATCAGAGGGGTCGGTGCGAGAACTGTGCAGCGACACCGCCAGCCGAAAATGCGAACCAAGCCAGAGTTACAACCGGCTTCGGTCGGAACGCGACACCCTCTATCCGCCGCATCCGCACCAAAGCACATGTTCGGCGCGATCTCCCCGAATCGCCGCCGCATCCCACCCATCCCCGAAATCGAAGGCACTATAGGTGACGATCTCGTATTTGCCATCGGCGTCAATATCGAGAATGGCAACGATCTGATTGTTCAGGAGCGAGGCGGCCTGCTCTTCCGAGCTCGCCTCCGCGGCGGCCACCACGTCGCTGCGAATGGGAATGACTTTCTCTCGCCCCGCCACCAGCAACACGGAATAATCCCCCGCGACGGCGCCATCATTGCCGATCCGCGCGGCATTGATCACCAGTTCGTCCTGTCCATCTCCATCGAGATCCACCGACAAGACTTGCTTGAACTTGAGTTCGGGCTCGGCAATCCCTGCCGCTTTGAGGTGATCGGTGAGCACTTGGCGTGCGCGCTCGTCCGGCTCCTTCACCGCCAGCGCCTTCGGCAACAGGCTCTTTACGTCCGCCTCATGGCCAGAGACGGCAACCGCAAACACCCCCGGCTGGTCATCCTCCAACGCCAGCTCAACCCCGTAGCTCGCCTCGCAATCTCCCGTCTCGGTGAGTTCTGCCGGACCAACCGCACTGACCTCTCTGAGGGTACCGGACAGGGTGATGAGCGTATAGGCCTGACTATAGCCGAGCGAGGGCACGATCTGCTCAGCGGCGATGAAGTTGGCACCATCAGCCCCGCCGAGGAAGCAGGTCTCACCCTCCGGGGTCACCCCGACAACGGCGCGCCCGCCCGCATGCGAGGGCGCTACCGCCGCGATGAGAGAAACGACCGTGATGAGCGCTGCGAGCGCACCGCACCGGCCCCTCATGCCGCCTCCGCACGGCGATAGAGCATGATGGCTGCGGCGAGATCCTCGAGTGCCGTTCCGACAGATTTGAACACGGTGATCTCCTGGTCGGACATCCGCCCGGCCACCCGGCCAGTGCAGAGATCAGCAAGCTCGCCGCGGATCTTGTCGGCCTTGAGCGCCCCGGCATCGATGGCCTGCACGATATCGCCGGCTTCGGCAAAGGCGCCTTCGCGCGTGTCGACGTAAACCGCCCCGCGTCGCATGACCTCGTCATCACTCTCGCGCAGGCTGGGCTTGAAGGCGCCCACCAGATCCACGTGGACCCCAGGCTTCAGCACGGCCCCATGCACCAGCGGCTCGGCGGACATGGTTGCGCAGGAAATGATGTCGGCCTCCGGCGCGGCGCTGTCCATGTCTGGAATGGCTGCTGCCTCGAACCCTTCGGCCCGCAGCGTTTGTGCAAGCGCATCCGCCTTGTCGCGCGACCGGTTCCAGACCAGCACCCGCTTGATGGGCCGCACAGCCGCATGCGCGCGGGCGAGATGGGGAGCCAATGCCCCAGCCCCTGCCAGCAGGAGCGTTTCAGCCCCTTCTCGCGCGAGATAGGAGGCAGCGAGCGCCGAGGCCGAGGCCGTCCGCCGGACGGTGAGCTCCGCGCCCTCGATCAAGGCTATGGCCGCACCGGTTTTGCCATCGATCAGCAGATACTGGCCTTGGATGCTTGGCCGCCCATGTGTCGGATTATCGGGGAAAACGCTCAGGATCTTGAGGCCGATATAGCTGCCCAGCGCGGCGCTTTCTTGTGCCAGGCCCGTCCAGGCCGGCATCAGCAGGAACAATCCCTCGGCGCGGTCACCGCGTGGAAGCGAATGATGATGGCGGAGGGGCGTCGAGATACTGCCGGCAAAGCCATCACGCAAGGCGTCGACGAAATCCCGGTAGCTTGCGATGTCCCGGATCGCATTGGCATCGATGATCCGCATGGAGCCCCTCTCGACTAGAGCAATTCCAACCGGCCTTCCCCTGCGGAACTGCGTAACAGAACTTAGATCATTTCACCGTCTCCCCAAAACGGTGAATTGATCTAGACCGGATGAAGCGGAGCCGGCACCTGGGTGGTGCGTGGCACGGGCACGCTTTGATCAGAGGCAGCAACCGCGCTGCGGTCGCGCTCGGTCTCCAGCCTGCGAACCTCCTGCCGTTGCAGCCTCGCCTCTTTTCGCCACTTGCCCTGGCTGAGCCAGGCGGATGTCCCCCCGATCAGCATGCCGAGGATAATGGTGGCAACCAGCAGCACATAGAGCGGCAATTCGAAGGAGAGCCATGGCTGCTCCATATCGAACGGATCCAGAGAGAACACCACCGGCCGCCTGTTCGCGACGGCGACAATAATGACGATCAGGGCAACGGGAATGCCCAAAAGCCACGAAAGGATGCGCTTCAAAACAGCACTCCGCGCTTGTCGTGGAGACCTGGACGGTAGCCGTCTCCGCAGGAATCACGGGGACTGTCAACCGGAGCAAACACCGGCTAAACAGCGATTCCCTATGATATCAGATTGGCGGCGACCGAGACAGTCCGACGATCGACCGATGGTTGATACCGCGACGCCATAAGGGCAAGCAGGGATCTATGCGGCCTGCCGATGACCCGTTGCGCAGGCGAACTCACCAGGACAATTACCGATGGCTGGAGGCTGACACGCACTCTGCACGAGACCGCGCCCACCAAAGCACGAGGCGAGGAATGCGCCGTCTATGCCCGCTCCAAAAAGGAGATCTTTTGCTGGTCGCATTTCTTGACGCGAGCCGGTGCCCCACTTCGCTTGAAAATGCTCCAGGCGAGCCGCATGAAGATAGAGCGAGCAAAGATGCAAGAGCTGTTTAGCTGCTCGGCGAAAATCGACGATGCTGTGGAGCACCATCGCGGAGAGCTGGCGAGCGAAGCGGTCCGCTCACTCTCACCGGATCCGAGAGCGTTCGCGATGGTGATCAGGGAAGCGGAAGACGAGGGAATAGCTTATACTGTCGACGTGTCCCCGCAGGGGCCTTAGCGGTCATGCGCGCCTATGCAGGCCGCATCCCTCAACAAAGGGCGTGCTCACTCTTCCCCGTCTTGAGAGCCGCCATTCAAACGGTCGCGAAGCTCCTTGCCCGTCTTGAAATAAGGCACCCGCTTGGCACCCACATCCACCGGCGTTCCCGTGCGCGGATTACGCGCCACACGAGGCTGCCTTTCCTTGACGGAGAAGGCGCCGAAGCCACGGAGCTCCACCCGATCCCCACGTGCGAGCGCGTCGCGAATTTCCCCTAGGATCGTATTGATGATCCGCTCGACATCGCGCTGATACAAGTGGGGATTCTGCTGAGCTATGTGCAGAATGAGCTCAGACTTGATCATGCCCCCTCCACCCCGAGGTATCTCTGTTCAGTTCGACAGAGCTCCTGTCCCAATGTCAGTTAGGGTGCCAAATGGACACAAGACCGTCAAGGCTAAGTCTTTCTGACTGAATAGTTTTTTCAACTGTGTCAAAAAAGTCACCTAGGCCGATCGCGCTTAGAAGCAGCCGCGCGGCCTGGGCACCGAGGCCAAGCTCGCTCGAATCCGGCACGGGCCAGTTTACCACTTCCAGATCACGGGAAATGTTCCTCTGGGTGCGCAGCCAGTTCAGCGCCTCCTCTTCACCGCCAAGTTCATCGGCCAGGCCGGCCACCACAGCTTGGCGGCCGGTAAACACGCGCCCATCCGCGATCTGGCGCACATCGCCGATGCTCATGCCTCGCCGTTCTGCGACAAGCCCCACGAACCAGTCGAAGCTGTCATCGACGAGCGCTTGAGTTACCCGCCGCACGTCGTCGCGCAGGGGTGTGAAGGGGGATGGCTCTGCTTTGAGCGGACCGCTCTTGATCTCGTTCATCGAGACCCCGAGCTTGCTCAGAAGCTCCGTTACCTCTGGCCATTGCAGAATGACACCGATCGATCCGGTGGTTGTATTGCCCAAGGCCACGATGTGGTCGGCTGCGATCGCGGTAATATAGCCGCCGGAAGCGGCAACAGTCCCCATGGTGGTGACCACCGGCTTGACGCCAGCCAGTTCACGAATGGATTTGTAGAGGAGTTCGGATCCCGCCGTGGTGCCGCCCGGGCTGTTCACCTCGATGATGACGGCTTTGACCCGGCTGTTCTTCCGCAGGTCTTCCAGAAGCTTCTCATATCCATCGGTGTCGGCGATGACACCCGAGACCCGCACGCGGGCGATATGATCTTGGAATTTGTTGATTTCTGTGGTTCCCGCGCTGGCAATTATGGCGATGAGTATCGCCCCGAGCACGGCGAGAACCGCGAAAACTCTCCAGAAGGAAAGCCGCCGCTTGAGGCGGCGGCGATCAGCAAGAATGTCAGCATCCATCACGGCATCATATCCAAAATATGCGTATCATGCCGTGACGGCGTAAATCTGTCACGAGTCCTTGTCTTCGGCAGCGTCTTCCGCCTGTTGCTTCGCCCGGTTGAGGGCAGCACCCAGGATATCGCCGAGAGACGCACCCGAATCACTGGAGCCGTACTGCGCCACAGCAGCCTTCTCCTCGGCAATCTCGAGGGCCTTGATTGAGACGGCGATACGCCGGCTGGCCTTTTCGAAATTAGTGATGCGGGCATCCACCTTGTCACCGACGGCAAACCGCTCGGGCCGCTGCTCGGAACGGTCGCGGGACAGATCGGCCCGGCGAATGAAGGTCGTAAGATCGGTATCGGCAATGCGAACGTCGATGCCGCCCTCTTTCACGCCGATCACCTCACAGGTGACCACGTCGCCCTTCTTCATGCCCTTTGCGGCAGAGGCCTCGATCGGATCTTCCTGCAGCTGCTTGAAGCCGAGCGAGATGCGCTCCTTCTCCACATCCACATCGAGCACGACGGCCTTGACCACATCGCCCTTCTTGTAGTCCTGGATCGCTTCCTCGCCGGAGCGGTTCCAGTCCATGTCGGACAGGTGAACCATGCCGTCCACATCGCCGTCGAGCCCGATGAACAGGCCGAACTCGGTGATGTTCTTGATCTCGCCCTCGACGGTGCTGCCGACCGGATACCGGTCCGCGAACGATTCCCACGGATTGGCCAGGCACTGCTTGAGGCCGAGTGAGATCCGGCGCTTGTTGGGATCGACCTCCAGCACCATGACCTCGACTTCCTGGCTCGTCGACAGGATCTTGCCGGGATGGACGTTCTTCTTGGTCCAGCTCATCTCGGACACATGGACGAGGCCTTCGACACCCTCCTCCAGCTCCACGAAGGCACCATAGTCGGTGATATTCGTCACCGTGCCCTTCACCTTCATGCCGACCGGATATTTGGCCTCGACACCCTCCCACGGATCCTTGTCCAGCTGCTTCATGCCGAGGCTGATGCGCTGGGTCTCGGAATTGATCTTGATGATCTGCACCTTGACGGTCTGGCCGACCGACAGGACATCTGCAGGGTGATTAACGCGCTTCCAGGAGATGTCGGTGACATGCAGGAGGCCGTCGATACCGCCGAGATCGACGAAGGCGCCGTAATCGGTGATGTTCTTGACCACACCTTCCACGACTTGACCTTCCGACAGGCTCTGCACCAGCTCCGAACGCTGCTCGGCACGGGTTTCCTCGAGCACGGCCCGGCGCGACACGACGATATTGCCGCGGCGCTTGTCCATCTTCAGGATCTGGAACGGCTGCGGGATGTTCATCAGGGGCGCGATGTCGCGGATCGGCCGGATATCCACCTGGCTGCCGGGCAGGAACGCCACGGCACCGCCGAGATCCACCGTAAATCCACCCTTCACGCGACCGAAGATATTGCCTTCGACCCGCTCATTGGACTCGAAGGACTTCTCGAGCCGGACCCAGGCCTCTTCGCGCCGCGCCTTCTCGCGCGACAGCACGGCCTCGCCCATGGCGTTCTCGACGCGCTCGAGATAGACCTCGACCTCGTCTCCGACGCTTAGCTGATCTTCCTTGCCGGCGGTCATGAACTCCTTCAGGGGCACGCGCCCCTCGGTCTTCAGGCCGACGTCGATGACCGCGAAATCATTCTCGATCGAAACGACCTTGCCCTTGACCACGCTGCCTTCGGCAAAATCGGTATTGCCAAAGCTCTCAGCGAGCAGTGCTTCGAAGTCTTCCCGCGACGGGTGGAGCGAAGCAGCAGTTGCGTCAGTCATAAATCCTCATCATTGAAATTGCCCTTGCCGGGCAACCGGGGTTTGCCCACGGGAACCGCAGGACATCCCGCTCTGCTCAGCAGCCCCTTGGCCGCCGCGCATAAACGGGCTCGATATACACATCCTGTTCCGAATGCCCCTGCACGCCAGGAGCAAAGCGGCTTCGGACAAGCTCAAGGGCGCGCCGGGCTAGCCGACACACCCATTCCTTTCCGCCGCGCGATGACGTCGACGGCCTGCCTGAACGCGGCTTCTATATCCAATTCCGTCGTGTCCAGCAAGACCGCGTCCTCAGCTTGCTTCAGCGGTGCCTCGGCTCGGCTGCGGTCGCGCGCGTCGCGGTCTTTTAGATCCGCGAGAACCGCCTCATATGTTATGCTCTCCCCGCGCGATTGCAACTCCGCATGACGCCGTCTTGCCCTTTCTTCCACGCTGGCGGTCACGAAAAATTTCACATCCGCCTGCGGGCAGACCACCGTGCCGATATCCCGGCCATCGAGCACCGCGCCTTCTTTCCCCGCAGGGGGAGATGCTGCAAATTCCCGCTGAAAGGCCAACAGGGCCGCCCGCACCTTTGGCATCGCCGCAACCACCGAGGCGATCCGTCCGGCAGCTTCACTGCGCAGCTCGCGCTCGGGTATGGACCCAGCGCCCATCTGGGCGATCGTCGCGGCCACAGCGTCCTCATCATTTTCTGGAATGCCTGAGCGCAGCACCATCACCGCCACGGATCGGTAAAGGGCGCCAGTATCGAGATGCGCGAGGTTGAAGGCCTCTGCCAGCTTCCTGGCCAGCGTGCCTTTACCGCTGGCGGCCGGGCCATCCAACGCCACCACCAGCCTCGAAACTACGGGTGCATCGCGATCAGGTCTCATGGCGTCAGCCGCTCCACAATGTTGATCGGCCCAAGCCGCTTACAGGCGTTCTAGTCAGCCAGATAACGCCTGTCGAGCGCTTCACCGAACCAATGCGTTCCAACCGTGTCCAGACCTTCAGCCGGCTGACAATGTTCCTATTTTGTTCTTGTGAACGGTCTCGGGTTTGGCTAGGCTTCACCTGAGCTGAGGGGATGAGCAGGGGGTCGCAGTGACAGCGCATGTCAGCACCGTCGCGTTTCAGGGCGTGGAGGCCGTGCCCGTCGACGTACAGGTTCAGATGTCTTCGGGCTTCGTCGGTTTCACTGTGGTTGGCTTGGCCGACAAAGCCGTTGCAGAAAGCAGGGAACGGGTGCGCTCCGCCCTCATGGCGATAGGGCTCGCGCTCCCGCCAAAGCGCATTACCGTCAATCTGGCCCCGGCCGATCTGCCGAAGGAAGGCAGCCATTACGACCTCCCCATCGCCTTGGGGCTCTTGGCTGCGATGGCCGTGATCCCGGCCGAGGCGCTGACCCACTATGTGGTGCTTGGCGAGCTGTCTCTCGACGGCTCAATCACAGCGGTTGCAGGAACATTGCCGGCAGCCGTCTCAGCGAGTGCGCGCGAGCAAGGCGTCATTTGCCCGAAGGATTGCGGCGCCGAAGCGGCCTGGGCTGGCGACAATCTCGACATTTTGGCGCCCGCGAACCTGATTCAGCTCGTCAATCATTTCAAGGGCACGCAGATGCTGTCGCGTCCGGCGATTGCCTATGCTGAGGATTGCGAGCGCCTGCCGGACTTGCGCGACATCAAAGGACAGGAGAGCGCAAAACGCGCACTGGAGGTTGCGGCAGCCGGCGGCCATAACATGCTGATGATCGGACCGCCCGGTGCTGGCAAGTCCATGCTCGCCCAGCGCCTACCGTCCATTTTGCCGCCGATGAGCGCACGCGAGATGCTGGAGGTCAGCATGATCGCCTCGGTGGCCGGCGAGCTTTCCGGGGGCAGGCTCGGACGACGGCGACCGTTCCGCGCGCCGCATCATTCGGCAAGCCAGGCCGCGCTCGTGGGCGGAGGCCTGAAAGCTCGGCCAGGGGAGATGAGCTTGGCCCATAATGGTGTTCTGTTCCTGGATGAGTTGCCGGAATTCCAGCCCCGGGTGCTGGAGGCTCTGCGTCAGCCGCTCGAGACGGGTCAGGCGGTGGTCGCGCGCGCCAATCATCACGTGACCTATCCTGCCCGGTTCCAGCTCATTGCGGCCATGAATCCGTGCCGCTGTGGCCGCGCCGGCGAACCGGGTCACACCTGCGCCAGGGGGCCGCGCTGTGCAGCCGATTACCAGGCCCGCCTCTCTGGGCCGCTGCTTGACCGCATCGATATCGTGCTCGATGTGGCAGCAGTTCAGATTGCTGATCTGTCCCTGCCCCCGCCCCGCGAGGGTTCTGCGGAGATCGCCAAGCGGGTGGCCCAAGCCCGCGCCGTCCAGCTTGCGCGCTTTACCGCATTGGACATCACTCATCTCGCTACGAATGCGCAGGCCGATGGCGATCTCCTCGAAACCATCTGCCCACTCGACAATTCGAGCCTGACGCTTCTGCGCGACATGGCCGAACGGATCGGGCTCTCTGCTCGCGGATATCATCGCGTGCTGAAGCTTGCGCGCACCCTGGCAGACCTCGACGGCACGGAGCGGATTGCGCGTCCTCACATTGCAGAGGCGCTCGGATATCGCAACGAGCTGCGAATGCAGCGGATGGCGGCATGACCGGCAAGCAAGCGGCCCTCTGCTCACAAGTGCTTTCCGATACAGGATCGAAGTTAGGCCATACCAAGTAGCCTCGCCCCCGGTGCTACCATTGGTAAACCAACCCACGGACCTGCCCTCTCGGATAGATGTTGCGGGGTGATAATGCTCCATCCTCGGTGATATGCTCGTTCAGCTTCAACCCGGACCCATGCCGTTGCCACAGGACCAACGATCGGCGTCGTCCCACTTCTCGGACGCCAAGCGAAACGCCCCGGACGACCTTTTCGGGGTGCGGCTCGCCGCGTCCGCTGCGCGGGCGAGCGCGAGCGCGCGGTCGCTCGGCTGGCTCAACCTGGTTCTCCTTGGCTCAGCCGCCATCAGTTTCGGCTTGGCCATTCTCATTTTGTGGGATGATGGCGAGATCTCCAGGGAAATGTCGCAACTCATCACCATCGATGCGCCCCTGGTGATTGCATTGACGGCCATCGGCGCTGCCTTGATTGCAGCCGTGATCGCCCGCCGCAAGGTTGAGCAGCTTGAGACGGGAGCGACGAGACTTCGCGCGAGCGAGGCACGCTATCGCAGTCTCATCGAGAGCCAGGGCGACCTCATTCTGCACATGACCCCTGACGGACGGGTGACCTTCGCCAATCGCGCTTTCGAAGAGATGTTCAACACCGAAGCCGAGCGCGTGATCGGCGAGGAGGTCGCCCTCGAGGTCCTGGAAGGTCCCACCCACAGGGTGGCCCATTGGGCGCTCGAACGCCTGCCACACAGGACAAACTTCGACCAGAAGCTGCTGACGCCCGAAGGCGAGCGCTGGATATCCTGGGATAGCGTCGCCCTTGTCGATCGCAAGGGGAAGATTAGCGAGATCCAGAGCGTGGGGCGCGACGTCACCGCGCTCAAAACGGCGATCCAGGAGGCGGCCGAGGCACGCGATCATGCGGAAGCGGCCAACCGCGCCAAGACCATGTTCCTGGCAACCGTCAGCCACGAAATCCGCACACCGATGAATGGTGTTCTCGGCATGCTCGGCCTGCTCGCAGAGACCGATCTTACGCCGGAACAGCGCTCATATGCCCGAACAGCTGAGATCTCCGGACGTGCCCTGCTGTCCCTCATCGACGAGATCCTTGATCTTTCCAAGGCCGAAGCAGCCCGGCTGGACCTTAAGCCGGAACCGTTCCATCTGGTCGATCTCGTCGAGAACGTTACGGAACTGCTTGCGCCACGCGCCCATGCGAAGTCGCTGGAAATTGCCTGTTTCGTTGATCCCAGCCTGCCCGACGAAGTCATCGCCGACAGTCAGCGTCTGCGCCAGGTCATCATCAATCTGGCAGGCAACGCGCTGAAGTTCACCGAGAGGGGCGGTGTTACCGTCACTGTACGGCCGGAGGCGGGACCGGAACCGGCAGATCCGCGGCAGCTCATGATCCGCTGTGCCGTTCGCGATACCGGCATTGGCATGGATCCGGACATTCTCCCTCGCATCTTCGATGCATTCGCCCAAGGGGAGGTCGGCAATGCCCGCCGATATGGCGGCACCGGCCTTGGCTTGACCATCTCCAAGCGCATTGTGGAGCGTATGGGCGGGCGCATGGAAGTGGCGAGCAGCAGGGGCACCGGCTCTGTTTTCAGCTTCGTCGTGCCGGTGGAGAAGCTTCCCGTCTCTCGCCTTCGCCGGGAGCTCGGCATGGCGGGCATGCGGTGCGCACTCGTCATGCCCGATGGTCCTGCCGCCAATTGCCTCGAAGCCTATCTCCTGAGCGATGGCGCCACCGCCGAGCGCATCGCCAGGCCGGAAGCGGTTCCGGACTACGCCCGTCGCATTGCTGCCCAGCAAGCGGGAGACCCCAACCGCGTGCATCTTGTTCTCGTCGACAGCGTCTTCTCCGATCGCTTCGTCGACGCTCTAGGCTGGGAGTTGCATGACCGTTCCTTGCCGCGTCTGTGGCTGCTGCTGTCTGCGGAGGAGCGCACCGAACGGCTGCCGGATATGCCACCTTGCTATTCCGGCTACCTGGTGAAGCCGTTGCGCCGCAGCTCGCTGATGCGCTGGCTCCCCGAAACCTCCCCTGCCCCCTCCACGCAGGCATCGGCCAGCACCCGAACCAAATCAAGCACGGCAAAGCCTCTCGCCCCAAAGCGCCCGCTCAACATTCTTCTGGTCGAAGATAATCCGATCAATGCATTGCTCACCCGCTCGCTCCTCGAGCGCACTGGTCATTCCGTGGAGCATGTTACAACCGGTGAAGCGGCGATCGCAGCTGTCGAGCAAAACCGCTCGAACGGACCGGGCGAAGGAGACGCACCCTACGATCTCGTTCTGATGGATATCCAAATGCCAGATATGGATGGCCTGGAGGCCACCCGCCGGATCAGGGAGCTCGAAACCAGCACGCCTATCGGTCCCCACCTACCGATTATTGCCCTGACCGCCAACTCCATGCAGGAGGACCGCGAAGCGTGCCTTGCTGCGGGCATGGATGGATATCTCGTGAAGCCGTTCCGAATGCCGGATCTGGAACGGGCGATGGAACAGGCCCTCAACACCAGCGCGGCAATGCCGAACTCGCTATCCGCTCCAAGGGCGCCCGGATCCTCCGCCGCCCAAGGCTAGCACCAGTCACAGATTGACAAGGTCGTCATACTTCCGTCTTCCAACTTTCGCGCTGGGATGTTTTATGACAGATTACTGGCCGGTGGCTATTGTCGACTGGAGTATTCGCAGGAGGGATCTGCTTTCTTGACCCCATCAAGGCGTAGAGCGCTGTTCAGCCGCCGCCCGATAGTCACCGTGAGCGGAAACGCTCTAGAACACGCGAGGCCGGTGCGCGAAGTCCGCATCATCCTGGGCCAGCACCAATGGCAGTGACCGGCAGAATGATGCAGTCCCTGATCATGCAGAAGCGTGAGGACGCAGCCTCAAACCCGACGCCGCCGGGAATGATTCTTGGCCGGAAGGGAAATCTCGAGGTGCGTCTTTGCCGAAGCCGGGCTGAGCTCGCGGCCGCGCAATCGCTGCGCTACCGCGTCTTCTACGAGGAGCGCAGCGCCCGCGCCGCTCCCGAAATTGCCGCCAGCCGGCGCGACAGTGATGCGTTCGACGACATCTGCGATCATCTCCTGGTGGTCGCCCCGTTGGGCGCGGCCCCCGAGGGCGCGATCATGGTCGAAGATTGCGAGGTGGTCGGCACCTATCGGCTGCTGCGTCAGGACGTGGCGGAGGCCACCCTCGGCTTCTACACACAGGATGAGTTCGACATCGCCCCCCTGATTGCCTCCAAGCCTGATTTGCGTTTCCTGGAGGTCGGTCGCTCCTGTGTCTTGAAGCCTTACCGCACCCGGCCCGTGGTGGAGCTGTTGTGGCAGGGCATCTGGAACTATGTCCGCTTGCATCGGCTGGACGTGATGCTGGGCTGCGCAAGCCTGGAAGGCACGGATCTCGAAGCGCTGCGGCAACCCTTGAGCTTCCTGCAACGCCAGTTCCGTGCCCCTGCCGAATGGAGAGTGCGCGCACGGCCTGAGCGGGGCGTTTTCATCGAGGCAAGGGATGATGAGCCCGTGGATGAGCGCGCCGTCATGCGCGCCCTGCCTCCGCTGATCAAGGGATATCTCCGCCTCGGCGCCTATATCGGCGAGGGCGCCTTCATTGATCACCAGTTCAACACCGTGGACGTGCTCATCATCCTGCCGGTTTCCGCGATCAACAGCCGCTATTTCAGCCATTTCGGCGCGCCCGGTGAGGCGCCGGTCTCCACCTGACTATGGCCGGCCCCCGAATCAGCTACGGTCGCCGCAGGAGATAAACATCCATGATCCAGCCATGCCGCGCCCGTGCTTCGGCGCGCATCTCCTCTATTCTTGCCGCAACCTCTTGCAGCCGTCCCGAAACGAGTAGCTCATTCTCGGTGCCGAGATAGGCGCCCCAATAGATCTGCAGGTCATCATTCATGACATGCCTGAATGAGCAGTCCCCATCGAGCATCACGAAGACATTGTCGATCCTGCCGAGCCGGCCTTCCACCAGTTGCCGGCCCGTGGTGATCTGGATGCTTTCACCAATCCGGTTCATGGGAATGCGGTGCCGCGCCACGAGCACCTGCAGGCTGCTGATGCCTGGGATCATCTCATAGTCGAACGCCACGGTCCCGCGTGCTGCCACCTGGTCCAGAATCCGCAGCGTGCTGTCATAGAGCGAGGGCTCGCCCCAGCTCAGGAACGCGCCGCACTCCTCCTCCGCGAGTTCATCGCGAATGAGCGCTTCATAGATCTCGGCGCGCTGCTCGTGCCAGGCGCGAACCCCCTCTTCGTAAGTGGCCGCCTGCCGGTCCCGGACCGGATCGGCAACCTCCACGAAGCGGTAAAGCCTGTCGCGCATGAAGCGCTCGCAAATCTCCATGCGAAGCCGCGTCAGATCAGCCTTCGCCGGTCCCTTGTCCATGACGAAGAAGACATCGACCTTGTTCAGCGCGTTGATGGCCTGGATCGTCATATGATCCGGGTCGCCAGCGCCGATGCCGATGATATATACCTTTCTCACCAAGCCGTCCTTTAGCGCAGGAAGGGATTGCTTGCGCGCTCCTGCCCGATGGTGCTGGCCGGACCATGGCCGCAGATGAAGACATAGTCGTCCTCGAGCGGCATGAGCTTGTCCCGAATGGAACGCAGGAGGGTCCCGTGATCCCCGCCGGGAAGGTCCGTACGGCCGATCGAGCCGGCAAACAGCACATCCCCCACGATCGCGAGCTTGTTCTCGGGGTTGACGAACACGACACTGCCGGGCGAATGGCCGGGCGCATGCCGCACATCGAAGCGCTGATTGCCCACCTGCAGCACATCCCCCTCATTGAACCAGCGGTCCGGAACGACATTGCGCAACCCCGCGATGCCATAGCCCCGCCCGGTCTGCTCGAGGGTCTGCAGCAGGAAGAGATCTGCCTCATGCGGGCCTTCGATATCGACGCCCAGCCGCTCCTTCAGCTCCGCCGCGCCGCCCGCGTGATCGATATGACCGTGAGTGAGCACGATCTTCTCGACCGTAACGCCGGTCTTGGCCACAGCATCCATGATGCTGTCGATATTGCCGCCTGGGTCGATCACGACGCCGCGATTAGTCTCGGTGCACCAAAGCAAGGTGCAGTTCTGCTGAAACGGGGTGACGGGAATCATGGCGGCTTTGAGCGTCGGTTGTGACATGAATGACCTTGTATGCGTTGGCCAAATCGTGGCCAGGGGACCAATCTAAGACCGGCCGTCGCGCTGAAACTTTCTGGCTTCGGCCACGAGCCTTTCGCGAATGTCCGGCGGCTGGGCGCAGAGAACCTTCATCAGCTCGTTCATGCTCGCCCGCAATCCATGGATCTGGTCCAACAGGTCGAGAACGACGCCGATGCCCTCATCATTCACGCCGAGCTCATGCTGGAGATCATGGATGAGCTCCGCGCGGGCGACGTCGAGCTCACTATAGCGCGGCTCGCCATTCTCATCGCTGGGAACGAGCCAGCCGGCTTCCACCCAGCTGATCAGCCGATGCTCTTCCAGCCTTGCGCGGATCCTGAATTCGCTGATCGTGAGCATTCAGACCTCCATGCCTTGCCTCGGCTCTTGCGCCTGTCCGCCCCGCCAATTCTCGATGAACGCCTCGAGCTCGGCATCCGGTAGATCGGGCAGCACCACCTTCAGCGTCACGTAGAGATCGCCCGCCGTGCCGCCGCGACCGGGCGCTCCCTTTCCTCTGAGGCGCATGACCTTGCCCGTATTGGACCATTTCGGCAGATTGAGATCCACTGGGCCCGTGGGCGTGGGAACCCGAACCTTGCCCCCCAGCACCGCCTCGCGCAGTGAGACCGGCAGCTCCATACGGATATGATCGCCGTCACGGGTGAAAAACGGATGCGGCTGCACGCCGATCTCGATCAAGGCATCGCCCGGGCCACCTTCGCCGATCCCCGGCTCGCCCTTGCCCGCGAGGCGCAGAACCTGCCCATCCCGTGTACCGGCGGGAATGTTCACGTCGATCGTCGAGCCGTCCGGCAAGGCCAGCCGCTTCTTTCCGCCGCGAATCGCCTCGAGGAACTCCACCTCCAGCCGGTAGCGCACATCCCGGCCACGCGCATTGACCGTCCGTTTGCGACCGGCCCCACGCTGCCCGAAAAACTCGGAGAGAATATCATCCATGTCGGTGAAATCCGCATAGCCAGCGCTGCTGGCATAAGCATCGTCCGGCCCCCCGGCAAAATCGCGATAATAGCGGCGCTGGTAGCGCGGAGCCTGTTCGTTGCCGCTGGCATCGATCTCGCCGCGGTCATAGCGGGCCCGCTTTTCCGGATCGCTGAGGAGATTATATGCGCTGGAAATTTCCTTGAACTTCTTTTCGGCCTCGGCGTCACCCGGGTTGAGATCCGGATGGTGCTTTTTGGCGAGCGCCCGATAGGCTTTCTGAATGTCCTTCTCAGTGGCGTCACGCCCCACCCCGAGGATCGTATAGGGGTCCGCAGCGCTCATCAGCTATCCTTCATCTGCTGTACGCATAGCATCAATGCCGGCTTTCATATGGGTACGCAAGGAAGCTTGGCCAGTATTGTCAATCAAGCGTCGCTCTGCGGCAGCCAATTCAGGAAGATGCCCCGCTCCTTGAAGCAAGGAGTAGCGCGCGACGCCCCGCTCTCCGAGCCCTTGTTGACGCTGCCTCGCCCTGCTGGCACGGTCTGCCCAGCAACCAAGGCTTGATGCGCGGAGAAGGCTGCGTCTGGCCAATCGTTCATGGCATATGGACTGGTGCGTCCGCTGCGCCTTCTGCGAAGGTGGCGAGCCGGTGCCGAGAGAGGAGACGTCTGTGGATTCGCAAGCTCAGGGCCGGCAACGCCCATTGCCATTGGCGGGCATCAAGGTGCTCGACCTCTCTCGTGTCTTGTCCGGGCCCTTGTGCACCATGACCCTGGCCGATCTCGGCGCCGAGGTTTGGAAGATCGAGAATATTAGCGGTGGCGATGACACCCGCGCCTGGTCCGTCCCGAGCTATAATGGCACCTCCACCTATTATCTCTGCGCCAATCGCGGCAAGCAGAGCATTGCCGTGGACCTGAAATCGAGGGAAGGCCAGGAGATCGTCCAACGCCTCGCCGCCAAGGCGGACATCCTTGTTGAGAATTTCCGCACGGGCGTCGCCGATAAGCTTGGCGTCGGCTTTGATGCCCTTTCAGCAATAAACCCGCGCCTCATCTACTGCTCGATCTCGGGTTACGGCCAGACGGGTCCTGATGCGCACCGCCCCGGCTATGATTTTATCGTTCAGGCGGAAAGCGGCTTGATGTCGGTCACCGGCGAAGCGGACGGCGCCCCCACCCGCACCGGCACGGCGATCGTGGACATCACCGCGAGCATGGTGGCCACTCAGGCGATCACCGCTGCCCTTTACGAGCGTGAGCGCACTGGGGCTGGCCAGCATATCGATCTGGCCATGTTCGATTGCGCCATGAACCTTCTGATCAATATCGGCGCGGCCTATCTCAACGCGGGCGTTGTGCCGCGCCGCCATGGCAATGGCCATCCCAGTGTCGTGCCTTACGAGATCTTCGAAGCGGCCGACGGCGACTTCGCCCTTGCTGTGGGCAATGACAAGCAATTCGCCGCCCTGTGCCGGAAGGTGATCAATCGCCCGGATCTCGCCGAGGATATTCGCTTCATGCGGGCGGGGGACCGCGCGACCCATCGCTCCACCCTGGTTCCCCTTCTTCGCGATATCCTGAAAACCCGCGCCAGGGCAGAGTGGATCACGGCTTGCCGCGCGGCGGAGGTTCCAGCGGGCATGGTGCACAGTCTGCCGGAAGCCTTCGACAGCCCGAATGTCCGCGAGCGCAACCTTGTGCAAACCGTCGATCACCCGGAGCTTGGCCCGGTCCGCCTGGTGCGGCCGGCGCATGGCCTCGCCGCGCAGCGTGAAGCCTCTCCCGTCCCGCCTCCGATGCTCGGCCAGGACACGGCCCATATCCTCGGGACGATCCTCGGCTACGACCAAGCGACAATCGAGCATCTTCGCGAAATTGGAGCCATAGGCATATATACCGCCGCACAGTCACACGGCTCCTGAGTAGCTTAGGTCCGCTGAGGGCGGGCGAGAAAGGCCAACATGTATTCTGACGTTCTGCTTTACATTGACGGCAAATGGACACCCAGCGCTGACGGGAAGGCCGATCCGGTCATCAACCCGGCCAATGAGAACAAGCTCGGCACAGTCGCTCACGCCTCCATTGCCGATCTCGACCAGGCGCTTGCCGCGGCCGAGCGGGGGTTCGAGATTTGGCGCAATGTCTCGGCCTTCGACCGCTCCAAGCTGATGCGCAAAGCCGCCGACCTGCTTCGCGAGCGCGCCGAGTCAATTGCCCGTATCATGACGCTTGAGCAGGGCAAGCCGCTCGCCCAGTCGCGCATGGAAGTGCTCGGCGCCGCCGATACCATCGACTGGTTCGCTGAAGAGGCCCGGCGCACTTATGGACGCATCGTGCCGTCCCGGACAGCTGGCGTCGATCAGCTGGTCTACAAGCGCCCGGTTGGACCAGTGGCAGCCTTCACTCCCTGGAACTTCCCGATCAACCAAGCGGTCCGCAAGATCTCCTCGGCCCTGGCCACGGGCTGCTCGATCATCGTGAAAGGGCCGGAGGAAACACCGGGCTCCCCCGCCGAGCTCATCCGCGCCTTTGCCGATGCGGGTCTGCCGGCCGGAGTCCTCAACCTGGTCTACGGCACCCCCGCCGAGATCTCGGAATATCTGATCCCGCATCCGGTCATCCGCAAGATCTCCTTCACCGGCTCGACCGCCGTGGGCAAGCAGCTCGCCGCCCTCGCCGGCCTCCACATGAAGCGCGCCACCATGGAGTTGGGTGGCCACGCGCCGGTGATTGTCGCCGCCGATGCCGATATCGACGAGGCGGCCAGCCTGATGACGACGCACAAGTTCCGCAACGCCGGTCAGGTCTGCGTCTCGCCCACGCGCTTCCTCATCGAGGAGCCGGTCTACGAGCATTTCGTCCACCGCTTCACCAGGCTAACCTCCGAGCTCAAGGTCGGCGACGGCCTCGAGGACGGCGTCCAGATGGGCCCCCTGGCCAACGCCCGCCGCGTTCAGGCCATGGAAGACTTCGTGCAGGACGCCGTGAGCTGTGGTGCCGAACTCGCAACCGGTGGCAAGCGCATTGGCAATGCCGGCTATTTCTTCGAGCCGACCGTCCTCACCAATGTCCCCAAGCACGCCCGCGCCATGAACGAGGAACCGTTCGGGCCGCTGGCGCTGATGGTGCCGGTCAAGGATATGGATGATGCGCTGCGCGAGGCGAACCGGCTGAACTACGGCCTTGCCGCCTATGGCTTTGCCAAGTCCGCCAAGACCATCGATCGCATTTCGGACGGCATCGAGACGGGTATGATCACCATCAACCATCTCGGCCTCGCCCTGCCGGAAGTGCCCTTCGGCGGCATCCGTGATTCCGGCCATGGCACCGAGGGCGGCGCCGACGCGCTCGAAGGCTATCTCGAAACCCGCTTCGTCACGCGCCGCGGCTGAAGCACTGTCGAGTGAAGTGGAGACCGGTCGCGCGATCAGGGTTCCACATAGCCCTCGATCCGCAACCGCGGGCTATGCTGGGACGGATCAGTTGAGAACTGAAGCCCGAACCGCCGTTCCGAGTGTTGCGGCACCGAGTCGATCTCGATGCTGCTCCGCTCGATCGGATTTTCCCCGTCCATGAGCTCGCCCGTGACCTTCACCTGGGTCGCGGGCATCTCTCCCTCGTTGCGCACCTTGCCTTGTAGCAGATAGCCGTCTGCCGTCTGCTGCACCGAAACCGGCTCCAGAATGAGTTTCGGTGGGGTCTCCGGCGCGGTCAGGCCGAAATAGGCGAGATAGCCCGCCATCCCCAGCACGATCAGGCCTCCGATGGCCGCAAACAGCCATTCGAGCCGCGACGTTCCTATCTGGAGGATTTCGTCTTCCTCTTGGCCGCGGGCCTCGTCTTTGGCATCCACACTGCTCATAGAGCAAGCCTCGCAACTGCCGCACCGATCGCCCCGGGAAATGCGAGCACGACGGCCATCTTGAAGATCTCCTCGAGGCTGGTGCCGTCGGTTCGCTCGAAAACCCAGAGCAGCAGCAGACTCACCACAAGCGCCAATGCATAGCCCACCACCGTAAAGCGCAGGAAAATGCTCGTGAGCGTCCCTTCCTCCTGATGGGTGCCGTGGAATTCGACCATGTAGACGAAGCCATGCATGAGCAGGAGGCTGAGGGCCATGAGCAGGAGCTGTTGGGAGACAGACATTGCATAGGAGATCAGCGCCACCTCGTCGGTCGGCGCGATGTTGAGCGACAAAAACAAGGCTCCAACAACCATCAGGAACAGCTCGCCGAGATAGGTCGGCTCCCGCATGCGACGCTTCTCGCGCCCGGCCGTTCCGCCCAGCTGGTTCTGTGCGAGCAGCGCGCCGATGCTGCCCGGAATCATCTGGATGGCGACCTTCCCGAGACTCTCTCGGAGCGACATGTCCCCGGTGATCTGTCCGCAGATCCACAGCACGACCAGCGCCGTGACGAAGGCCACACCCATGCCCACCATGGCATCCGCGACATCGTCGGACAGCTGCACCGTCTCGCGAAACCCGCCGAAGCGAGAGAGGCCGACGAGCAGCGGCAACGTGAGCAGGAGCATCAGGGCCAGCCGGTATTCCGGGATCGTGAAGCCCAGATCCCACATCTCCATGGTCATCATCATCGGCAGGGAGAACACGAGCGCGCCGGCAAAGGCTCGGGAGATGCCCGTCAGCAGTTGCCGCGTGTCTGGAATGACAATCGATATCGGAACATCTTCCGCCATCACCGCTCGATCCTCGGTCTCACTGCCAGCGGCAAGACAACGCAACGTTGCAGATCAGGTTCCCGCGCGCCGGGGATCTGCCATTCCTCTGCGCCAAACGATTGGAATGACCGTTGTGTCGGGGTAAACAGAACCCATGCAGAAGCCGTCATCGAAGCGAATCGAACAGCCGTGGATCTTTGCCTGCCTGGCGGTCCTGCTGCTCTGCCTTAGTCTGACCCAGACCCTCGCTGCGCCCAATAGCGCCGCCCGTGCGCGCCTCGAAGGCGAGTTCCGCAAATGGATTGAGACCACCGTCTGGCCTGATGCGCGTCAGGCCGGCGTCTCGAGAGGGACGTTCGATAAGGCTTTCGCTGACATCGCCCTCGATTGGAGCCTGCCCGATCTCGCTCCGCCCGGCATCCGGCCCGAGAAGCCGGAACCCCAGCGGCAGCCGGAATTTGCAAGTCCCGGCCGCTACTTCTCGGAAAAGCAGCTCGCTTCGCTGGTGAGTGATGGCCGGCGCCTGCTTACGACCTGGGGCAAAACGCTCGACCGTATTGAGCGCCAATATGGGGTGCCCAAGGAGATCATCGTCGCGATCTGGGGTCGTGAGACGCACTATGGCACGGTGAAGATTCCCCATGACGCGATCCGCGCGCTGGCAACCGAAGCCTTCATGGGCCGGCGCAAGGAAGCCTTCTATCCCGAACTCATCGCAGCCCTGAGGATACTGGAGGAAGAGCATATCGGGCACGCGGACATGCGCAGCTCCTGGGCCGGCGGCTTGGGTCAACCCCAGTTCCTGCCCACCAAGTTCCTGCGCTTCGCCGTGGATTTCGATGGTGACGGCCATCGAAACATCTGGACCTCGGTGCCGGACAGCCTCGCCTCGATCGCCCATTACCTGCAGCAGCACGATTGGGCTCGTGGCAGCCATTGGGGCATGGAGGCAAGCGTGCCCCCTCAGGTCTCGTGCACGCTCGAAGGACCCGAACAGGGCCGGCCGCTCGGGGAATGGGCAGCCATGGGCGTCCGCGGCATCGATGGTAAGCCCCTGCCCCGCTTTACTGACCAGGCCTTCCTGCTCATGCCGGCCGGACGTCTCGGCCCAGCCTTCATCGTGTCCAAGAACTTCTATGTGCTGAAGGCATATAACGAGTCCGACGTCTATGCCATGTTCATCGGCCACCTTGCCGATCGCTATGGCGGAGCTCGCCCATTTGAGGGGTCCTGGGCAGAGCTTTCCGGCTTCACCCGCCAGCACGTCCAGGGCCTGCAGCGGAAGCTTGTGCAGGCTGGCTATGATGTCGGCGGCGTCGACGGACTGATCGGGTTCAAGAGCCGCATCGCCGTTGGAAAATGGCAGACCCGCCAAGGTCTGACCGAGACCTGCTTTCCCGACAGGGCGCTGGTTCTCGGCCGCTAGAGCATTTTCGGAAAGTGTCGAAACGCTTCGATAAGCGTCACCTCTGTGTCGACATACGCACCCGGGTGCGGGTCTCAGCGACGATCCGATCATACTGTCGGAGCTGCTCGGGGGTCAGCACCTGCGCCATGGCTTGCCTCTCCCTCCGGGCAACCGCTTGGAGTGGCCCTGAAGCCTGCATCAGCTTGTCGAAATTCGGCTTGTCATTGGGATCGATCCCGAACTGCCGGAAGATCGCCATCATCTCCGCCCGGCTCTCGCGCGTGATCTGCCTCACCTCGGCCCGCTGCTGTTTCGTCAGGCCTTGCAGCTTGTTGGCCACGCCCGCGTCATAGATGCTCTGTGCCGCGGCGGGGGAAGGGCTGAGAATAGAAGCGGATGCGAATCCCATGGCCGCAGCGAGGAACACCGCACGAATCATCGAAAAGGACATCTGCTTTCCCTTCAACATCTGGATCTCGACACGCAAACGCAGATCTCATTCCGCGGTTGCGAACCAGAGCCCGCCCGCCGTATTGCGTAGCTCAACATGCCACGCGATGCAAATACTGGTCTGGTTTTGCTATCAGGCTGCTAAACGGAACGTCAAAGCGCTTCGGCCGACCAGAGCATTTCCGAGCGAAGTGGATACCGGTTCGCGTGAAGAAAATGCGACCCAGCAAGAAATGAGAGCGGTCTCGCGATTCTAAGAAAAGCGAAAACACTCGAATCCGAAGGCGTTGCTGCAGGACAATGCGGAGCCATAAAATCGGAAACCCCGCCGGGGAGGAGGCGGGGTTTCCACGTGACCGCTTGCGCGAAGACGCGATGTGCTTAAGGCCACATGCAGCCTCGACTGAAGACGCTACGTGGAGGTTACGTAGAGGGGGACGTCTCACAATCGCTGCTACAGATATATGGTGTATACTCACGGTACGACTGTCCAACATTCTGCGCGCAACACGGTGCTGCACGATTGCAGCGGGCGGAGCATCGTGGATATAGCGTCCTGAGATACCGCTGGAACGCCGCTTGCATGCGATGCGCGACGGGGCCTCCACGCGAAGGCCTTTACTCTAGCGCTTCGTTGCTGGACAGCGCGGTGCGAGAGAGTACGATGGCCAAGCTACCGCGTCGAGGCCTTCCGTGCAGCCGCCATCCCACGATCCCACCGTTCAGATCAGACCCTGCCTACCAACAGACATCCCAGCAATCACCGCCATCTATGGCAATGCGGTTCTTCATGGGCGCGCGAGTTTCGAACTCACCCCGCCCGATGAAGCCGAAATGGCTGCGCGGCGGGACCGGCTCGTCGCGGCAGGTTATCCCTATATCGTCGCAACCCGTGAGGGAACCGTGGCCGGCTATGCCTATGCGAGCCCCTATCGCCCGCGGCCGGCCTATGATGCCACCCTCGAGAACTCTGTTTACGTGGCTGAACAGTGCCAGGGCTGCGGCATTGGCAAGCTGCTGCTTTCCGCACTGATCCAACGCGCAACCGAATGCGACTTCCGGCAGATGATCGCAGTGATTGGTGATTCTGCCAATCACGCCTCGATCAAACTGCACGAGGCCTTAGGGTTCCGGCATGTGGGCACCCTGCGCTCTGTCGGCTGGAAACACGGCATGTGGTTGGACACGGTGCTGATGCAGCGGCCGCTCGGATCAGGAGATGCAAGGCCCGGCAGACTGCGCCCATGATCACCAGGGGGCTCGTCGTAGCGCTCAGCCTGTCGCAATTCGTCTGCTGGGGCATCTCCTATTATTTGATTGCTGTTTTCGGCGTCGAAATCTCCCGCGATCTCGACTGGCCGATGACCGTCGTCTATGGCGGCTTTTCCGGCGCCCTGGTGATCATGGGACTGGTTTCGGGCCGGGTGGGACGCTGGGTCGACCGTTATGGCGGCCGCCGCGTCATGTGCGCGGGCTCGGTGCTGATCGCGATCGGCTGCCTCGGTCTGAGCCAGGCCCAGGGCTTTATCCTCTATGGTCTCTCCTGGGCTTGTCTTGGCCTTGCCATGCGCATGACGCTTTACGAGGCTGCCTTTGCATCGCTCGCGCGCATCGGCGGGCCGGGGGCACGGCGCCCTATCTCGCAAGTCACCTTGCTGGGTGGCCTTGCCTCGACAGCCTTCTGGCCTATTGGCTACGGCCTCATCTCACTGGTCGGCTGGCGCGGTGCGCTCATTGCCTATGCCCTGATCGCGCTGCTGACCCTGCCTCTCCACTGGTCGATCCCTGATGGCCGGCATGAAACTTCCCAGGCCGGCGGCCAAAAGCACCCGCCGCCCTTGGCCCAGAGCCTGGCGGACAAGCGGGCCGCAAGCTTCCTCTATATGGCGATGGTCACGGTTTCATCCTTCCTGAACTCGGCCATGTCCGCCCACATGATCAGCATCATGGCCTATCTCGGCATGAGCGCCGGCATTGCCGTCTGGCTATCGAGCCTGCGCGGCGTTGGACAATCATCGGCGCGCCTATGTGAGATCATATTCGGTGGTCGCCTGCACCCCTTGGCGCTCGGCGTCCTGGCCACGGCGATCCTACCTGCGTCCTTCCTCCTCGGGGTAGGCGCCAGCGGTTCTGCTTTGGCGGGTGCGAGCTTTGCCTTTGCCTATGGTGCAAGCAATGGCCTGATCACCATCATTCGCGGGACTCAGCCTTTGGTGCTGTTCGACCCACGCTCCTATGGAGCCTTGGTTGGCCAGCTGACCGCGCCGAGCTTCATCAGCTCGGCGCTCGCCCCGATCGCCTATGCCGCCCTTATTGAGACGGCTGGTGCGGCGAACGCGTTGATCCTCTCCGCCGTCCTCGGGGGCGTGGTGTTCCTGTCAGCCCTCCTTCTTTGGGGCCGCTTCCACGCCCGCGCGGCCAGTCAGGCGGGGTGACGCAAACTGTCCGGCACTCAGTAGCCCCGTTCTGGATCAACCGCATTCTCCAGCCTGCCCTCGCGCTCGAAACGGTCGATCTGCTGCAGCACATTCTCGGTGAGCGATGCTGCATCGGAATCACTCGCATTATGCGGCGTGATGACCACTCGCGAATGCGACCACAATGGGCTTGCCGGATCGAGCGGCTCGCGCTCGAACACATCGAGGCTCGCGCTATGGAGATCACCGCTCTCGAGGGCCGCCAGAATATCGGCTTCAACCTGGATTTTGCCGCGCCCTGCATTGATCAGCGCGGGTCCGGGCAGAGGGCCATCCTTCGCCAGCGCCTTGAAGGTCTCGGCGTTTAGCAGGCCCGTCGTGTCCGGCGTATGTGGCAACAGACAAACGAGAATATCCGTCCGGTTCAGGAACGGCTTCAATCCGTCCTGGCCGCTGAACGTTTCGATGCCCGCGATCTGCTTTGCGGTCCGGCTCCAGCCCGCAACCTTGAATCCCAGCATGCGCAGCTTCTCCGCCGCATCGCTGCCCAGCGCGCCGAGACCCATCACCCCGACGCGGACATCGCAGGCGGCGGGCTGTTCGAGCGCGGCCCAGACATGTTTCCGCTGCGCCTCGGCGAGTGCCAGATGCTGGCGATGATGCAGCAGCACCTGAAAAACCACATATTCCGTCATGCGCATGGTCAGATTGGGATCCACGATCCGCCCGATCGGCACATCGGGCAGATCGGGATCGGTCAGAATGTGATCGACGCCGGCGCCCAGGCAGAGAATGGCCTTGAGTTGGGGAAGACTTTTCAGCACTCCATGCGGCGGCTTCCACACCAGCGCATACTCGACCTCCTCCGGATTTCCCACCTCCGGCCATACGCGCAATTGCCTTTGTGGAGCCTTGGCGCGCATGGCGGCAAGCCAAGGTGCGGGGTCCCACCCCTCGATCACATACAACAATGCCATGTCTATCCCCGCCTATGAGCAATCCCAGGAACTGAAACCTGTTTCCCTCCAGGATGCACGGAATCAAGAACTTAGACCATCTCACCATTTGACCGAGGCGTAAGACGATCTAGGTGGCGACAGCCGCCGAATGAATGGCTTCATGTGAGAAAGCCGCCGCGATGAGCGCCTTGGTATATTCGGTCTTCGGCTGCTCGAAAATATCCGCGGTGCTGCCCGCTTCGACCACATGCCCGTTTTTCATCACCATGACCCGATGGGCCATGGCGCGCACCACCTTCAGATCATGGCTGATGAACATATAGGCCAGCCCGTGTCTTTGCTGCAATTCGCGCAAAAGCTCGACGATCTGCGCCTGCACGGACATGTCCAGCGCGCTGGTCGGCTCGTCCAGCACCACAAAACGCGGCTGCAGCACCATCGCGCGCGCGATCGCGATCCGCTGACGCTGACCACCGGAGAATTCATGGGGATACCGGTCCATCGCCGCCGGATCGAGCCCCACCTCCTCGAGCGCTGAAGCAACCTGTGCCCGCTGCTCCTGCCGCGACAGGCGCTTGTTCTGCACGAGCAACCCTTCCGCCACGATCTCGGCAATCGACATGCGCGGACTGAGCGAGCCGTAGGGGTCCTGAAAGACCACCTGAATGTCCTTGCGGATGCCGCGGAGCTCGTCCGCCGGTAACTTGTCGATGCCGTTGCCGAGATAGGCGATCCGGCCTTCCGACGAGATGAGGCGCAGCAGCGCCAGCCCGAGCGTGGTCTTGCCCGAACCGGATTCGCCGACGACCCCGAGCGTCTGCCCCTCATGCACCTTCAACGAGATGCCATCGACCGCCTTGATATGCCCTACTGTCCGCTTGAACAGGCCGCGCTTGATCGGAAACCAGATCTTGAGATCGTCGGCTTCCATCACCACGGGCGCTGCGGGGTCCGCAGCGGGCGGCTCGCCCTTGGGCTCTGCCGCAAGTAGCTGCTGGGTATAGGGATGCTGAGGCCTGGTGAAGATGTCCTCGACATCCCCGGCCTCGACGATCCGCCCCTTGGTCATCACGCAGACCCGCTGCGCCATGCGTCTGACGATCCCCAGATCATGGGTGATGAGCAGCATGGCCATCCCGAGCTCCCGCTGCAACTCGCGCAGAAGATCCAGGATCTGAGCCTGAATGGTCACATCGAGTGCCGTCGTCGGCTCATCTGCGATCAGCAGGACCGGCTTGTTGGCGAGCGCCATGGCGATCATGACGCGCTGGCGCTGCCCTCCCGAAAGCTGGTGCGGATAGCTCGCGAGCCGGCTTTCCGGATCTGGGATGCCGACCCGGGTGAGCAGCTCGATGACCCTGTTGCGCGCCTGGGCATCGCTCATGCCCTGATGCAGCTTCAAAACTTCGCCGACCTGATCCTCGATCGTGTGCAGCGGATTGAGCGAGGTCATCGGCTCCTGGAACACGATGCCGATCTCATTCCCGCGGATGCGGCGCAGAGTGCGATCATCTGCATGGAGGACATCGCTGCCTTCGAACAGGATGCGGCCCGTCGGATGGCTGGCTGCGGGATAGGGCAACAGCCGCAGGACGGAGAGCGCCGTAACGCTTTTGCCGGAGCCCGATTCGCCCACCAGAGCGACGGTCTCGCCGGGCCGGATATCGAAGGACACGCGGTCCACCGCCAACACCCTGGTATCGCCTTGGGCGAAGGCGACCGAAAGCTCTTCGACGGACAGGAGTGGCGCGGCCTCGCTCATCGATAGGTCTTCCTCGGATCGAAGGCATCGCGGACAGCCTCGCCGACAAAGATCAGCAGGCTCAGCATTACTGCGATCACCAGAAAGCCTGAGATGCCGAGCCACGGTGCTTGCAGATTATTCTTGCCCTGCGCCAGGAGCTCTCCGAGAGATGGCGAGCCCGGCGGCAGGCCCAGGCCCAGAAAATCGAGCGAGGTCAGGGTCGTGATCGAGCCGTTCAGAATGAACGGCATGAAGGTCAACGTTGCCACCATGGCGTTCGGCAAAACGTGCCGGAACATGATGTAAGCGTTTGAGTGCCCCATGGCCCGCGCCGCCATGACGAATTCCAGGTTCCGCCCCCGCAGGAACTCGGCACGCACCACGCCCACCAGCGCGACCCAGGCGAACAGCACCATGATGCCCAAAAGCACCCAGAAGCTCGGCTCGATCACCGCCGCAAGGATGATGAGCAGATAGAGCGTGGGAACCGAGTTCCAGATTTCGATGAAGCGCTGGAACAAGAGATCGGTCCAGCCGCCGAAATAGCCCTGCACGGCGCCTGCGGCGACCCCGATGATGGAGGAGAGCAGGGTAAGCGCGAGTCCGAACAGTACCGAGATCCGGAAACCGTAAATAAGCCGCGCAACCACGTCGCGGCCTTGATCGTCAGTCCCCAGCCAGTTCACATTGCCCAAGACGCAGTTCGGGTCGTTCACCCCCTGCGGATAGGCGGCGCACCGCTGCGCCTTGTCCATCATCCAATAAGGTGGGGAAGGTGCCGGCACCGGCAGCTCGAGATTGATCGTCCGATAGGAATAGCGGATGGGCGGCCAGATGATCCAGCCATTCTGGTTAATCTGCTCTTGGATGAAGGGATCGCGGAAATCGGTTTGTGGCAGGAACCCGCCGAAGGTGCTTTCCGGAATATCCTGGTAGATCGGAAAATAGAAATGGCCGTCATACTTGACCATAAGTGGCCGGTCATTGGCGATGACCTCGGCAAACAGGCTGACGCCGAACAGCACGAGGAAGATCCATAGCGACCAGAATCCGCGCCGGTGTGCCTTGAAATTCTCCCATCGCCGGCGGTTGATTGGCGAAAGAAATCCGGAGCGTGCGGGTGGGATTGGCGCTGTCTCGCTCGCGACCGGTGCCTCTCCGGGCAGGGCTTTTGGATCGAGCATATCCACTCAGCTCTCCCGTGACTCGAAATCGATGCGGGGATCAACCCAGGTATAGGTCAGATCGCTGAGCAGATTGATAAGCAGCCCCAATAGCCCAAAAATGTACAATGTCGCAAAGACCACGGGATAATCGCGATTGATCACCGACTCGTATGAAAGGAGTCCCAGCCCATCCAGCGAGAAAATCGTCTCGATCAAGAGCGAGCCCGTGAAAAAGGCCGAGATGAAAGCGCCGGGAAAGCCAGCGATGAGGATGAGCATGGCATTGCGGAACACATGTCCGTAGAGAACCTGCCGCTCGGTCAGCCCTTTCGCCCGCGCCGTCATCACATACTGCTTGCGTACCTCGTCCAAGAACGAGTTCTTGGTCAGCAGCGTCGTGGTCGCGAAGGCGCCGACCACCAGTGAGGTGATCGGCAAGGCCAAATGCCAGAAATAATCAGTGATCTTCTGATACCAGGGCAACTGGGCCCAGTTGTCGGAGGTCAGCCCCCGCAACGGGAACCAGTCGAGAAACGAGCCACCCGCGAACAGCACGATCAGCAGAACGGCAAACAGGAAGCTCGGGATTGCATAGCCGATGATGATGACAGCACTAGTCCAGACATCGAAGCGTGAGCCGTCTCGCATCGCCTTGGCAATGCCCAGCGGCACCGAAATGCCATAGGAGATCAGGGTCATCCACAGCCCGAGGGATATGGAGACGGGCAGCTTCTCCTTGATCAGATCCACCACCGATACGTCGCGGAAATAGCTCTTGCCGAAATTGAACGTGGCATAGTTCTTCAACATCAGCAGAAAGCGTTCGTGGGCCGGCTTGTCGAAACCGAACTGCCGTTCGAGCTCCTTGATGAACTGCGGATCAAGCCCGCGCGCGCCTCTATACTTGGAGGAGACGCCGCCATCATTGACGCCGGACGGGGTCGCGCCGCCCATCGTCTCCCCACCCCCGCCGCCGATACGGGCGGTGGCGCTCACATCGGCGCCCGAGAGCTGGGCCAGTACCCGTTCCACCGGACCGCCCGGGGCGAATTGCACGATGATGAAGCTCACCAGCATGATTCCGAGCAAAGTCGGGATCATCAACAGGAGCCGCCTCAAGACATAGCTGGCCATCTCAGCCGGTCACCTCGCGCCTTGCGATGCAATGCAGGGACTGAAACATGTCAATTGAAGCCAAGCTTTGCCGCCTTTTCCGGTTCGTACCACCAGGTATCCTCGATACCGAGAGCGTAATCGGCGATTTTGTCGGGCCGGCTGAACACATCCCAATAGGCCAGCCGATGTTTCGCGCTGTACCAGTGGGGCACCCAAAAATGTTCAGCGCGCAGCACCCGGTCCAGCGCATGGGCGGCCGTCACCATCTCTTGCCTGCTATTCGCCCGTAAGATCCTGTCCATCAGGGCATCCACTGTCTTGCTGCGGATGCCCGCAAGGTTATAGCTGCCAACATCGTCGGCCGCTGCAGAGCCAAACAGGGCAAAGAGCTCGGAACCCGGCGTTATCCCCAACACGAAGCGTTGCGACACCAGATCGAAGTCGAAATTCTTCAGCCGCTCCTGGTACTGAGCGGTATCGACGATGCGCATTCGCCCTTCTATGCCGAGCAAACGTAGATTTTTGATATAGGGTGCGACCACCCGCTCGAAGGTCGGCTCGAACATCAGAAACTCGATGGTGAGCGCCTCCCCGGCGGCATTGGTGCGGCGTCCGTTCTTGATCGGCCAGCCCGCCTCGTCCAAAAGGCGCGCCGCCTCCCGCAGCAATTTGCGATCCTGACCCGAGCCATTGCTCACCGGCGACATATAGGCCGGCCCGAACACCTCGTCAGTGAGTGAGCTCTTGAACGGCTCCAGCAGCGTGAGTTCCTCAGGTGAAGGCGTACCTTCCGCCTTCAGTTCGGAATTCTCGAAAACCGAATTGGTTCGCGTATAGCTGTCATAGAAGAGGTTCTTGTTGAGCCATTCGAAGTCGAAGGCATAGTTTAACGCCTTGCGAACGCGCGGGTCCGTGAATTTGTCGCGGCGCATATTGATGAAAAAGCCCTGCGCACCCGAAGGATTGCGATCGGGTAACTCCTCGCGCCGCAACTGGCCGTTTCTCACGGCAGGTATGTCATACTGGGTTGCCCAGTCTCGCGCGGTGAATTCCTGTCGCAATAGAAACGCCCGCGCTTTGAGCCCTTCGAGCTCAGCCGTGCGATCGCGATAATATTCGAAGCGGATCTCATCGAAATTATAGCGCCCCCGATTGACCGGCAGATCCTTGGCCCAATAATCGTCCCGCCGCAGGAAGGTGATGAAGGTGCCCTGCCGCAGCGGCCCTACCTTATACGGCCCTGATCCCAGCGGCGGCTCGAGGGTGGTCTGCTCGAAGGAATGGGCCTGATAATAGGCCTTCGACAGCAACGGGAGACCTGCCACCCGTCCCGGCAGATCCCTGACATTCTCGCCTTGAAAGGTGAAGATGACCTGCTGCGGGTCGACGGCTCGTGCGCTCACCACATCATTGAGCGCGATTCGATAGCTGGGGCTGCCCTTGTTCTTCAGGGCCTCGAATGTGAAGACCACATCCTCCGCCGTGAGCGGAGAGCCATCCGAGAACCGGGCTTCCGGCCGCAGATGAAAGGTGGCGCTCATCCTGTCTTCCGGGATTTCCACGGAATGTGCGACCAGGCCGTACATCGCATCCGGCTCGTCTTGCGCGCGGGCCATGAGCGTGTCGAAGGTCAGCTCCATCCCTTGTGCCGCATCGCCGCGTATGATGAAGGGATTGAGGCTGTTGAACGTATTGACCGAGGACGTTCCGGTTCGCGAAAGCTTGCCGCCCTTTGGCGCGTCCGGATCGACGTAATCGAAATGCTGGAAGTCCGGCGGGTATTTCAGCTCACCGAAGGTCGAGAACCCGTAACGGGGCTGCTGGCCCGAAGCAGCTCTGGCGCGGATCGGCGGCAGAAGCGCTCCCAGACCGGAGAGCGCGGCGATCGTGAGTACCCTTCGCCGGGTGATTGGCGCCATTGCTTAGCCTTGTCCCCTGATCTTTGCGGCCTTCTCTGAATCGTACCACCAGATAGTTGGAAAACCGGTCGCATATTTGGGCATGGTTGCTGGATGGGAAAAGCGGTTCCAGCGCGCCGTTCGATCTGTCGGTGAGTACCATTGTGGCACCACATAATGGTTCCACAAGAGCACCCGATCGAGCGCACGGCAGGCCGCCACGAGATCTTCGCGGCTTTCCGCATAGATGATCTTGTCGATCAGCGTGTCCACGGCCGGGTTTTTGATGCCGACCACATTCTCGCTGCCCGGCTCGTCTGCGGCAGCGCTGCCCCAGAACCCCCGCTGCTCATTGCCCGGCGAAAGGGATTGCGGCCAGGCATGCGTGATCACGTCAAAATCGAACCCATCCCGACGGGCGGTGTATTGCGACGTATCCACCGTGCGCACGCTGGCATTGATCCCAAGACGCTTCAGAACTTGCGTGTAGGGCAGCACGATCCGCTCGAAGTCAGGCTGTACCAGCAGGAACTCGACCGTCATCACCTCGCCGGCCGCATTCTTGAGAGCGCCATTCTCGATCTTCCAGCCGGCCTCGTTCAGCAGCTTCATGGCGGTGCGCAGATTATTGCGCTGATCCGTGGTCGTTGCATTGACGGGATTCGTATAGGCCGTGGTGAACACCTCAGCCGGGATCTGATCCCGCAGAGGCTCCAGCAGCGCAAGCTCCTTGCCCTCTGGCAATCCTGAGCTTGCCAGCTCCGAATTTGCAAAGAAGCTGTCGAGGCGCTTATAGAGCCCATAGAACAGCGTTTTGTTCGCCCAGTCGAAATCAAAGGCATAATTGAAGGCGAGCCTTACCCGCGGATCGGCGAATTTCGGCCGCCGGGTATTGAACGCGAAAGCCTGCATGGGGTCCGGATTTTCGAACCGGAACTCTTCCTTGACGACGTCGCCGCGATTAATCGCCGGAAAATTGTAGCCCGTCGCCCAGTTCCGCGCTGAATTCTCCAGCCGCCAATCATACTGATCGGCTTTGAATGCTTCGAAGGCCACCGAGGGATCGAGAAAATACTCCTGAGTGATCTCATCGAAATTGTTGGTTCCGCGATTGACCGGCAGGTCCTTCGCCCAATAATCCTCCACGCGCTTTAGGGTGACCGAGCGCCCCACATTCACCCGCTCCACCTTGTAAGCCCCGCTGCCGAGCAGCGGCTCCAGCGTGGTCGCTGTCACATCGCGCGGCCGGCCAGCAGCATCCTTCCCCTCCCACCAGTGTTTCGGCAAAACCATGAGTTGCCCCGTGATGTTCGGCAATTCGCGATTGCCCTTCTGGTCGAAGAAGAAGGTGACTTCGTTCTCCCCGGTCTGCTCGCCACGGGTCACATTGCGGTAATAGGCGGCATAGAACGGCGAAGCCTTCTTCAGCGCCTCCATGCTGAAGATCACATCCGCAGGAGAAATGGGCTGCCCGTCATGAAAGCGAGCCTCCTTCCGCAGCCGATACGTTACCTCGGAGAAATCCGCTGGAAACTTGATCGCCTCGGCTATGAGCCCGTAAGCAGCGCCAGGTTCGTCGAGGGAGGCACTTGTGAGCGAATCAAAGGCGAGCGCCACGATGGTGGCGGGCCTGCCCTTGAATGTGAATGGATTGAGGCTGTCGAAAGCACCCGGCGCATAGAGCCGGACCCGCCCACCTTTGGGGGCGTCCGGGTTGACATAATCGAAATGCGCGAAGTCCGGCCCATACTTGAGATCCCCGAAGAGGGACGAGCCATGGTGCCAAACATCGCTGGCCTGCGCGAATGCCCTCTGATGAGCCAGACCTGGCTGCAGCAGACCCCAGGCAGCCGTGGCGCCAAACAGCCCAAGGGTTCCTCTCCGCGTCAGATCTATAGTCATTTCGCTCCCTGCCTCTTTGGTGCTGTTCCTGAAGACTCTATGCCATAAACAAAAAAACCGGCGATAGGCGTGCCGGCATTAATTCTCTGCAATGATATGTGATTGATTTATTGAGGCAGCGGTAAAGGTTCATCCGCGAGCGAGCGTAGATAAACGATGAGCGCCGCACGATCGGTATCCTTCTTGATGCCCGCGAACGCCATCTTAGTGCCTGGAACAAGCGCAGTCGGCTTCTCCAAATAGGCAAAGAGATGCTCGTAGGTCCACGTGCCCCATTCTTTGGCTTTCGCCTGCATAGCGGAGGAGAATGCATAGTTCCGCGACGGGGCGGCAACTTCTTCTCCCACAATGCCGTAGAGATTGGGGCCGATCTTGTTACCCTCACCCTTGCCAAAGGTATGGCAGGCTATGCACTTGCGCGCCTGCGCTTGCCCTTGCTTGACATCGGCCTTGGCGAGGAGAGTCCCCAGCGACGATGCCCCCTGCGCCGTCTGAGCAGCCTGAGCCTGCGCAACCTGAACCTGAGCAAAGCTGTTGCCTGAAAAAGAAACGGCCGGGGTAAGGTCCCCGGCCGGCTCTATGATGAGATCATCTGCCTCGAAGAGGCCGGCCGATCGATCTCGGTCCGGCGCGAGATCGAGGAAGCCATCCTGGCTACCCGGAACCTCCTGCTGCTGCGGCGTGACCTCCGGCGAATTGCTTGGCGCCTGCTGTCCCGGCTGGTTTGGCTGATCGGGAGCCGGCTGGCTGGTCGGCGCACCCGAACCCGGGCTTGTTTCTTGCGAGGGCGTTCCCTGTGCCGGGGCGGCGCCCTGCGCGGGCGCGCCACCCTGTGCGGGAGCCGTCTCTTGAGCAGCCGGCGCCGAGCCCTGAGCCGGAGCATTCTGGCCCGCAGGAGCAACCGGGGAGGTACTGCCTTGTGCCGGCGCTGCGCCCTGCTGGGCTGCACCGCCCTGTTGCGGAGCAGCGCCCTGTGCGGCGCCCTGCGGAGCAGCGCCTCCAGCCGGAGCAGCACCATCAGCCGGGGCAGCCTCGCCACCAGCGGGCGCGGCACCCTGGGCCGGCGCTTCAGGCAACGGCGGCGGGTTGTCGTTTAGCGTACGGAGATAAGCAACGAGATCGGCGCGGTCCTGGTCATTCTTGACCCCCGCAAAGCTCATCTTGGTGCCCGGCACATATTTCTGCGGATTGGAGAGGAACTCATTCAGAGTGTCATAGCTCCAATGGCCGATCTCCTGCGCCTTCTGCTGCATCGCGGGAGAGAACGCAAAGCCCAGATCCGCGGCCGCCACCTCTTCACCGACGATACCATAGAGATTGGGGCCGATCTTGTTTCCGCCATTCTTCTCGAAAGTGTGGCAGGTCGCGCATTTCTTGCTCTGCGCCTCGCCTTTCTCCACACTGGCCTTCTGCAGCAGTTCCGCAAACGGCACCGCCGGAGCCCCACCGGCACCACCGCCCTGAGCTGGCGCTTCCTCAACGGCCACCGCAAAGCCCGGCTTTTCCGGCGTTTCCCGATGGAACACGATTTCGGCCACCTGCCCTAGTCCCATGGCCACAAGGAGAGAAAAGAGTATTGCTCCCGCTATTTTGTTGAATTCGAACGAATCCATCATCTGCAGTGCGTCCCCTCTCCGTTGCCATGGCGCAAACAAAAATGTGGTGTGGAAAGCGCTTTCGCGCTGCGGCAGCCCATCCCACGCGCGGGGACCCTAAAACGTTCGTCTTTTCCTTGCAACATGCATGACACCGTGCGCACTTATGCCGCGCTGGACCTGAGTTAACCGACCGACCGAGACGCATTCCATGGCCCTTCCGAGCATCGAAAACACCCTGGTCGTCATCCCTGCTCGTATGGCCTCAACACGCCTTCCTGGCAAGCCGCTTGCCGACATTTGTGGCGAGCCGATGATCGTCCACGTTCTGCGGCGGGCTCAGGCAGCAGCCGTCGGACGGGTGATCGTTGCCTGCGCTGAACCGGAAATCCGCGACACTGTGATCGCCGCGGGTGGTGAGGCCATCCTGACCGACCCGGCGCTCGCCAGCGGCTCCGACCGTGTCCATGCCGCAGTGGCCGCGATCGATCCCGAAGAATCTCATCAAATCGTTGTCAATCTGCAAGGGGATCTTCCGGCGGTTGATCCCGAGGATTTGCGGGCCGCCCTCCTCCCGCTCCAGACGCCGGGCGTTGATATCGCCACGCTTGTGGCGCCGACCCGCAGCCGCGAGGAGGAATCGAGCGAATCGGTGGTCAAGGCCATCGCCAATTTCTTGCCCGGCGCGCGGACGGCACGTGCCATCGACTTCGTGCGGACCCTCCCCAGCGGCGCCAAAGGCCCGCATTATCACCACATCGGCATCTATGCCTTTCGCAGAGGCGCCCTTGACCGTTTCGTTTCCCTGCCAGTGTCGCGACTGGAGGCGGACCGGCGGCTCGAGCAGATGCGGGCGCTCGAAGCGGGGATGCGTATCGATGTCGCACTCGTTGACTCTGCCCCCTTCGGTGTCGATACTCCCGCCGACCTTGAGCGGGCGCGGCGCATGGCAGCCGCGCTGCGTGGTTGATCGTAATATCGGCCCAGTGTGAGCTGCCGGCCGTTCAGCCGGTGATAGTCGTGTCCAGACGCAAGATTGTTTACCAGGGAGAGCCGGGGGCGAACTCGCATATCGCGGTCAGGCAGATGTTCCCTGACGACGAGGCGATCCCCAGCGAGACCTTTCCCGATTGTTTCGCGGCATTGGCGGAAGGTCGCGCCGATCTGGCAATGATCCCGATCGACAACACGCTCGCGGGACGGGTCGCCGATATCCACCACCTGATGCCGGAATCGAACGTCTACATCGTGGGCGAGCACTTCCTCAGGGTGAACCATCAGCTACTCGCCATCCCCGGCGCTACCATCGAGACCCTCAAGACCGTCGCGAGCCATCCTCATGCCTTGGGTCAGTGCCGCAAGTCGATCCGCGCCTTGGGCCTGACCCCGATCACGACCGCCGATACTGCCGGTGCCGCGCGCGAGGTCGCTGAGGCGCAAGACCCGACCAGGGCGGCGATCGCCACCAGCCTTGCGGCTGAGATCTATGGTTTGCAGGCATTGCGGACGGAATTCGAGGATGCCGCCCATAATACGACACGCTTTGTGGTGCTCTCGGCAAGCCGCGAGGATGCTCGGCCGGAGGATGCTCCCGTCCTGACGACATTCATATTCAAAGTGAGAAACGTTCCGGCCGCCCTATATAAGGCGCTCGGCGGCTTTGCCACCAATGGCGTCAACATGATCAAGCTTGAATCCTATGTGGATGAGGGCTTCAATGTCGCCCAGTTCTACGCCGACATCGTCGGCCATCCCGAGGACCGGAATGTCGCCTTCGCGCTTGAGGAGCTCGGGTTTTTCACCAATTACCTCCGCATCCTCGGCACGTATAAGGCAAGCCCCCTGCGCGAGCTCTGGAGCATGAACGGGCACTGAGCGCAGGGCCACCGGCAGCTTTGGCCTGTTTCGTGCAAGCCCGGACCGCTGAAGGGAGGGCATCGCGTCTCACCCGGCGTTATTGCTGGAAACCGCCGCCGTCCTGGTGCAAGGTGAGGCCGACATGTTATTCCCGGGCTGGGCCTTCGCCATGCCTCTCCGGCTCATTATGTGAGGTGGAGCACGCTGCCCGAAGGGTGCAGATCAAATCTGCCCAGTTGTGCCTCTGCTCAAGGCATGAGGTTCAGGGAACACGAGGAGACGATCATGGGTACGATGAGCGCGTGGCATTGGATCATTGTGGGATTGGTCATCATCCTGCTGTTCGGACGCGGTAAGGTTTCCGAGCTGATGGGCGATGTTGCCAAGGGCATCAAGAGCTTCAAGAAGGGAATGGCCGAGGATCCGGACGAGAAGCCGGCAGACCCGGCGGGCCGCCTCGAGCACAGCGCAGCCGAACGCGCAGCGATGCCGAGCGACGGCGTCAAGTCGACGGCGCGCGACTGAGCCGTTGCCGATGAGGCAGGACGCGAGCATGCCGTCGGCCGGGATCGTCCCGCGGCAGCTCTCTTGCCCGCACACTGAGCTTCCGAATACGCTTGGTCTGATCTCGCGCTGGACGGCCCGCTCCGATGGCGGTACGGGCCGGCACGCCAGATCAGCTCCCTGTCCCTTCTAAGCGGGTACGGCACGCGGCATGATGCGCAGGCTATACGACCGCATGCTCGCCCTCGCGGAGGGGCCGCATGCGATGTGGGCTCTTGCCCTGGTCTCCTTCACCGAAGCCTCATTCTTTCCAGTGCCGCCCGATCCGGTGCTGGCGGCGATTGTCCTGTCGCGGCCCGAGCGGGCGTGGCTGGCAGCCTTTGTCTGCACCGCGGCCTCGGTACTCGGTGCCCTGTTCGGCTACCTCATCGGCTATGTTCTCTATGATTTGGTCGGGCGCCCGATCATCGAATTCTACGGCATTCAGGCCGCCTTTGATGCGTTCCGGAGCAATATCCAGGAATGGGGTGGCTGGATCATTCTGGCCAAGGGTCTAACCCCGATCCCCTTCAAGCTCGTCACCATTGCCAGCGGCGTTGCCCAGCTCGGCCTGGTCGTGTTCATTGTGGCCTGCCTGATCACCCGGGGCCTCCGCTTCTATATCGTTGCCCTGCTGTTCCAGCGGTTTGGTCCCGCCGCGCGGCAGCTGATCGACAACAACTTCAACATCGTCATGATCAGCGGGGTGGCCGCCGTGGTGCTCGGTTTCGTGGCCATCGCCTATCTCGGTTGAACCATTGTCGCGGTAACGGAGTTTCGAAAGACGGCTGGCACGATTGTGTCTGGCGCCTGTCACGCGCCGTCGATCACAGCCCACGGAGAACGAGCATGTTTGACCGCCTGCAAGCAGAACTATCCATGCTGCTGACGCAGATGGAAAACCAGCCGGAGGATCGCCATGAGCTCTATCTCTCCCTTCGGGAGAAACTCGGCGAAATGCGGGCCTATGGCATGCCCATTCCCGATGACATTCTTGAACTTGAGCAACAGTTGGACTCAGAATTTTCGGAAACGAAAATTTGACTGACACCGGCGTACAGACTGGGGCTAAGGAGTATTGCACGAAACGGGTGCTGAGGGTGCGACATGCTACGAGCTATCTGTACTGGGTTGGTTTGTGCGCTAATGATCACGGGGATGCTCTTCGCAAGTGAGGGCTATGCGCAGACGACCCGATTCAACTTCACCACCGAGAGCCGCGGCCTAGCGAGCAAGTACAAGCGTCAGGTTGTCGATTTCAACGGGTCCGAGGCTCCCGGAACAATCATCATCGATACACGCCAGCGTTTCCTCTACTTGGTGCTGCCGGGTGGACAAGCGCTTCGTTATGGTGTGGGCGTTGGCCGTGAGGGCTTTGCCTGGAATGGCGAGGCCGTCGTCGAGCGCAAGCAGGAATGGCCCCGTTGGTTCCCCCCGGCTGAGATGATCGCGCGCGATCCCAAGCTTGAGCCTTACCGGACGGGAATGGATGGCGGGCCCGAAAACCCGCTCGGCGCGCGTGCGCTTTATCTGTACAAGGATGGCAAGGACACGCTGTTCCGTATTCACGGGACTTCCCAGCCTTGGAGCATCGGCCAGAACGTCTCCAGCGGTTGCATTCGCCTGCTGAACGAGGACATTATCGACCTCTATGAGCGTGTTCCGATCGGAACCACCGTGGTCGTCCGCTGAATGTCCTCGGGGTAGAAGCCCGACGGGAAGCTGTGAGCTCGAAGCAATGCGTCGACATCAACGGCGCATTGCACGGAGCACTTCTTGACCCCTAAACCCGCGCTCCCTACCTTGGCGTCAACTCGCGGTGCGGACGTGCTGCGCCCAAAATCGAGGTACATCAATGGCAACCAACAATTCCGCCACGGTCAAAGTCTCGGATTCCAGCTTTGACCAGGACGTTCTCAAGTCCTCTGCTCCGGTCGTCGTGGATTTCTGGGCAGAGTGGTGCGGCCCTTGCAAGATGATCGCGCCCTCTCTGGAAGAGATTGCGACCGAGCTTGGCGACAAGGTGAAGGTGGCCAAGATCAATATCGACGAGAATCAGAGCACGCCGGCGAAATATGGCGTGCGCGGAATTCCGACCCTGATGCTCTTCAAGGACGGACAGGTCGCCTCGATCCAAGTCGGCGCCATGCCGAAGGGCAAGATCCTGGAGTGGATCCAGAAGTCGCTTTGAGCGCTGACAGTTTCTGAACATTGAGGGCGAAGTCGGTACCGTACCGGCTTCGCCCTTTCTTCTTCGATGAGCTGTTCTGGCTAATCGAGCTCCCGGATTCGACCGTCCAGAAAGGCGGCGATACGCGGATTTTGCCGCAGGGCTTCAAGCTCCTCAGGGGAAGGAAGCTGAGGCCTGTCTCGCTCGCTATTCACCATGCAGAGAAATCCAAACGGCTCATCGCCCGTGGCGCGGAACTGATGCCAGGTCCATGGCGGAATGGTCACGAGATCCCGTTCAGAGACCGCACGCACCTCATCGCCCACCAGACAATGCCCGCGCCCTCTGAAGATCATCACCCCGTGCACATGCTCATGCCGCTCGAGCGTGGAATAGCCACCCGGCCCCATCTCGAAATACCGCATCTCGCAGGCAAGATGCGCATCCGTGATCAGCACCTGGCGTGTAATGTCTTTGAAGGGCGCCGAGCCCTCCTCCTTGTACGCCAGGCGGTCGACACCTTCCCAACGATAGTCCTTGCGGGCTTCACGATGCACGGCAGATCCTCGATTCTGATGGTCAGCCATATCTGTGCTCCCGAACTGCCGCTGTGAAGGCCTCCGTTGCTGCTGTGAGCTTGGCCCCTGCGGAAAGCAGGCCGCCACCGATCAACAGCATCACGTCAGGCCCGTAGAAATTCAGCATTTCGGTCACCCGCTCCAGCACCATCCCCCCGGCCGGAACCGGAATCGCGGGCTTGAGGCCGGCCCTCTGACTGCCCTTTGTGCCCCCCCAAGATCCCCGCGCCCTATCCGCGATCCTAAGGCATGTCTCGGCGGAATAGCCGAACCGGCCGCCATGATTGGGGAATATGATGCCATCGGCGCCGATCGCGCGAAACAGCCCGCCCAGCAGAAATTCGGGCGCGATCCTGGCGGCACCGCCGAGGCTGGGATGGGCCAGAATGGCCATATCGGGATAATCTCGCTTGAGCCGAACACAGTTCGACAGGCCGGCGATCATTGGTGCCAGCATGACCGTATCGATGCCTGCCGCCCGCGCGATCTCCATCTGCTGCCGCAAGCTGTCGAGATGCCCCGTCAGGCTCGGCACATACCGGGTGGGATGGCCGGTTTTCTCTGCTGCACTGCGGACGGCGTCCGCGCACGCTGGCACCCTCTCGGCAAAGGGGCTGAACCGCTGATCGGCGAGACCATGATCGTCCTTGATGAAATCGAGCCGGCCCAGCGCCAGCCGATAGGCCAGCTCGGCCAGTGCCTTTGCCGACAGCCCCTGCGGTTTGAGCGCCGAACAGGTCAGCGCCCACGGCCCTGCGCCTACGCGGGCGCGAAGCCCCTCGATCCCATGATTTGGCCCGTCATATTGCGCAAGAAGCGTGTCGGGCAGAACCGCGTCGACCAATGCCACGTCTTCATGCAGAGAGCTGTTGCCGAACAGCATGTTGACGAGCTGACCGGGGTCATCGCCGACCGTTTCGACGCTGAGCCCTATACGCACCTCGAACAAACCATCGCCCAGTTCCGAGATGGTTTCGACCTGCCCCACAATCGTATCGAGAACATGCGGCGCCGCGATCGCAGCAACCGGCATCTCGACGCTCTGCTCTACAGCGATCTGTTGAGCGCGCTCCGCAATGGTCGTGCTGCTGCCGCGAATGCGATAAATCGCTTGAATTCTTGCCGTCACCGTAGTGGTCCCGCCCGAATTGAGTGTTATGTGTCGCCGTGAGGACACAGGCTTGCCGGAACTATTTGCAGCCGTCAGGATCGTGCTCTACGGGATGATGCGCAGAAGGGCAATCTTGCAACGATGGCTGCACCGAAAATCGTTCTGTTCGCCGGTCAGCGCGCCAATGACCGTGATACGCCCGGGCCCTTCCCGCCGGCCATCGAACCCGCCGTGCGCATCGCGATCAGAACCAAGCTCGAGTCTTACGGCAATCTGATCGGTTATGCCTCGGGCCAGGCCGGCGGCGATATCCTCTTCGGCGAGGAACTGCTCGATCTCGGCGGCATCCTGCACATTCATATCCCATGCGAGCGCGACGACTTCATCAGCCAGTATGTCGCGCCCGCCGGCCAACCCTGGGTGGACCGTTTTCAGCGCCTCTGCGCGCGGGCTGCGAGTGTGAATGTCAATTGCGAGGAACGGCTGCTGGGCGATCCAACGCTTATTCGTTTTAACAACCAGGTGCTGCAAGGCATGGCGCGCCTCGACGCCGAAGCGCGGGGGACCACGGCGCATCTCCTGCTCCTCTGGAGCCCGAGCGCCCCCGCCGAGCTCGGCAGTCCGGCCGACTTCATGGATCACTGGCCGGAATTCGACCGCCTGTCCATTATCGACCTCGACGAACTCTCCGGGGCTGATGATGCCGTCCCTGAACCATACACTGAGGCATTCGCCGAACTCAGCACGAGCCCGCGCGCCATTCGCGCCATTCTGTTTGCCGATATCGCGACCTATACGAACTTCCGTGACGACGAGATCCCGCTTCTCTTCGACCTCTTGAGCGAGGCGCAGCAGCAGGTCGAAACACTGACCAGGCCGCCGCTGCTGATCAATACATGGGGCGATGCGATCCACGCCGCCGCTGAAACGGCCCACGATCTTGCCGATTACGCTGCAGCCCTGTCGAATGCGGTCGCCGCGATAGATCCCGCCCGCTATGGCCTTGCCCGATCACCACGCTTCCGCATTGCGCTTCACGCCGGGCCCGTTTTCGTCGGCATGCACCCGATGACCGGCCGCAGTATGATATTCGGCCACCATGTGAACCGCGCCGCGCGCATCGAGCCCGTAGCCGTCCCCGGTGAGATCTTCGCATCCCAGCATTTCGTCGCTTTGTTGCGCGCCGAGATGGACGAGCGCCTCTATGAGGCGGCGATGACCGGTGTCCCCTATTCGCCGCGCTATTCCGTGGAGTATCATGGCACTGTCGAACTTCCGAAGCAGTTCGGGCGGGAGGCGGTCTATCGGCTGATCGATCGGCACAAATCCGCCTCGCCGGAAGAGTTGGAAAGGCCGTCTGTGTCCGAGCAGTCCGTTCCGCCGAGCCTGCACGCGGTGATCCGCAATGATGTCGCCGAAATCGAGCCCTTGGCCTCGAAGGTGGACGAGTTCTGCGGCATGCATGGGATAAGCCCCGAGGTCGCCCATGCCGTCAATCTCTCGCTCGAAGAGCTGCTCACCAACACCATTCATTATGGCTATTCGGATAAGCAGGAGCACATGATCGAGGTGGGACTGACCCTGCAAGGCAGCAAGCTCCTTGTCCGTATCAGCGACGACGGCGAGCCCTATGACCCGCGGCAAACCCCCGAGCCCGACCTCGAATCGGACCTGGACGAGCGCCAGGTGGGAGGCCTTGGCGTCCATCTCGTCCGCCAATTGATGGATAAAATCGACTACAAGCGGCAAAAGGGCCGGAACCAGGTCGTGCTGACCAAATCGTTTGCCGCCTGAAAGGTACCCTATGTCCGCCGCCCGGTCCGCCAGTGAGGAGTGAGGATCCCGCAATGGAAATAGATCGCGAACAGCGCGACGGCATCGACGTCATCGCACCGGTGGGCCGCGTTGACAGCAATACGGCGCGCGACCTCGAATCAGCGCTGCTGCCCGCCTTCGATGGGGGCCGCAAGGTCATCGTCGACTTCTCGCGTCTGACCTATATTTCCAGCGCCGGACTTCGCGTTCTTCTGCTCGCCGCCAAGCAGAGCAAAGCCAAGGCGGCCGACCTTGCTCTGGCGGGAATGACGCCGCAGGTGCGAGAAGTGTTCACGATCAGTGGCTTTGCCAAGCTGTTCAGGATCTATCCTGATGCCAGCGCCGCCGTGTCAGACCTCAACGGGTGATCCGTCCCTGAGATAGGCCCGCCGGGTTCCCGCGCCGATCTGGGTGAGAAGCGCATTCGGCGCGCAGCCGATCCAGCCCGCCACTTTGTCCACGGTCTGCTTGCTGTCCAGGAACACCGCCCGCTCACCGGGCGCTGCCGCCCGTTCTGGGAGATCGGTCACATCGAGCATGGTCAGATTCATCGCAATGCCGCCGACGATCGGAACCTCATTTCCCGCAACCCGCACGCGACACTCCCGGCCAAACCCTTGCGGTAATCCGTTGCCATAGCCAATCGCGGCAGTCGCAATCACCGAAGGCCGCTTGAGACAAGTTATGCCGCGATATCCGATGGTGGCGCCTTCCGCAGCGCGCGCAACCCGCAGAATGGGCGCCGTGAGGCGGTAGCAAGGCTCAAGCCCATCCTGCCATGTGGTCGAGGTCTGCACGCCGTAAAGCGCGCTGCCGACCCGGGCAATATCGAAATGCCAATCCGCCCCCATAAAGAGGCCTGACGAGGAGGCAAGGCTGATCGGGGCAGCAGGCAGATGGGCAAGCCAGCTCACCAGCCGTTTTCGCTGCGCCAGATTGCTTTCCGCATCCGGGAGATCGAAGGCCGCGAGATGCGAGACCCAGGCCTTGATCTCGAGGGAAGCGAGGCTGCCTCTATCCTCCGCAAGCCGGATGACATCCGCCTCATCGAGGCCGAGGCGTCCGAGCCCCGTGTCCAGCTGAATGGCGACCGCTAGCCTGCTTTCCGCCCTGCGCGCCGTGGCCGCACAGAGGGCGACTTCGCCGCGGCTCACCAGAACCGGTGTGATGCGGCCAGTCGCGAAATTAGCCGGATCCTCTCCCTGCAACCCATGCAAGGTGAAGATCTCCACTCGCGGCGCGATCTCCCTCACGGTCATCGCCTCTGCCAGATCGCGGACCCAGAAATGGGTGCACCCCTCCTGGAGAAGGGTCTTCACCACCGGCGAAAGCCCGAGCCCATAGCCGTCATTCTTCACGACCGCCGAGAGAGTGCGGCCCGAATAGCGTTGCGACATGGCCCGGTAATTGGCCGCGATCAGCCCGAGATCGACCTCCAGGACCGCTCCGGCCCGCCACGCATCTCTCGCATTGACCTCATGAGGCATGGCTCAATGCCGCGGCGCGTAAAAGATCTCATGCGCGCCCTTCGCCTTGCGCCAGGCAACGCCTTGATGCCCCGCGCCCAAAAGCTGGCGCTGGCGCCCGATGGCCTCCACCGCGCACCATTCTCCTGAACGGGCTTGCCGCACCGGCTCGTCGACCGTGCGGGTCAGCAGAAACCGCAGGTGTCCGCCATATTGCTCCTTCAGCGCACAAATGCCGAAACCTTCGCCTATGAGATTTGTCCAGCTCCGGTGATTGCCCGGGGCGGAGGTGGAATAGAGATGGCGGAAGCCGAGCGAGCGCGCTGCCTCGATGCGCCAAGCGATCAATTGCGAATGGAGTCCACAGCCCCACGCGGCCGGGCGCACCGATGTGCCCGCGAGCTTTGCCAGGCTCGCACTTCTATCGAGCCCGAGCGGCCCATAAGGGTCCTCCTCGATCGAAAGATCCCACTGGAGCACCCCATAGGCGAGGAGGCCCTCATCATCAAACAGGCCGACGATGCGGCCGGCGCCGGACACCATCTTCTCGAAAAACGCACGACTTTCCGGCCTGATGAGGTCGGGGCGCCCGACCTTTTGTGTCGCGGCAAGATGCAGCTCATGCACCGCCGCCACGTCCGCAGCCCCGATTTCCCGCCACTCCGGCGCAACCCGCATCGAGTTCACCGCGACAGTCACATTGCCCCCAATACTCTTGTTTCCAGTCCCTGTAGGCCCGCTTAGCCTGTCAGGACTTCCGCGTAATTCAGCATCTCAATCGGGGGGTATAAATCCAATTCTTTTGCGACTTTCATATTAATGATGAGCGAAAATCTCTTGAGGGTTTCGATTGGAAGATCCTCCGGCGGAATTCCCTCTTGCAGGATCTTCAGCGCCTTCGAGGCCGCGAGCTGTCCGACCGAATAATATCGGGCGACAAGGGCAACCAGCGCGCCGCCCTCGCGAATGGCCAGCTCCGCGGCGCCGAAAGTCGGCAGCTTCTGTGTCAAAGCCGCCGGCACGACGATCTTATACTGAGTGCCAAGGAAAGTATCGGGCAACAGATAGAGCCAATCGGCACCGGCCGCCTTGATCTCGCTCACCAGCTCAGGAATGCCCTCGGCGCTCGGGCGCCCCTCGACCATCTTGAATGTCCGCGCGATCAGCTCGAAACCGAGCTTTCCCTGCAAGGCCTCGAGCTCCTCCACGATCGAGACGGAGTTCTGCTCCGTCGGGGTGTACATCACCCCGATCTTCTTGAACGGCAGATAGGATTCCATCGCCCGCAGCTGGGTTTCCGTCGGCACCACATGCACGGCCCCCGTGACGTTGCGCCCGGGATGCTGCGTGCTTCTCACGATTCCCGCCTGGACGGGCGCGGACACCAGGGCAAAGACGATCGGCCGCTCGGTGATGTATTTGGCCTTGTCCTCCGCATCGTAGCGGCCGGCGATGCCCAGCGTCACCGGCGTGCCCCAGGTATAGACGAGGTCGGGCTTCAGGGCGCGGATCTCCTCGATAAAGCCCGGCAGGCGGGCCGTGTCCCGATCCGCATCCCGCTCGATGAACTCGACACTGGCGCCATTGGCGGCGAGATAATCGTCAAACCCTTCTTCGACCGCGGTGCGGCCGCGATAGGTGATGCGATAGATCCGTTTCGGCGTGGTGGACGCGGGCATCTGTGCCAGCACGGGCCAGGTGGCCCCGTTCAGCAGGGCAGCCGACCCGAGACTTAAGGTTAGGAACTCGCGACGCCTCATGCGGGCTGCCCTCCAATTCTGTGCGAAGACGTCTTCTTTGTCCTGCCCTGCACGCCAGACGCACCCATCGCGAAAATAAGCGCCCCCGCGATCACCAGGGCTCCGATGATCACCACGGCCGTCTGAAAACCATATAGCCCGAGGAGGAACCCGGCGATCACAGGGCCGAGAGCATTCCCGGTGCGTTCCACCAACCGGAAGATGCCGTAGAGCGGACCATCGCCGATGGGCTCTTGCAGCATTTTGCCGAACTCGCCCACCAGCGCCGATTGCGGTGCGATACTGATCGCCTGTCCGATCCCGAGGCTTGCGAGCATCGCGCCGAGCACGACGAGGCTGCTGGCATCGATCATCACCAGCAGCGAACCAAGGCCCGCAATCGCCCCGCCTGCCGCGACGAAGGCCACCCGCCGGTTCCACCGGTCGGCGAGCGAAGCAAAACTTGGGACCAGCAGCACCATGATCAGCGGATAGATCATGAGCATTCGCCCGATTGCCGCTTGGTCCTGCCCGATATCCTTCATATGCAGCGGCATCAGGAAGAAACACACGGCGACCAGCAGGATCTTGGCCGGCATGGCGCAGCAGAAGAATAGCGCGACGAGCTTGGGCGAGCGGAATGTCGCCCCGAAATCGCGCGCTCGGATCGGCGGTCCGGAAGGCTGATGTCCGGGCGTGCGGGGAATGCAGAGCAAGGCGAGAAGCAGGCTTAAGCCCGCCATCGCGCCCGCAACGAGAAAAGCGATCTCCATGCCGAGCCGATCGGCGATGATGCCGCCGATCGGTGGCCCGCACAGACCCGCTACCAATATCGCACCGATGAACACCGCCATGCCGCGGGCACGCTGCCCAGCGGTGGTGTTATCGATCACGAACCCCTGAGCTCCCACGAAGACCAGCGCAAAGCCCACCGCCGAGAGCGCCCGCGCCAATGTGAGGCTCACGAGATCCGGTGCGAACGCAGCGCCACAATAGCCGAGGGCCCCCAACACCGCGCCCCAGAGCAATGACGGCCTGCGTCCGTAGCGCTCCGTGAGCCCGCCCAGCACGGGCTGTGTGAGCGCCACGATCGCCAGGAACACGACCATTGGCAGACTGATCACCAGCTCGGGTGAAAGCCCCGGAATGGGGGATGCAAGCCTCTCGATATAGATCGGCAGGAAGGGCCTCGTGAGCTCCTCCGCGAACATGAACACGAACAGCGGTGCCCTGATCGCGATGACGGACAGAGCTTCAGGCGCAGCAGTCTCGCCCAGGTGAAACTTCTGCTGAAGCCCCTTCAACGCCTGTTGAGCACTCGCCTGCCCGCGTTCGGCAACCAGGCTCCGAAGCGCACTGAAGCGCTGATTGAGGCCGGAAAGCCGCTGATCGATGAGAGTTGCAAGCTTGCCAAATTCGCTGCGGCTGTCGACGGGTGTATGCGGCCGGAGATCGCTATGGCCAATCGCATAGACCCTGCTCTCGACACCCTCGATGGCCCCGTAAAGCCCGGCCCCGAAACTGATATAAAGCAGTTCCAGTGCGACCAGCGCGGTCACCACCGTGACGATCGCCAGGTCGATCCACATCTTGTAGATGACGCTCTGCACGAAGGCCGGGTCGAGGCTCACCACCGCATAGGCCTGTGGCGGGGTTCCACTGCCGATCGGCGCCCTCACCGCAGATACGGCCGCGTCAGCATCAAGGCCTGCACCATAGAGCCTCTGTCCCGCCGGATCACTGATGCTGACCGCTGAAAACTCCGGATTGCCCGCGAGAATGCGGCTGAGATACCCGTCCAGCCCACGCATCTCACCCATCGGTACGCCCACCTCCAGCGCCCGTTGCATCAGCGCGCCGACCGAGCGGGCGACCGTTTCCGCCTTATGCTCGACCTCTGGCAGGAGCAGGGCTTCTGCCCGCTTCGTCGTCTGAAACGACAGATAGGCGAGCGCCGCCACGAGCATCGCGACCAAGGCAGCCGAAAGCCGAAGCTGGATGCTGTGCATGTCTAATTGCTCTCTTCCAGCGCCCGGAGATCGCTGGCGGCACGGGCGATCGCATCCCCCGAATTGCCATCTGCCAGTCGGCGCGCGCGAGCATGGAGCTGGCGCATCACCAGGAACGCGGCAATGCTGCCGGCCAGCACCGCCGCAAGTCCCGCAGGCAGAGCGTCCCTCGCAACCGCGCCCGCGAACGTCCTCGTGTTGTGGACCATCGCCGTCCGATCATATCGGATGAGAACCCGGCCGATGGCTGCACCGAAATCATTGAGCACCGGCAAGGCAACGTCGAAGGATGTGCCATCCGGTTGCTGCCGGGTGCCGATGCGCGATGGCTCGCTGCTGAACAGCGTCAGGCCCTCGGCATCTTCGACATCGATCGACAGAATGCCGGCATCCGTGCTGGCCTGCCGCTTCAGCAGATCCGGCAAGGTGACCTGCTCCGTGAGGGGAATTCCAAACGATGTGGCCGAGAGAATATCGCGCTCGAGCTCATGGGCGATCACCTGCAGCCGCGAGCGGATCAGTTCTGTATAGGCCGCCCGCACGCCGCTGAAATTCATATAGGCCCCGAGCGCCATGGCGAGGCTCACGATGACGGCGAAAAGCGGCAGGGTGCGGAGGGCGAGGCGAAGCATGGACGGTAAACTGAGCTGTTCCTGCGGCGGCCGGATCGCCCGCCTCTCGAAATGTGGCGAAATACTGTCCATGACATTGCGTCCGCCATCCGCTACCGTCAAATGGAGTTTCCGAAGTGGTTCCTGCCCCAACAGTCTCTAGATGTCGCCATCGGCAAAAATTGTCTGTGTGCTGTCCCTGATCGCCGCGGCAGGGCTGATCCTGTGCGCCCTGCTGATCTATGGCAGCCTCGACCGGTCTAGGGTTGTGGTAGCGGAATCCAATCTGAACTTCGTTCTCAATCAGCTGCGCAGCTCCATCGAGGCGAATGTAAATCTCGGCCTTCCCTTGGCCGATATTCGCGTCACTCAGAACTTGATCGAGCAGGCGCGCGCCAATGACAGTGAGATTCTGGCCGTCGAAATCTTCTCCCGCGCGGGAATTTCTCTATTCAACACCGATCGCGGCAGCATAGGCGAGCCGGTGCGCGATACCTGGCGGGATGCGGTGCGCCGGTCCAATGGCGGCAACCGTTGGGCGATCGAGGAGTTTGGCGACATCGTCGTCGGAGAGGTCATCCGCAACGATTTCGGCGAACCGCTTGGCTACATCGCCATCACCGTGGATGGTGATGCGCGGGATGCCTATGCGGCGGCGATCACCTCTGCCTTGGCCCGCCGCCTGATGATCGCGCTTCCCCTGGCATTGCTTGTCGTGGCCGGGATCTCGGCGCTGATCATTGCTGGGGCCGGCGCAAATCTCCGCAAAGCCGCACAGCGGCTGAGCCCATCTCCGGCCACCACTGAGACCGCTGCCTCCGCACCACGACCTGCTGCGGGGGAGGATGATCTGGCCTCGCTTGCCGATGCGGCCGGGGTCTCGATAGCCAGGCAGGTAAGCCATCTCGATCAAACCGCGCAGGCCATTCTGGCGCTGGATGAGGATACTCAGGCCAATGCCAGCATTTGAGAGGACGCCACCAGCCGTCTTGGCCGCTATTCTTGGGCTCCTGGTTGCGCTGAGTGTCGGTATCGGCGCGGTCTATCTGCTGCGGGAAGCCCAGCGCGAAGGTGTGGCCGACCTCGCCCACACCACCGAGGCGGGGGCGGAGGCCGTTGGCCGGGCTGTCGCAGATCAGCTCGATCGAGCCCTCGGCTATGGCATTCCGCTCGCCCGCATGCGCGGCGTCGAGGCCTATCTCCAGAAGATCGTGGAAGGCTCACCGCAAGTTCAGGCCATCGCCGTTCTGGACACGGGCGGGAAACCTCTCTTCGCCACCGGCAATGTCAGCAATGGGCTGACATTCCCCCTGCGATCCGGTGGGACGACGGCCGGCACTATCGCACTTCAACCCGCGCCACCTCTCGTCGCCAGCATGGTGACCCGCCTTGACGTCGCCATTGCCGCAGCTTCACTGTTCTGCGGTCTGATGGCAGGCCTCGTGGCCTATCTCTTCATCATTCATCATTTGCGCTCGGCAGAGCGGCGGCTCGCCAACGCGCTGATCGAGATTCAGCAGGGCCGCACGGATATCAATCTGCACAGCACGGGACGCGGTGTCGTACGGGATGCCTTCGCCGCGCTGGATCAAGCCGTGCAGCCCATCCGGAATGCAAAGCGGCGCGTCGAGGATGCTGCCGCCACCGTTCGCGCCATCGATTTCGACGGCAGCTTGCGCGAAAAGCTGGACGATCTGCTGCATGATGCGGCTTTTCAGCCGGCGCCCGAGGCGAGCCGAAGGCCATCCGGGTCTGCTGTCGGCGAGGATGCCCCGCTCTGGCCGGCGGCGATCATCGTCGCCTGCTATTGCGCGGCCGCTCCGCTGATCGCCAACTATGCCATTGACCGCGAATGGTCCCTGGTCTCACGGCCGTGGTGGCCCAGCATTCCAATTGTGATCGAGATATTGGCAGGAACCCTGGCCTGCCTTATTGGGGCGCGCCTGGCGCAGCCGACCCGCCGTATTGCCGGCGCGATCGGCCTGCTGATCGCGGCTGTGGCAACCGCCAGCCTGGCGTTCACCCGGTCCTATGACCTGTTCCTGGCATTGCGGCTGGCCTCGGGCGCAGGCTTCGGGCTTCTCCTCGCAGCGGTTTTCGCCGGGCCTCGCGGCGGAAGGGAAATGGGCAGAGCCTGGCGCCTGGTGCTATTCGCCGGCACCTGCGCCGGGCCACTTTTCGGCGGCCTCATTGCCGAGGCCATTGGCCGCCGCCTGACATTCCTGGCCATCGGCGCGGCTTTGATCATCACCACCTTTCTCATCCCGCGGCTGCAGAGGCCTAAACCGGTCGCTGCCGTGGCGGGAGTGATTTCTGCCTTCCGAATCATGCTCTTGACCGCCTTGGGTGTGGTCCTCGGTGCAATCGCCCTCGTCTGGATTCCAAGCCAGCCCGGTTACGACAATTACCTCATTGGCGGCGGCCTCATCGCAGGTCTGGGTCTCGCCGCGGTCGTCATCGCGCTTGTCCTGCCGAACCCGCCGGCTCGGGCCGCGCTCTCGGGGCTGGCCGTGGGCATGATGGTGGGTGCAACCGTGCCAGCGCTTGCCCAGACCTACGGGATCGCGCCATTAAGCCTGAGCCTTGCGCTTGCGGCGGCACTGTTCCTGCTCGCCCTCGTCCTTGCGCTCGCATCAGGCGGGGTGAGATCCAATCCTGCGGGTGGGGTCGGTTAGCGCCATGCTGCTGCGAACCCGAGTAACCCTGCTTGTGACGATCGCCTTTGCGCTCGCCTTCGCCGGATTGGTGGCAGCGGGCATGCAGCGGGAGCGGTTGGCCGCGATTCCCTACACCGAGATCGGCACCACCGGCCAAGCAGCCTTATGGCGCGAGATCTTGCGAGACGATACCCAGCCACTCGTGAGCCTCGCCGAGGAAATCTTATCCGATACCGGCTTGAAAGAGGCAGTAACCGCACGCGACCAGTCTCGCATCCGCGTCCTCGCGAATGCCTGGACCTTTCCGCGCTTTACGACCGGCAGCCTGACGGATCTCCAGATACTGGATGCCGATGGTCAAATGGTATTCGCGAGTTCCACCGCTGCCGAGCCACCGCGTCTGCTCGATATCAGCACCATCCGCAACATCCAGGCGGGCGCTTTGCCGGAAGGCATTCGGCAGGTGACATCCGATCGCTTCGGCGTGATCGTTGCCCGGAAATACCCCTCTCCGGCCGGCGATCTCGTCCTCGCACTCGCGGCCTCGGCGAACCCGCCGCTGAGGCGCTTTGCCAGGGCCATGGAAGCGGATGCCTTCCTGCTCAGCACCCGTGGTCGGCTTGTTGAGGGAACCGCCCCCGACCTTTGGCGTGCTCTGGCTCTTGATCTGCCACAGCGGGCGGCGACGGTGAGCGAGGCCGATTATGACGGGCGGCTTTATGCGATCACCGCCATACCTCTGGATGACGTGTCATCCGGCTCAGCCGGCCTGCTCGTGACGGTCAAGGACGCGACCGACACGCTTTCCGCCATAGGCAGACTGACCTGGATCATCGGCGCCGTTGTCCTGGCCATCCTGCTGCTTCTGCTTGGAGGCCTCTACTTCTATCTGCGTTCGAGCTTCCGCCCATTGGAGAAAGCCGTCTCGGTGCTGGGTGCGCTCTCTCGCGGCGACACGACGGCGGACCTCTCGAAGGAAAGCAATGACGAAATTGGTGAGATCGCAACGGCGGTTCATCGCCTCCGTGAGAATATGGTGGCCTTCAACGACACCCGTCGGCAGCGCGAACTCCAGCGGCGCCGACAGGAACGTTTCGTGCGCCGGCAGATGGAGACGCTGGCCGGGACGCTCGAGCCGGGCGCGCGCGAGGAGGTTCTGGCCGACCTTCGCCGCATCGTGGCCGCAACGAGCGGCGCGCTGGCCGAGCCCGATACCGCTCAACCCAATGCCCAGTCCCTGGCGCGCCTCATCCGCGAGGATGACCAGCTCGGACCGCTGGCTGCGGTGCTTCAGCAGATGTCGAACCGTGTGGTTGAGCAGCATCGCCGCCTCTCCGAACTCATCACCCGGCTGCGCGAGGCGCTCGTGCGGGAAACCCAGCTGGCGAGCCTGCAGCAGGAGCTGGCCATCGCCCGTGACCTGCAGCGCTCGGTCTTGCCGATCGACTTCCCCGATCGGCCACGGTTCTCCGCCTATGGGCTCATGGAATCCGCCCGCGAGGTCGGGGGAGATTTCTACGACTTCTTCGAGCAGGGCGATGGCCGCTTTGCCTTTCTCATCGCCGATGTTTCGGGAAAGGGCGTGCCCGCGGCCTTTTTCATGGCCATTGCGCGCACTTTGCTCAAAGCGATTGCGCTGTTCGAGAACGAACCGGCCGCCTGCGTGCGCCAGTTGAACGAGCTTCTCTCGGCGGGCAACGACCAGATGATGTTCGTCACCTTGTTCTTCTGTGTGCTGGATCCCGCAACGGGCGAGGTTGAATATGTGAATGCTGGCCATAATCCGCCTTATCGCATCACTCAGCCCGGCAAGGTGACCATGCTGCCACCGAGCGATGACCTGGCGGTGGCGATCATGAGCGGTGTCGAGTTTACAAGCCGCCGCATCCAGCTCGCGCCGGGAGAAACTCTCGTTCTCTATACTGATGGTGTAACCGAGGCCTTCAACAATGCGGACGAGCAATTTGGCGAAAATCGTCTGATGGCTACGCTGCAGGCAATCCCACGACCAGACCCCAGCGCCGTTGCCCGTGCGATTTCCCAAGCCGTGAAGGAGTTCGAGAGCGGTCACCAACAGTCTGATGACCTCACTCTGCTCGTTATGAACTACAAGGGCTAGATGATGCTCTTGAATCATCCGCCCCGGCTATATCAGCCGCACTAGGCCTGCGAACTTAGACTAGAGCTTTTCCGATTTGCTTCGAAACGCGAAATCGCTCTAAATCCCGCTCGCTCGCATTTTCTTCACGCGAACCGGTATCCACTTCGCTCGAAATGCTCTAGGCCGAAGTCTCGCCGGAGAGCCTGCGCACCGAGCTTGCCTGCGGCCCCCACGGCCCTTCGGTCGTTGCGCGGGTAACACGCACCATCATCCCCACTTTAAGCTCGTCGAAGCTGCCATCCACGACAGAATTGCGGGTGAAATAGAGATCCGGGCTGCCGATCACCTCGACGAATCCGTAATTCTGCTCGGGAAACAGGCGGACGACCTTTCCAGTATCGCCTGCGGATTCGTGACTCTTCACCTGCTGACTACGAATATCCGCATGTTCACTGAGCTGGCGCTCCATCGCCTCGAAAACACGATTCACCAGCGCGGTGCCGCCGTCCCGGCCGTCATAATTGTCTTTGCCATTCTTGGCCACCAGGGTTCGGCCTGGAACTTCCACTTCCACGGTAAGGCCAAGCGCCGGCTTTCCCGTTCCAGTGCTGCGATGCGGCGCATCAACGACCACCCGGCACGCGGTGATGTTGCCATGAAATCGCTCGAGCTTGCTCGCCCGTTCGCGAATGTGCTTTTCCAAAAATTGCGAGGTATCGAGATTCTTAAACGCGATCTGGATTGGTGTTTCCATCGGGATCAATACTCCAGCGTCTGCGCAGCGGCTCTCGGCCGCGCGTTATCGAGCGGGCCGAGCGTCTCAGTCCGCTCGTGGAGGCGATATTCAGCGGTGATGCCGCCTCACGCTATATTTGGCGTCTTTGGGGCGGCCCCGCTAGGGGGGCCTGCTCGCTTAACGGCAATGCCCCTCGGCAGGTTTCAATGATATTTTGAAACCCATCACTCCGCGTATGAGGGATCCTTGGCGTTGAGGATCTCCTTCATCTGCTCGAAATGCGCGAAGGCGCTGGGCTTATAGGCCTCCCAGCCTTGCGCCGTCTTCTCGGCGATCTCGTCCGAGAGCACATTGAGCGGCCGGCCGGTTGAATAGGCCAAGATCAATGTCTGGCAGGAGCGCTCGAGATAATAGAGGTCATCGAACGCCTCAGCGACGGTTTCGGCCACGACCAGCACACCGTGATTGCCCATCATCAGCCGATGTGCATTGCCAAGCGCCCGCACCAGGCGTTCGCCTTCCTCCTGCTCGTCGGCAATGCCGCCGAAATTCAGATCGATTGCCATGCGCCGGAAATAGCGTGCCGTATTTTGATCGATGGGTTTGATCTCGGGATCGGCGAGCGAAGCCAGCGCCGTTGCGTAGGGCGGATGCACATGGAGGATGCAGCGCGCATGCGGCAGCGACTTGTGCATGTTCCCATGGATGCACCATGCGGAAGGATCCGGGGCATCCGGGCTGTCCATGGTGCTCGGGTCATCGCTATCGAGCAGCAGGAGGTCACTCGCCTTGATGCGCGAGAAATGCCGCCAGCGCGGGTTCATCAGAAATTTCTTCCCATCCGGTGAGACGGCAAGACTGAAATGGTTGGCGACCGCTTCGTGCCAGTTCATCTCTGCTGCAAGTCGGAACGCCGCAGCGAGGTCCACACGCATTTGCCATTCGTCGGAATCACTTTTCCGATTTGCCTTGAGGGTCGTCACCGTCGACATGCGCAAGCCTCCGAGGATGGCCCGGTAGAGCGGGCGATTTAAATCAGCTTACCATGACCATTGGCCACGTCCAGGGGCTGCGCCGACCAGCTCAGGCGCCAATTTGCTCGTGTGCAATGCGCGGTCTGCCGCTCGCCACCGCCGTAACGCTTCCGTCCACGAATTTGGGCTGGCCCTCCACCGTCACCCGGCGGATGTCGCGGCTGACCCGCACGGAAACCTCTCCGGCGCCGGCCGCGAGCGCCTCTTGCCGCAGCACCTCGTCGAGCACGCGCTCCGCATAATCTGCGGCAGCCTCAGGGGAGGAAAAGCTGCGCGCCTCGCCCTGGATATTGACCCGGTAGACACCCTCGGCCGCCTCGGAGATGAACACCTCCTGCTTGATCCGCACGTGCCCGACGACCGCTCCGATGGCATTTGCCACGTCTCCATGCTGCGGAAGATCAAGTGGAGCGCCAAGCAGCCGCGCAATGCCGGGATAATAAAGGGGCGCGGAGGCTCCTAGCCCGATGATGGGCGTATTGAGCCCGATATCCACGCGAACATGGCCGCTATGGCCGTTGAGTGCCGCACGCGCAAGCGCGCTTCGACTGAGATCACGATCAGCAAAGCCGTCCTCGGCAAAGCCCGCCTCCAGCAGCAACTCCGCTGATTGACGCTCGAGCGCCGCGACGACCGCTGTCGCAACCGCGTCAGCATCCGACCAGATCAGATCGCCCCGGGCATTCTTCTTGCGGGCGAGCAGCAAGGCACCCTTGCACGCGGCCTCCGCATCCCAACCGGTCTGACGCCCCAGCACATGGGCGGCATCTGAAGGGGTGAACCCGGATAGTGAGACCAGCCCCAGGCTCACCAGCCGGTTGAGGGCTGCCAGTTCAGGGCGTCGGGTGACCAGAAGATCAAGGGGCGCGGCTTGCGCTCCAATCGCCGACATCAGCGCGAGCTCCCGCGCGCCAAGCCCCGCCAGATTGCTATCAGACTTTACCAACCGCACGACAAATCGGCCGGCCAGCTCCTGGCTGCGTGCCTGCTCTAGCTGCCGGTCAAGTGCCGAATGGACCACGTCTGGATGAGCCGCCGCGAGAAGCGAAAGCGGCACCAGGCGCCTTGGACCGAGCTTCAGCGCATCGGCGCTGACCCCGGATGCCTCATCGAAGGCCACCTCGCTGTCGCCGCCGAGCCCATGGGTATACATGGCGACCGCTTCGACCATGGTACGCCAGCCGCCCACCAGCGCCCCTTCGGGATCGATCCGCGGCTTGCCGTCGAGCATGATAGCGATGTCGGTCGTCGTGCCCCCGATATCCGAAACCATGGCTTCACGTCGATCGGTCAGATAGGCCGCGCCCACCAGGCTTGCCGCAGGCCCGGAAAGAATGGTCTCGATAGGCCGCATTTTCGCGAACTCAGCAGAGATCAGAGCGCCATCTCCGCGCACCACCATCAGCGGGGCATCGATGCCGCTTCCGGTGAGCAAGCCTTCGAGTGCCGAGATGAGGTGATGAATGAGAGTGAGCAGGCGCGCATTCAGCAGGCATGTCAGCGCTCGTTTCGGGCCATTGAGCTTGGCCGAAAGCTCGTGACTACAGGTAACGGGCATCCCCGTCGCGTTGCGGATCAGCGCGCGCGCCGCAAGCTCATGGGCAGGATTGCGGGTCGCGAAATGCGCCGCCACAGCAAAGCCCGTCACATCAGGTGCAACCGCCCTCACCTCCCGCTCCAAGGCAGCAAGATCTAGAGGCCCTTGTTCATCGCCCAGCGCAGTATGCCCGCCGTTGCAGAGAATCACGGGATCACCGCGCAAGGCCTGGGACAGGCCCGCTCGCTCGAGATCCGCTGCCGCAAACCCGATGAACACGAGGCAGACACGCCCGCCCTGCCCCTCGACCAGCGCATTGGTTGCAAGCGTTGTCGACAGCGATACTAGGGCGATGTGGCTGGGCCGCACCCCCGCCTTGGCAAGCACCTGCCCGATCGCCTCGCCGATGCCGATTGAAAGATCACGCCGCGTGGTCAGTGCCTTGGCCTTGGCAATGACGCCCTTGCCCACCCGCGCTGCCGCATCATCGAAGATGACGGCATCCGTATAGGTGCCGCCCGTATCCAGTCCAAGGAGAAGCGCCATGCCTGTCTCTTACTGCTTGTTATTGGCCTTTGCCTCTCGCCTGAACCACCACCAGGCAAGCAGTCCGATTGCCGCAAGCACCAATACGATGATCCCAGCGGTCCCGAAATGCCGGACCGTCCCCATGAACTCGCTCAGATGCGAGCCGAGCACCATGGCGAGCGTGCCCCAAAACCCCACCCAGAGCGCTGCCCCCAACGCGTTGAAAAGGAGGAAGCGCAACCAATGCATGCCGAGACTGCCAGCCACGATCCCGTTGAGCTGCCGCAGCACCACCACGAACCTCGCCCCTGCCACGACCACCGGGCCATAGCGGGCGAACTGCTGTTCTGCCCAGTCATACCGATCCGCGGTAATCCCAAACCGCGTGCCGTAGGAAATGATTGCCTTGCGCCCAAGCAGATGCCCGATGAGATAGCCGATATTATCCCCGATCACCGCCCCCACGAAGGCGCCACCGAACAGCAGCATCGGGTTGAGCAAGCCTTGCGCCGCAAGGCCGCCGGACGCGATCAACAGGCTCTCGCCGGGCAAGGGAACGCCGAAGCTTTCCAGCAGGATGATGAGGCATACGGCAAACTCGCCATATTCGTGGAGAAAGGCCGCAACCGCGTGTGGAAGATGGACATCGTGCATTTACCGGGCTTTCCACTGACAGAGGTGGAGCCCATTATTGCATCCAGCGCTGAAACAACTTCTCACCAATGAGACAGTCGACTGGTGTGGCCTGCGCAACGGAGGTCTCGCTAGCATAGGTCACCTCGGGTTCCGCGGGCTGAGGCCCGACGATCTCGAGCACGAGCTTGCGCCGGATCGCTTCGGCAATTGTTTGCAGGTCCTGCACAGCGATGATGAATGATCCCGGCCCGCCCACAACGCACTGTTCGTAATAGACATCAAGATTGTCAATGGAATAGAAGCCGCTGGCCTCCTTGATCATGATTGGCAGTCCATTGATCACGATGCCGCGTCCGACCACTGCATCGCGTGCGCCGGCAACCGGTTCGCCCATATTGTTGGGACCATCCCCTGAAATGTCGATGACCCGCCGCATGCCCTGAAAGCCATTTCCATCGAACATGGGCGCGGCGAATTGGAGCGCGGAAGATATGGAGGTCGCACGAAAGCGCGAAATAGGTGCGGACGCAAGCCCATCGGCAAAGGCATGCGCCGCCTCGGCACTGTCAATGACGGTCCAGGGCATCAGCACGGTCTGATATCCTGGGCCCGCCCATTCCATGTAGGTGAGCGCGATCTTCCCATGCAGCCCCGAGCTGATTGCCCTGATCACGTCGGGATGCTTGAGCGCCGCCACATAACCCTGTCGTTGCAGGTCCTGCTCATCCATGTCCATGGACCAGGACACGTCGACCGCCAGGACCAGCTCGAGATCGACATCGATATCGGCAGCTTTGGCCGGCATCAGCGATGAGCCTAAGGCGCTCAAGAGAACAAGCAACCAGGTGAACCGGGACATTGTCATAGCCTCACGCGTCTAGTGGGCGAGCACCAGCCGGCCCGTCTGGCGATCGCGGCGATGCTGGCGACGCATGGCCTTATGCATTGTCGTCAGAGGACAGGCGGCGAGCAACAGCATAAGAAGGATGCTGGTTTCTCTGAGGCGAACTCAAAATCTTTTCAGCCTGTGCCTCGCCCTCGTTCATCGGTGCCGGCGAAGAGCCCCTCGGATCGGGAGTGGTGAGCGGCAATATGCGATCTATGTCGAGCCTGCATGGCGTATTGGTTGCCCTTGCCGCCTATCTGCTCTTCCCCATTCACGATGCGATGGTGAAATGGCTGGTGGCCGATTACTCCATCTGGCAAATCATGTGCGTCCGCAGTGCGGTCATCGTCGCCATTCTCTTGGCTTGGGAAGGCGCGCCGCTGGTGAAGCGCGCGCTCCACTCGCCCATGCGAGGCTTCCTCGTTTTGCGCGCCCTCTTTCTGATCAGTGCCTGGTCCTGCTATTACTCGGCTGCTCGCTATCTCGGCCTTGGTGAGCTGACCACCATCTATTTTGCCTCTCCCATTCTCGTCGCCTTACTTGCGGTGCCGCTGCTGGGCGAGGCCGTTTCCTTGAGAAAATGGCTGGCGATCGGCATCGGCTTTATCGGCGTTCTGATCGCCTGCCGCCCAGATCTCCATGTGGGCATCAAACCCGTGCTCCTCGCCCTCGCCGCTGCAGTTCTCTGGGCCATGGCCGTCATTCTGGTGCGCAAGAAGGGGACCGCAGAAAGCACCGCGGCCAATCTGCTCGTCGCAAACACGGGCTTCGTGGTTCTCGGCGGCGCGGCTCTGCCCTGGTCTTGGGTCACCCCTGATCTGGTTAGCTGGGTCTTGTTCATCGCTGCAGGCCTGGTGAGCGGGGCTGCGCAATATCTCGTCTTCGAGGCCATACGCAAGGTGCCGGCCTCGACGACCGCGCCCCTAGGCTTCTCGAGCCTGATCTGGGCCTTTGGTCTCGGCTATCTCGTCTGGGGAGACATACCGAGCCCCTGGGTGCTCGGCGGCGCCCTTCTGATCGTCCTTAGCGGGGCCATCATCTGCACCCTGGAATGGCGCGCGGCCGCTCCTGCCCGCGAGCGGCCGGTTTAGCCCTACAGTCCCGTCAGCGCGGCAACCAGCGTGAGAATGAGGCCTGCGACGGATATTCCCCAGACCACCGAACGCATGTAGCGGATTCCCGCGGCATAGACCGGCACATAGACGAGCCGTGCCCAGAAATAGAGATGCGCGCCCCAAAGGGTGAGCTGACTATGCCGGCCTGAAAGCTCGGCGATCAAAACCGCCGCGGCGAAGAAGGGAAACGTCTCCATCAAATTGGTGAAGGCGCGCGCGAGCCGCCCTGCGATGCCCGTCAGCGGCTCCCTGGGGCGATCACGCGGCCCCATCGCCCATTCGAGGCTATCTTGCTGGCGCGCGGCGGCCGTGGCCACCCCGAGTTGAACGAGGCCGAGAACGACCGCCCAGGCCAGCAGCTGCAATTCGATAGACATTGGGGTTCCCTCGTTACCTGAACTTGAAAGCCAAATTTGTGCACGCCATATTTTGGAATGTCAGCGGGTGATCCTGGGCTGAGCGGGCAATCGCTTCTTAGGACATGTGTTGAATACGGCGACGATGCCTTTGAGGGTCGTTGCCGTGCAGCCTGGGCGAGCTTTCGCGGGCATGAGAACTGAGCTGCTTTTGAAGGGCTTGTCTATGTCTAGAGTATCGATCTTTTCGAGTCCCTTGCTGTTGGGCTTCGAAGACATGGAGCGGCTGCTGGACCGCTTGGGAAAAACCTCGAGCGACGGTTATCCGCCTTACAATATCGAGCGTCTGGACACATCGGACGATGGGAATAGCCATTTGCGGATCACTCTGGCCGTTGCCGGGTTTTCCAAGGACGAGCTGCAGGTGCAAGTGGAAGAAAACCAGCTGCTGGTTCGCGGAAAGCAAAAGGATGATCGTTCACGGGCCTATCTCCATCGCGGTATCGCGGCGCGCCAGTTTCTCAAAGCCTTCGTTCTCGCCGATGGCATGGAGGTGACAGGAGCCTCGCTCGAGCACGGCATGTTGGAGATCGATCTGGTGCGCCGGGCGCCAAATCGCACGGTGCAGACCATCGAGATCCGCTCGTCGTGAGCCCGCAACCGAACCGCTGCTGCTGACAGAGCGGAGTAACACTTACGATAGCGCAATGGCGTATCGTGATGGACGTGAAAGGAGTTCGCTATGAACAAACAGGATGTTGCGCTGAAGGCCCCGATGAGCGCCGCGGAATTTGCGCTGCTGGGCGAGGGCAAGATCGGTTATGTTCGCGAGATCGACGGCGTGCGTGCGGCCGAGCTCATTGGCCCGATCCCTTACCTTCCCGCTGATGCACGACTGTTTGCATTATATGCCGCAGATGGCACGCCAATGGCGATTGCTGGCAGCCGCGAGGCCGCTCTGGCCAATGCCTTTGAGCACGACCTGCAGACGGTGAGCGTGAACTGAGACCGGCAGAGGAATTCAAGTCCCGCGCGGCGGTTACGCCGCGTGGGAGGCAGAGGCCGTCGGCTCTGTCAGAATGGAATAGAGCGCCGCAGCGCTGTCCGAGCCGCGAAGCTTCGCAACTATCGTTTGATCGCGCAAAAGCCGCGAGATCCGCGCCAAGGCCTTCAAATGGTCCGCGCCGGCACTTTCGGGGGCGAGCAGCAGGAAAATCAGATCGACGGGCTGATCATCGACCGAATCAAAATCGATCGGCTGGGCAAGACGCGCGAACACAGTCTGAAGCCGGGTCAGTCCCGGCATCTTGCCGTGCGGGATGGCAATGCCCTGGCCAAGCCCGGTTGAGCCCAAGCGCTCCCTCTGCAGCAGAGTCTCAAAGACTTCCCGCTGATCCAGATGCATCAGCTGCCCTGCGATCGCGGACAGCTCCTGTAAAGCCTGCTTTTTGCTGCTGACCTTCAGCGACGGCACGATCCCATCTGCGGAGAGGATATCGGACAGCTGCATCGTATCATATCTCCTTGGTCGCGACCCACCGGTCCCGAGCCCACCGATTCTGTAGACCTTCATTGCGCCTCTCTGCGCTCATGACACAACGCCTCGCGCGTGGGTCTGGTGTCATGTTGCTTGCTCAGCAAGTCCTAGACACCCGACACCCGATTCGGATCGCCGAGCCTTCATGTGATGTGCCGATATTGGATCTTCATTCTCAGAAGTGCCGTCCACTGCCTTCTGCCAAACGCGCGACCGAGGTCCAAGCCTCAGCCCTCAGCGCGCTCACCCGCGTTAATCATCTGCTTACCATATTTGTACGGTATGCCCAACCTCATCGGTCACGGATCCGGGTGATTTTCGACGGCCGCACCTACCTAGTCAGCAGCGGCATGTAAGTCAACGCTTGAGCCAAACTTTTTTCTCGAGCAGAAGAATACGGGCTAAATCATTAAAGTTGCACTATTTTTCTGCGCAGGAATACGGACAGTTCCGCTTGGCCGCTGCTGGCCGACTGATCCGCATTTTTCTGTCGATTATCGCCGATCCATCTTCTCGCGGCGACGCTGCACTGACGACAATATTCCCAATGCTTCGCGGTACTTGGCCACGGTCCGGCGGGCAATTTCTATGCCTGAGTCTCGCAGGAGCTCCACGATGCGGTCATCGGACAATACCTGATCGGGCGGCTCGTTATCCACAAGCTCACGGATCCGGTGGCGAACCGCTTCAGCAGAATAAGATTCGCCCCCTTCGACCGACGCGATCGCCGTCGTGAAGAAATATTTCAGTTCGAAGGTGCCGCGCGGCGTCGCCATATACTTGTTCGCGGTTACCCTGCTGACCGTTGATTCGTGCATGCCGATCGCATCGGCCACCATGCGGAGGTTCAACGGCCTCAGGAACTGCACCCCATGCACCAGAAACGGGTCCTGCTGGCGCACGATCTCGCGGGCGACCTTCAGGATGGTCTTGGCCCTCTGCTCCAGGCTCTTTACCAGCCAATTGGCATTGGCCAGGCATTCCGACAGATATTCCCGGTCCTGATCTCGCCCGCCATTGCGGCTCACTTGTGCATAATAGTGATTATCGACCAGCACCCTGGGCAGGGTTTCGCTGTTCAGCTCCACAAGCCAGCTTCCGTCGGGCGCAGCCCGGACGAACACGTCCGGAATGACGGGCTGGATCGGTGAGCTCCCGAAGCTCGCGCCAGGTTTCGGATTGAGACGGCGGATTTTTGCCACCATCTCCCGCAGTTCTTCACCGTCTACCTCGCAGATTTTCCGCAATTTCGAGAAATCGCGCTGCGCCAGAAGCGGCAGATTGTCGATCAGCGCTTCCATCTCGAGGGTGAGATGGCCCTCGGCTTCGAGCTGGATGCTCAGGCATTCCCTTAAGCTTCGCGCGGCAATACCTGGCGGATCGAAGGTCTGGATCTTACGGAGAACGGCTTCGACCGTGCTCACATCCGCCCCAAGCTGGTCGGCCACCTCCTGCAGATCGGCACTGAGATAACCGGCCTCGTCCAGCATCCCGATCAGATGGGAGCCGATCAACCGTTCGGCAGGCCCTGCCGCGACCTCCCCCAGCTGCTGCTCCAGATAGGCATTGAGGCTGGTATGCTGCTTGAGGATCGATTGCAGATCACCATCGAGTGAATCCGCATAGCCGCCATTGCCCCCGAGTGTCGACCAGCCGGAATCGGAAAGCCCCGCCGCCGCTTCTCGCGACCGCTTGTCGGCGGCGGCCTCATCCGCATAGACATTGTCGAGGTCGGTATCGAGATGTTCCAGGCGCTCCTGCACGGGCGAGACCTGCTCGGCCTGGCCGTCCACCGTGACGAGCTCATCATCACCGCTGTCTAGGAGCGGGTTACGTTCGATCTCTGTTTCGACAAATTGCGAGAGCTCAAGATTGGACATCTGCAGAAGCTTGATCGCTTGCTGCAGCTGAGGTGTCATAACCAGGGATTGCCCCTGGCGAAGCTCGAGCTTGGCTCTCAGCGACATAACCCCAAATGCCCTAACGCAAAGCCGCTTCCCGCACAACCCGAGCGCGGCAACCGGTCACCGGATTGGTATAGAGCATTTCTTGGCGAAACAAGCACCGCTCTGTAACAGAGGGAAGCAGAACGGAGGGACGTGGTTAAAGGGTAAACTGTTCGCCAAGGTAAAGTCGCCGGACCTCGCGATTATTGACAATCTCTTCAGGCGAGCCCTCCATCAGGACCCGACCCTCATGTATGATGAGCGCTCGATCAATGAGCTCGAGGGTCTCTCTGACGTTGTGATCTGTAATAAGCACCCCGATTCCCCGAGCGGTGAGGTGGTGCACCAGCTCGCGTATATCGCCGATCGCAATGGGATCAATCCCCGCGAAGGGCTCATCGAGGAGCATGAACTGTGGTCGAGCAGCGAGTGCTCGTGCGATCTCCACCCTTCGACGCTCTCCGCCAGATAATGCAACAGCTGGCGTACTCCGGAGATGCGAGATAGCAAACTCATCCAACAACCCGCGCAACATACTCTCGCGCGTCTTCCGGTTCGTCTCGGTGAGCTCCAGAACCGCGCGGATATTCTCTTCCACAGTTAGCCCGCGGAACACCGACGCCTCCTGAGGGAGGTAGCCGATGCCCAGGCGGGCCCGGCGATACATCGGCAGGTGCGTGATATCGGTCCCATCGAGCTCGATAGAGCCGAAATCCGCCGCAATCAGCCCGGTGATCATATAGAACACCGTGGTTTTCCCGGCCCCGTTTGGGCCGAGAAGGCCGACTGCTTCCCCGCGTCGAACGGATAGACTGACACCCCTCACCACCGGACGGCGCTTGAAGCTCTTGCCGAGCGAATGCGCCACCAGACCTTCACCACCGAACTGGCCGGTTGCGCCGGCTTCATTCTGCGGATCGAACAGTCCCGCCATGTCGCGCCCGGAACTTTCCCAAACTCTTGGCCGTTTCCGGTCCGGTGCTGCAGGCTTGTCCACGTCGTTCCGTTCCACCCAATTACCGCCGCTTTGGATTAATTTTCTATGAAGGCGAGGGAGACCCCGTTTCGCCCCCAGGCCGTCATTCCTTTCCTCCAGCAGAGATCCTTCTCGCCCTAGGGCACGAAACGTCCGCGCACCCGCCCGCCGGAAAGCTGGCTCTGGCCGGTATTCAGGTCGATATTGAGCTGATTTCCGTGCAGCACCGTCTCACCCTGGGTAACGACGACATTTCCGCCCATCACGATTTTATTGGCCGGCACGTCCATCTTCGCCCAATCGCTATTGATCACCTGTCCGTTGCTGGTGACCACCACCTTGCCGTCTGCCTGCAAGGTCTTGAATTGCCGCGACGACTTCTCGCCCGTCTTCGCGTCCTCGTAATCGACCACGAGCTTTTCGCTTTGCAGCCGGACATTGCCGCGCTTGGCATCCACCTTGCCGGTGAAGATCGCCCGCTTCTGCGCCTGATTGAGCTCGACCTTCTCAGCGGCGATATCGACCGCGCCGCTGGAGCTGGCGCTGGCATCCTTCAGTCGCGTTGCCGTATTACTTTGGGCGACAGCAACAGACGGGAGCAGCGCAATCGCGCCAAACAGGCAGATTGCGAAGCCGAATGCTTCAGCGCTGCGCAGGCGTTTCGGCATCGCCACGCGCGGCTTGCCCTGCAAAGGTCGTCCGTGTTCCGTTGGTGAAATACACCTGCTGCCCGTCATCGCGCATCTCCAACCCCCCGGCCGAAATTGTGCCATCGGGGAACATAACCTCTACTGGATCCTGGCTTATAAGTCTCTTTTCCCGCAGCAACACGCGCGCGGTTTGCATCTTGGCCGTATAATTTGCGGTATTGGCCATGCGCACGTCCCCCGCGAGATCAAGGGTTTTCTGTTTGTCGTCGAAAACACCTTGCCGGGCCGTAACCAGCAGCATCTCTCCACTGGCTTTTAATCGCATTTCCAGCTTGATCTCTTCGAGATGCACCCGGGACGGCTTGTTTTTGTCCTGAGCGGCCCGGCGCGCCTCAACCAGGAATGGCTGATCATCTGCATCAAATCCGGTGAATCGGACGACGCGTCCGACAGCCACTTCCGGATCTTCGACCGCGCGCTCGGACGGAGCCGCTTCATAGGGCGACTGGAACATGCCGATCTGAGCGATGAAAGCTGAGATGAGGCCGACCACCGCGGCCACCATGACCCATGTGATGATCCGAGGCAGCGTTAGTCGCGGGCGGCGCTTCTCCGATGGGGGAGCTACCCCTCCGGATTGCACAACTGGCCTAACACCTCGAGACGTGGGCATCACCATACGGAACCATGCTCCAAGGACCCGTTTTCAGATCCGGCATGCTTCCCTGTTCGCCGGCATCATCCGCAAAAGGCGGCTTTCAGTGGGCAAATATGTCCTCTTCGGGCCAACCTGCAAGATCCAGGGCCGCTCGAGTTGGCAGAAAGCGGAAACACGCCTCCGCGAGAATGGTACGCCCCTCCCTCGCAAGCAGTTCATCGAGCCTGGATTTGAGCTGGTGCAGGTACAGCACGTCCGATGCGGCATATTGCAGTTGCGCTTCACTCAGCGCCTCTGCCCCCCAATCCGAACTCTGCTGCTGTTTTGAGAGCTCGATGCCGAGCAGTTCCCGGCAGAGATCCTTGAGCCCATGCCGGTCGGTATAGGTCCGCGTCAGTTTCGAGGCGATTTTTGTGCAATAGAGCGGTGCGACCTCGACCCCGAGATAATGCTTCAGGACCGCGACATCGAAACGCGCGTAGTGAAAGATCTTCAGAACCTTGGGATCGGCGAGCAGCGCCTTGAGATTAGGCGCATCCGCTTGCCCCGGGGCGATTTGCACCAGATGAGCCGAGCCGTCTCCTGTGGAGATCTGCACCAGGCAAAGACGATCGCGATGAGGATTGAGGCCGAGGGTCTCCGTATCGACCGCGATCGAATCACCGAACCGAATTTCGGGAGCAAGATCGCCGCGGTGAAGGGTAATCATCGAACGTCCTTCTTGCCGGTGAGGCATGAGCCAGAGCGGCTGCGGCACTCCGAAGGGGGCACGCCCTCGCATGGGACAAAGCACAAAGAGGGAATGGTGCCCAGGAGAAGACTCGAACTTCCACGAGGTTTCCCTCGCTAGCACCTGAAGCTAGTGCGTCTACCAATTCCGCCACCTGGGCAACGGCCGATGACATAGGATGCGAGGGCGACGATTGTCAACAGATCGATCGTGAATTTACGCAATCTCTCGACAGTCGGCCTTTACTTTCGCCTCACGGGAACGTTGCATTCTCAGGCGGGAGCGCTAAAAGGCGTTGGAGCGGGGGCATGCCTGCGGCCAAAGGCCGTGTCGCATGCTGCAACAGGGCTTAGGAACAGTGATCTCCACATCCAACACTCTGATCACCATCGTCGGGGGCTCGGGCTTTCTCGGCCGCCATATCGTGCAGGTCCTTGCGCGGCGCGGTTATCGCATCAGAGCGGCGGTGCGCCGCCCTGACCTGGCCGGACATCTCCAGCCGCTCGGAATGGTCGGCCAGATCAAGACCGTTCAGGGCAATGTCCGCTATCCCGCATCGATTGCTGCGGCCTGCCAGGGTGCTCAGACGGTCATCAATCTGGCCGGCATTCTTTACGAGACGGGCCGCCAGACCTTCGAGGGCGTTCATGTCTTCGGTGCCGAAGCGGTGGCCAATGCCGCCCGTGAGGCCGGAGCGACACAGCTGATCCACGTCTCGGCCTTGGGCGCGGATCCCAATTCCGACTCCGCCTATGCCCGCAGCAAGGCCGAAGGCGAACAGCGTGTCCTCGCAGCCTTCCCCGGTGCGACCATTCTGCGCCCGGCGGTCGTTTTTGGCCCGGAGGACGACTTTTTCAACCGGTTCGCCAGCATGGCCCGCATCATGCCTGCCCTGCCCCTGATTGGCGGCGGCCATACCCGTATGCAACCGATCTATGTGGGCGATATTGGCCAGGCTGTCGGCGAGCTTGCCGACCGTAAGATCGGTGCTGGCACCACTTACGAGCTCGGCGGCCCGGAGATTCTCACCTTGCGCGAGATTTTCGAGCTCGTGCTGAAAACCATCCACCGCCGCCGCCTGCTAGTTCCCGTGCCCTTCTCGGCCGCGCGTCTGCCGGCGAGCCTGCTTCAGCTTCTACCGAAGCCGCTATTGACCACCGACCAGCTGACGCTGCTCCAGCGCGACAATGTGGTGAGCCCCGAGGCGGAGGCTGAGCGGCGCACGCTGGCCGGACTCGGTGTTGCGCCGCAAGGCGTCGAGGCCATCGTTCCGCAATATTTGGAGCGGTTTCGGCCCACCGGCAGTTATGATCGGGCACCCAAGGCCTGAACCAGCGGTCATTTCCGCCGTTTCCCACCAAGCTCAGAGATCATCCGGACCTGAATGCCTCAGCTGCTCCACTACTCGCTCGACCCCTTTTCGCGCCGTATAAGGCTCATGCTTGGCGAGCTGGGGATAGAGGCCGATATCCTGGAGGAGAAGCCATGGGAGCGCAGGGAGGAGCTTCTGCTGCTCAACCCCGCTGGAGCGCTGCCGATCTTTGTCGAGGATGACCAGACCCTCATTGTTGGCGTGGAATCGCTGGCCGACTATCTCGAAGAAACCCGGTGTGTTCTGGGCGCCGGCGGCTCGATGCCGCGCACCCTGCTCGGTCGCACACCATTGGAGCGTGCCGAGACACGACGCCTCGTCGCTTGGTTCGATGTGAAGTTCTATCGCGAGGTCAGCCGGCTCATTCTCATGGAGAAAATCGAGCGGCGCCTGGCACCTCCGGGCAAGGGCGGCGGCCCCACCAACATGAACGCGGTCCGCGCCGCGCTCAACAATATCCGCCCGCATCTCGACTATATCGGCACACTCGCCGAGCATCGGAACTGGCTCGCCGGTGACGAGCTCACCCAGGCGGATCTTGCGGCGGCAGCGCACCTCTCATGCCTCGACTATCTCGGCGATGTGCCTTGGGGCGTGAATGCCTATGCCAAGGCGTGGTATCAGAGAATCAAGTCCCGCCCCTCCTTCAGGCCGCTCCTGGCCGATCATATCCGCGGCATGCCGCCGCCGCGCATCTACGCAGATCTGGACTTCTGAGCCCTCCGACACCTATTTCGGAGGGATGGGCGCGTCGCTGAAGGACAATATAAAGGCATGGGCCGAGGCCGAGGGCTTCGACGTGGTCGGGTTCACCACGCCCGATACCATTCCCGAAGCTCCCGCCCGCTTGCATGCCTTTGTCGCCGCGCAGCGCCATGGCGACATGCACTGGATGAGCGAAACCCTCGATCGTCGTGCTGATCCGAAGGCCTTATGGCCCGAGATGCGCAGCATCATCATGCTGGGTAAGAATTACGGGCCCGATGAGCCGCCTTTGGCGCGCCTGATCGAGCGAGAAATTGGCGTGATCTCGGTCTATGCCATGGGCAGCGACTATCACGAGCTCATCAAAAAGCGCCTGAAAGCGGTCGCGCGAGCGCTCGTGCGGAATACTGGCGCCGATGTGAAGGTATTCGTCGATACAGCACCCCTCATGGAAAAGCCGCTCGCAGCGGCCGCGGGCCTCGGCTGGCAAGGCAAGCACACCAATCTCGTCTCGCGCGGTTTCGGCTCCTGGCTTTTTCTCGGCGCGATCGCCACCACCGCGATCATCGAACCCGATGCGCCCATTGAAGACCGATGCGGCTCGTGCCAGGCCTGCCTCGATATCTGCCCCACCAAGGCGTTTCCGGCCCCTTACCAGCTCGATGCGCGGCGCTGCATCTCCTATCTCACCATCGAACATAAGGGGCATATTCCCGAGGAATTCCGCAAGCCCATCGGCAACCGCATTTTCGGTTGCGATGACTGCCTCGCCATATGCCCATGGAACAAGTTCGCGAGGAACGCGGCCGACGCGAAGCTGAAGGCGAGACCCCAACTTGCGCGCCCGCGCCTTGCCGAGCTTGCAGGCCTCGATGATGCCGGCTTCCGCGCCATGTTCGCCGGCACCCCGGTCCGGCGCGCCGGACGGGACCGCTTCATCCGCAACGTGCTGATCGCGATCGGCAATTCCGGCGATTCGGCGCTGGTTCCCACAGTGCGGGAACGTCTGAATGATCCATCGCCACTGGTCCGCGCCATGGCTATATGGGCGCTCCGTCAACTGCTTCCGAAGAACGAATTCGCCGCCCTGGCGCGCGCGGCACCCGCGGAAGCTGATCCCGATGTTGCCGTCGAGTGGAGCTGGTCCTGATGAATCATCTATTGTTTTTGGGAATGGGTTATTGCGGGCGCGCCCTGGCCGAGCGCCTGAAGGCACGTGGCTGGAGCATCACCGGCACGACGCGCAATCCGGAGAAGGCGAAGGACCTCGAGGCTGAAGGCATACGCAGCGTGCTCTTCAACGGCGGGGAGCCGATGGCTGATATCGACAATGTGCTGGCGGGCGTCACGCACGTCATTGCCTCCATTCCCCCCGACGATGACGGCGACCTCTTCCTCAGGGCGCATAATCATGACCTCGCCCGCCATGCCGGTCACATTCAATGGGCCGGCTACCTTTCGACCACGGGTGTCTATGGCGACAGCGATGGTGAATGGGTGGGCGAGGATGCGCCGACCGCTCCGACCACGCGTGCCGGGACGCGCCGCCTTCTGGCCGAGCAGCAATGGCAGGCTTTGGCAGCGCAAAGCGGGCTGCCCCTCCACATCTTCCGCATCGCGGGCATATACGGACCGGGCACCCGCAACCAGATCGATCAGGTGAAGCAGGGGACCGCCAAGCGGATCCTCAAGGCGAATCACTATGTGGGACGTGTGCACCGCGACGACATTGTCGGGATCCTCGAGGCCTCCATCGCCATGCCCAATCCAGGCCGGATCTATAATGTCGTCGACCACGAGCCATCCGCGCCCGAAGAGGTGATTGCGTTCACCGCGCAGCTTTTGGGTATCGAGCCCCCGCCCGCCATTCCCTTCGAAGAGGCTGATCCGTCAGGTGTTGCGCGCAACTTCTTCTCGGGCAGTAAGCGCGTATCCAATGCCCGGGTTCGCGAAGAGCTTGGCTACAGCTTCCTCTATCCGACCTACAGAGAAGGAATGCGGTCCATCATTTCTGAGGCTGGATAATTCTGTCAGCTCTCTCGCAGAGCGCCGCGCTCGTCTCCACCAGCAGGTTGAGCGAGCGGGCGTCCGACAAGCGGTGGTCTCCGCCCTTGACGAGGGTGAAGGCGACGTCCTCGCCCTCGATCGTCCTGTAGGCTTCCAGCCCGTGCAACCAGGGCACGTCAGGATCCTGCTCTCCATGAATAATCCGTACGGGAACCGACGCGTGATAGGGCGCGTTCATCAGCCGATGATAATCGCCATCTTCGATTAGCTTGCGCGTTATGGGGTAAGGTCCGTCGCCATAGATCGAAGTCCTGTGCACGACGCCCTCGCTCATGAGCTGCTCCCGTTCCTGCTCGCTCATGGCTTGCGTAATCAGGGCGGCGGTCATATCTATGGCTGGTGCGATCAGCACCAATCCGTGGACGCGCCGTGCTTCGTTAGGAAATTCCGCCTTCAGTCTTCGCGCCAGCAGCAGAGCCAGCCATCCGCCCATGCTCGAGCCGAGGACAACTCGTGGCCCAGGTGCCTCCTCGCGGAACATCAGCACGGCTTCGTCGAGCCACGTCGAGATGGTTCCTTCGGTGAACACTCCGCCCGATGCGCCATGCCCGGAATAATCAAAACGGACCAGGTTGCGCTCCTGCGCGACCGCCCATTGCGCGAGCGTGCTTGCCTTTTCGCCGGTCATGACGGATTTGAAGCCGTTGAGCCAGAACAAACCGCAGCGGTCGGGCCGAAGAGGGCCTTCGCGAACATAGGCCAAGCGGGTAGAATGGGACTGGCGATAGGCGATGGGTGTAACCATGCTAAGCCCTGTGAAAGCTTTTGGTGGTTCAAGATGAAGCCTGTGCTTGACTTGCTGCCTTGAGTTCCAGATTGATATGTGCCTCGATCGGCAAAGATTTCAGCCTAGCGATTTCGATCGTAATGGCTGACAGGTAGTCCTCCGATTAACAGCAGAAGGAGATAGCAACATAGCCCGCAGACCGTTTAGAGCGCCGCCGACCCGTGATGATGGTCCACGCGCCAATGACCGAATCCAGGCCCGCGAAGTATTGGTTATCGACCAAGAAGGGGAGAAACGCGGCATTATGCGGACAGAGGACGCGATCGAACTCGCCATGGAGGCTGGTCTCGATCTCGTGGAGGTCTCGCCGACCGCTCAGCCGCCCGTCTGCAAGATCCTGGATTACGGCAAGCTCAAGTACCAGACCCAGAAGCGCACCAACGAAGCCCGCAAGAAGCAGAAGACCATCGAGATCAAGGAGATCAAGATGCGTCCGAACATCGACACGCATGACTATGACGTGAAGATGCGCTCCATGCAGCGGTTCTTCGAGGAGGGCGACAAGGTTAAGGTGACCTTGCGTTTCCGCGGCCGCGAGATGGCGCATCAGGATCTCGGTATGAAGCTGCTGGAGCGAGTGCGCGATGACATCATGGATCGAGCCAAGGTCGAGCTCGAGCCGCGACTGGAAGGTCGCCAGATGATAATGGTCCTGGCCCCTCGCTAATTCGTCTTGGCCTCTCCCGCCCGGGGGAGGCCACCGATAAGCTATTTGCCTCTCGGCCGAAAGCGCAGCGACCGAAACTGAATTTGCGCGAGCGCGGCCCCGCAGATCACCAGCACGCCACCTACAGCCTGCATGGGTGATACCGTTTGCCCGAGCAGCAACGCGAACACCATCGTGTAGAACGGGATGAGATTGTTGTGCATGGCGGCCACTGTGACGCCAAGCAGCCGGCACGCGGCCATCCAGAACACCGATGAGAGCCCGATGGCGATACAGCCAAGCCAGGCGAGCAGCGCAAGCGTCTTGGGATCAAAGGAATAGGCGAGATCAACCAGCCCCGACAGACCAGCGATCACCGCGATCGGCGCGGTCACGACGGCGGAAGCAGCGGCTGTGACGGCCGCCCGTGAAAGATCCGAGAGCGTGGCCAGTCGGTCGACCGAGATCCGTGTGAACAGCACGAACAGCACTGTCGAGGCAAACACGAGCAATTCGCCCAAGCCGATCGCCGCAATGGCCGCCGGCCTATCCTCGCCCATCATGCTGATGACCCCTCCGGCGATCGCGAGCACGACACCTGCAACGAGCGCGAGGCTCAAGCGCTCGCGCCCGGTTACCGTCCCCACCACCGCAGATATGGCAGGCATGGACGCGACGATGATCGCCACATTGACGGGGTCGGCATAGGCTTGCCCCCAGACGAGCATCTGCCCCGACAGCCCCATGGCGCCGCCAGCGAGCATGATGTCCTTGCTGAGGCGGATATTGAGGCGTGGCAGCCCTTCCCAGGCCGCCACGATGATCAGGAGCACGACCCCGGCGAATGCCATGCGGCTTGGCATGACGAGGAGCGGATGCCAGGATTTCAGGATCTCGGCTGCGGCCGGCAAACCGGTTGCCCAGACAAGCATCGACAAGACACCGGCAAGATTGCCGAATACGCGGGGTGACACGGGGCAGGCTTTCCCTGGGGCAGCGGTGCCGCCACAATGGCAAGCCCCGACTCGCGCAGACATCGCAGGCTCATCTTTCCCCACGGCATCAAGCCTGCAAGCGTATTCTGCGCAATGCATGCATTCCGAAACTTGCATCCGGCGCGCGCAGACCCTATAAGCAGCACGCATCGAGCTGGCCGGCCTTGGCAAGGGCATGCCGTGCCGGCTCTGAAGGCTTCAATGGAAGCGGCGTCTCGCATCTGCCTCTCCGGGGGCGGCGGAGGCGCCTATTTTGCTGAATGAAAGGAAGCAAAATGCCCAAGCTGAAGAACAAGTCCGCGGTGAAGAAGCGCTTCAGCTTCACCGGCACGGGCAAGGTGCGGGCCAATCAGTCCGGCAAGCGCCATGGCATGATCAAGCGCACCAACCGTCAGATCCGCGACCAGCGCGGCACCACCATCCTCAACGAGAGCGATGCGGGGATCGTACGGCAGTTCCTGCCTTACGGACGCTGACCGAACTTAGAGGAGATACGGTATGGCACGCGTAAAGCGCGGTGTGACGGCTCACGCCCGTCATCGCAAAGTCATCAAGCAGGCCTCCGGCTACTATGGCCGCCGGAAGAACATCTTCCGGGTTGCCAAGCAGGCCGTCGACAAGGCCAATCAATACGCCTATCGCGATCGTCGCGTCCGCAAGCGCAATTTCCGCGCCCTGTGGATTCAGCGGATCAATGCGGCAGCGCGCGAGCTCGGCCTCACCTACGGCCGATTTATCAACGGGCTCGACAAGGCCGGTGTTGAGGTGGACCGCAAGGTTCTCGCCGATCTCGCCGTGCGTGAGCCCGAGGCGTTCAAGGCGCTGGTCGAGACGGCGAAGGCTGCTCTCTAAGGTGCCGAGTGCTGGCCGGCAGCCTGCCGGCCCACGCGCGCTCGCGACACTCGCGGACACGATGGTTATCCGGTCTTTGGCCGAGCCCACGCCGCAGCTCATGCGACGCGTGCGCTCGGCTTTTGTGTTTTCCGCCCAAACCCGCTGATGGATCAATCACGATGAACCGGATCGAGACCTTGGAGCATGAGCTCCTCGAAGGGATCGCCAACGCCGCTGACGAACAGGCGCTTGAAGCTGCACGCGTGGCGGCCTTGGGAAAGAAGGGCGTGATCGCCGAGCTCATGAAGGGCCTTGGCAGCATGAGCCCGGAGGAACGCCGCGAGCAGGGCCCTCTGTTCAACGGCCTGAAGGACCGAGTGACCGAGGCCATCGCTGCCCGCCGCGAGCTATTGAAGGAACAGGCTCTGGAGGCGAGGCTCGCCACCGAGGTCGTGGACGTCACCCTGCCGGCGAGGCCCGAGCAGCGCGGCACCATCCATCCTGTGCGCCACGTCTATGACGAGGTGATCCAGATCTTCGGCGACCTTGGTTTTTCCGTCGCTGAAGGACCTCACATCGAGGACGATTTCTACAACTTCACCGCCCTGAACATTCCGCCTGAGCATCCGGCCCGGCAGGAGCATGACACCTTCTATCTCCGGGAGAAGCCGGATGGAACGCGCAAGGTGCTGCGCACCCATACCTCGCCCGTGCAGATCCGCACCATGCTCGCGCAGAAGCCGCCCATCCGCATCATCGCCCCCGGCCGCACCTTCCGCTCCGACAGTGATCAGACTCACACCCCCATGTTCCACCAGATCGAGGGGCTGGTGATCGACGAGACCACCCATCTCGGCCACCTCAAATGGGTCCTGGAGGAATTCTGCAAGGCCTTCTTCGAGGTTGATGCAGTGAAGATGCGCTTCCGCGCCTCCCATTTCCCCTTCACCGAACCCTCCATGGAGGTCGATATCGGCTATCGGCGCGAGGGCGGCCAGATCCGCATCGGCGAGGGTGACAGCTGGCTCGAGATCCTCGGCTCCGGCATGGTGCACCCCAATGTGCTCACCGCCTCCGGCATTGATCCCGCCCGCTATCAAGGCTTTGCCTTCGGCATGGGGCTCGATCGCATCACCATGCTGAAATATGGCATCCCGGACCTGCGCGCCTTCTTCGAGGCCGACCTCCGCTGGCTGCGCCACTACGGCTTCACCGCACTCGACCTGCCGACCTTGGCGGGAGGACTGTCATGAAATTCACGCTGAACTGGCTGAAGGACCATCTCGAAACTGACGCCTCCCTGGATGAGATCCTGGAAGGCCTTGTTGGCTGTGGCTTCGAGGTGGAGAGCGTCACCGACTTCCGTCAGACGCTGAAGCCCTTCAAGGTTGCCTATGTGCGCGAGGCGGTACAGCACCCAAATGCGGAACGGCTGCGGGTGTGCTCTGTCGAAACCGAGGAGGGCGTGCTGCAGGTGGTGTGCGGTGCGCCGAATGCCCGCACCGGCCTGCGCGGGATCTTCGCGCCCATCGGCACCCATGTGCCCGGCACCGGGCTTGATCTGGTTAAGGCCAATATCCGCGGCGTTGAATCCAACGGCATGCTCTGTTCGGAACGGGAATTGCTGATCTCCGAGGAGCATGACGGCATCATCGACCTTGCCGAGGATTTCCCCGTCGGCACGCCCGCAGCGACCGCTTTGGGCCTCGATGACCCGATAATCGATATCGCCGTCACACCCAACCGTCCCGATGCCCTGGGCGTCTATGGCGTTGCACGCGATCTCGCTGCGAAAGGCTTGGGCAAGCTGAAGCCGCTGAGCGTGCCAGTGGTCAAGGGCACCTTCGCCTCTCCCATCGCAGTCAGCACCGAGGATCCTGAGGGCTGCCCCCTGTTCATCGGCCGCACCATCCGCGGCGTGAAGAACGGCCCCTCCCCCCTTTGGCTGCAGCGGCGCCTGCGTGCGATCGGATTACGGCCCATTTCGGCCCTGGTCGATATCACCAACTACATCACCCATGGCTATGGCCGCCCGTTACACGTCTTCGATGCCGGGAAGGTCAAGGGCAACATCACTGCCCGTTCGGCGCGCGACGGCGAAGAGATCCTGGCGCTCGATGGCAGGACCTACCGGCTGGAGCCGGGCATGGTGGTCATCGCCGATGACGCGGGCCCGGAAGGCATTGGCGGTATCATGGGCGGAGAGCATTCCGGCTGCACGGATGAGACCACCTCGGTGTTCCTCGAAGCCGCCTATTTCGATGCGATCCGCACGGCCAAGACCGGGCGCAAGCTCGGTATCCAGAGCGATGCCCGCTATCGTTTTGAGCGCGGTGTCGATCCTTGCTTCGTCGAGACAGGCGCGGAGCTTGGCACCGCCATGATCCTCGATCTTTGCGGCGGCGAGGCATCCGATCTGGTCATCGCCGGCAAGATCCCTGCGTATGAGCGCAGCTACATCCTGCGCAAGGACCGGGTGCGCACCCTCGGCGGTGTTGATGTTGCGCCCGCCGAGCAGAAGCGGATTCTCGAGGCCTTGGGCTTCGGCGTGACCGAGACGGCAGAGGGCTTCGATTGCAGGGTTCCCTCCTGGCGGCCGGACGTTCATGGCGAGGCGGACCTCGTCGAGGAGATCTGCCGGATCATTGGGCTCGACAACATTCCGGCGGCGCCCATGGACCGGCCTCATCCCGTGGCCCGGCCGGTTCTGACCCCGCTTCAGCGCCGTGCTGCCGTAGCCGAGCGGATCTTGGCCGCCCGCGGCCTCAACGAAGCCGTGACTTGGTCATTCGTGTCAAAGCCTCAGGCTGAGCTCTTCGGCGGCGGCAGTTACGAGCTGGAGCTTGCCAACCCGATTTCGTCGGAACTCTCCGATATGCGCCCCTCGATCCTGCCGACGCTGATCGCGGCGGTGGGCCGGAACATCGCGCGCGGCTTCGGGGATGTCGGCCTGTTCGAAGTCGGGCCGGCTTATGGAGGCGACGAGCCGCAGGACGAGACTTTGCGGGCAACCGGCATCCGCCGGGGCCGCAAGAGCCCTCGTCACTGGTCCGGCCAACCCGAGGCGGTGGACGTCTTCGATGCCAAGGCCGATGCCCTGGCCCTTCTTGATGCGGTCGGCGTGTCGATGGATGCCCTCCAGGTGGTGCAAGGCGCTCCGGCCTGGTTCCATCCGGGCCGTTCTGGCACGCTGCAGCTTGGCCCCAAGAATCAGCTCGGCTGGTTCGGCGAGCTGCACCCGCGCGTGCTGGAGGCCATGGACGTCAAGGGGCCGCTGGTCGGCTTCGAGATCGTCTTGAACGCCATCCCGGACAAGCGCGCCAAAGGCACTGCCCGGCCCGCCCTCGCCCAGTCCGACCTCATGCCTTTGACCCGCGACTTCGCCTTCGTGCTCGACCGGGACGTGCCGGCAGACAAACTGCTGCGGGCCGTCAAGGGGGCAGACAAGCAGTTCATCACCGCTGTCTCGTTGTTCGACCTGTTCGAAGGAGAAGCAGCTGAACGCGCGCTGGGCCAGGGCAAGAAGTCTATCGCCGTCGAGGTGACGCTGCAGCCTAAGGCCAAGACCCTGACGGACGAGGAGATCGAGGCCATCTCGGCTCGTATCGTCGCCCAGGCGACCAAGGCGACCGGAGCCAGCTTGCGAAGCTGACGGCGGGGGAAGTCAGAGCCGCTTGATCGTGCGGATTTCCGTTCCTTGCTTGCGGATGCGGGCCACCACCTCCGCAAGTGGCTCGCGCACCACCTGCATGTAATGGCCGGTGGCGTGCAGCAATGTCTCGCCATCGGCCATGATGCCCACATGGCCCGGCCAGAACACGAGATCGCCCCGACGCAGCGCGTTGAGCGCTGTGAGATCGAGCGCTTTCCCTAAGCCTTTCTCCTGCATGTCGCTGTCGCGCGGACAGTCGATGCCCGTAGCCCTCAGCGAGACCTGCACGAGCCCTGAGCAGTCGATCCCGGTCCACTGGCGCCCGCCCCACACATAGGGTGCGCCCAGGAACTTCTCCGCCACCGCCACGAAATCCTGCCCCACCGGTCCGATCGGCTGCACATGGCTGGCAAAGGCAAACCGGCCGTTTTCAACAGCGACAAAGCCTTCCGCCTCGCCGACAGCCCTGAGCTTTGCCCCGAAGCTGATGGTGATGATCGGCTGCACCTTGATATTCGCCGCGGGGTAGAGCGTGGCGCAGGGCACCGCGACCACATGGGTCGGCTCGCCATGATCAGGCGCAAGTCCCTCGGCGGGCAGATAACCGACATACCCGTCATCCGCCAATTGCCCCCAGGCCCAGCCGTCGCGGATCTCGAACACGCGCACGAGCTCGCCCATCAGCGCCTCGGTGGTATAGGCCGCCTCCGGTCGCGGCGCGGACCGCATCCCCAATGCCGGAACGGCAATCCGCATCAATTCCGGCTCGACGAAGCGAGGCGCATCCACTTTGCCCTTGAGCGATGCAGCGGCAAGATCCTCGCGATAGGGCGTAATCCGGCGATCGAATGCAGTCATGTCGTGGTCTTCTCCGCATGCCCGATAATCAGATCCGCCAGATGCTCGAGGAACAGCGAGCCCTTCACTGTACGCTGAATGAGCACGTTGCGCCGGTCATTTTCATCGCGCCGGCGACCGATGAGGCCTTCCTTGCCCATACTGTCCAGCGCACGGGTGATCACGGGCTTTGTCACCGAGAGCTTGGCTGCCAGCCCCCTCACCGTGTGAGGCGGCGCTTCCAGATAGACGGACAGCAATATGGCGGTTTGACGGACCGAGAGATCTGGCTGACCGTCCTTCACCAGATCAAGGTGAATTTGCTGCCACAGCTTGAGGGCTTGGTTCAAATTGAGTTTCACGGTCATGAAGCCGAACTGCTCGTTCCGCCAAGACGTTTCGGTTCCGTTACAATAAAAGGAACCGTGGGCAGCTGCAAGCCAGACCAGCCGATCTCAAGAACCATATCGCGATAGGATTAACGCATAGAGCGCGCGGATAGCCTGCGCCTCGCCGCCAATGGGTCGTCCGGGCCGCGCCTTTGGAGTCCATGCCATGAGATCCACATGGATATAGGCACGCGCGGGGCTGACGAACCGCTTCAGGAACAGCGCCGCCGTGATCGCACCGGCAAATCCCCCATCGGAAACATTGTTGAGATCCGCAACCTTGCTGTCGAGCCATGAAGCATAGGGCTCGTAGAATGGCAGCCGCCATACCGGATCGTTCTGCTCCGCGCCATGCATGACGAGACGATTTGCCAGATCATCCTGGCTCGCGAAGAAGGCGGGCAATTCCGGTCCGAGTGCCACCCGCGCAGCTCCAGTCAGGGTGGCCATGTCGATCAGCAGGTCGGGGTCCTCCTCTTCCGCGAGCGCAAGCGCATCGGCGAGAACGAGGCGCCCCTCCGCGTCGGTATTGCCGATCTCGACCGTCAGCCCCTTGCGGCTCCTCAGCACGTCGCCCGGCCGGAACGCTGCACCCGAGATGCTGTTCTCAACCGCCGGAATGAGCACGCGCAGGCGCACGGGCAGCTCGGCCGCCATGATGAGCTTGGCCAGTGCCAGCACATTCGCAGCACCGCCCATATCCTTCTTCATCAAAAGCATGCCGGATGCTGGCTTGATATCGAGCCCACCCGTGTCAAAGCAGACGCCCTTGCCCACCAGCGTCAGCTTGGGCGCGTCCCGCCTGCCCCAGCGCATGTCGATAAGACGAGGCAATCGCGCGCTCGCGCGGCCCACCGCATGCACCATGGGATAGTCCCGGCTCAGCACGTCTTGGTCGGCTATAACCGAAATCTCCGCCCCGCCGGCCTCGGCCACCTTGCATGCGGCATCCGCGAGCTCTGCCGGCCCCATATCGCTTGAAGGCATATTGATGAGATCGCGCGCGAGGCCGACTGCCTCGGCTTCGCTGAGCAGCGCGGAGCGATCACATCCGCTGGGCGTCACCAGCAGGGCCTTCGGCTCGGGGCGCGATCTATAGGCGGCAAAGCGATAGCTCTCGAGCAGCCATCCGAGCGCCGCAAGGCGAGGATTGGGGACGCTCTCCGCAAAGCAATAGAGTCCGCGCGGCAGGAGGGTCGCAAGCTTGCCGGGCGCGAAAGGATCATAGCCCTCCTTCAGCGAGCCCAATCCATAGAGGACACCCTTCAAATTGCCCGAGCTGCCCGGCAGCAGCACCAGCTGTCCCGGCTTTCCCTGAAAATCCTGCGCCCTCGCCCAGGACCGGGACGGCTCGGGCACCGCCGCGAGAACTTGCTCGACCGTGTCCTGGTCGGTCGTCTGAATCAGGACCGCAGGCTGGGATCGCACGTCAGCAGCATCAATCAGCAGAGTTCGATAGTCGGTCATCTCGTGGCCTTGTTTTCAGGGGGGAAGGCCGACGATAGCTCGCAGGGGTCCGCGCGGCAATTGCTTGCTGGGGTAGGGGATCCCAGAAGCGCTGCGGCCGCGGAGCAATTACTGCCGCGGCCGCATTTTGATTTAGACCTGGATGAGTAGCTTACGAGTTCTTCTCAGCCTATGGCCATCGAGACGATGACGGTGACGATGGCCAAGGCGATGCCCGCAGCAATCAAGCCGTACTCGAATACGGCGGCGGTGCCGGTTTCATCCCTCGAACGCACGCCCCTCTTCTTCTGCATCCACTCTAACCCGTCTGCTTGACACCGATGGTCCGGTCTTTTCCGCTTGCTGCGTTTCGCCGGAAGCCGAGATCGACCGTATCGGGCAGATTTTAATGACGAGTTAAGTCAAACTTGGCGCACATCCTCGCTTTTTCTTCCACTCATTGGCTTACTTCTTCTGAGGCAAGGCGGATTTCTCCCAGCTCGGTCTTACGTAGTTAATGGATACTGAAGAGCAGACCGCAAACATGGTAACCAAACCTTTTCCGTCGGGTCTGAGAATCCACCACAAGAACGCCTTTAAGCTGCAAAATTTCGTGCACTTTCGTGCAATAGGCGAATCACCCGACCAAGCTGCCCCGCCAGAACCGGTCTGGGATCGCCATCAGCGACTCAGTTACAGGGGATTTAATGCCTTGGTTTTCCAATGATTCTTGGTGAACAGCCGATTAATCCTGAATCGGCATTATCACCACTCATGCGTGCTTTCCTGCAATTTTCTCCAAATGATAGGAATTTTCGTTGCCCATCTGCAACAGCGTCACCTCATTGAGATCTTCCGGCCATCCAAACGCATATTTCCTGCGGACTCTTCCCGTTCGACGGTATAGGTTCCACACAGTCATCCTTCGGGAGAGAGGAACTGAAATGCGTAATATGTTGTATGCTGGCGTTGCCGGCGCTGCGATGATCCTGGGGGCGAACGCTGCCTCTGCTGCTGACCTTTACACCCCTCCGCCGGCTGAGCAGGCGATTGCTCCGGCTCCGGCCCCGAGCGGTGGCTGGTATATCGGTGTGTTCGGTGGTGCCGCTTTCCCGCTGGACATGAAGACCCGCGCTGCGGCTTACGAGACCAACAACGTGAGCGACGATTTCTTCGCGTTCAACGGCGACACGAAGTTCGACACTGGTTGGCTGGTCGGTGGCAACATCGGCTACGAGCTGGGCAATGGCCTGCGCGGCGAAGTCGAAGTCTCCTATATGCAGGCTGGCAACGACAAGATTAAGGGCCGCTACGCAGAGCTCTATGACTATGACAACGATGGCGTGCTTCTCGTCGGCAACGGCAGTGATCGTGCCCGCGGCGACCTGAGCGCCACCTTCGTCCTGGCCAACCTCTGGTACGACTTCGACATGGGCACCCCCTTCCGTCCCTATATCGGCGGTGGTGTCGGTGTGGCCTTCGTTGATCAGAACCTGAAGGTCTTCGGTGCGAAGCTGATCGATGACAGCACCACGGCTTTCGCCTTCCAGGCGGGCGCGGGCTTCAAGTGGGCTCTGTCGGATGCCATCGATCTGGACATCGGCTATCGCTTCAAGGGCGCTCTCGACGCCAAGCTGAAGGATCGCGGTTACTACTCCGATCAGTTTGTGGATGCCGGCTACGTCGCTCAGAGCAAGGACGACCTCTTCGTCCACACTGTCCAGGCTGGCCTGACCTTCCACTTCGGCGGCTACTGAGACTGAATTTCCCTTCTGGGATGGAGCGCGGCCCCATTGCGGGCCGCGTTTCGCTTTTGCGGATCCGCATTCTTCTAGAAGAAGAACCAGGCGCCGATCTGACCGCGCCAGGCATCATCCCTCCCCTTCTTTCCGGCCATGTCGATCCGCTCGCGCTCTGCCCACATCACCTCGGCACCGAGGCGCAACTGGCTGACCGGTTGCCATATGATGTTTGCGTGGGCTGAAAGCACATCAACGCTGGCGTTCTTGACGCCCGCATTCAGAATGTCCTTGTCGTTCTGATCGAGATACCCCACGCCGAGATTGAAGGTGGTCGTGTCGGTGAGGGTCACGATGGCGCCACCGAACAGCCCGAGCTGCTCGACCAACTCGACCTTCCCATTCTTAGCATAGGCGCCAAACTGCGAGCCGAGGACGTAATTACCCAGGCCTTTTCCATACATCGCCGATGCGGTGAGGATGATTGGCTCGGCGATGGCGACATTGACGGCTCCCTGCACACCCCAGCCCAAGGCCTCGTCGCCGCCCTGGCCTGCAACGCCGTCGACCCGGTAATTGCGCAGCATGCCCGAAAACATGATCTGATTGCCGCCCGGCAGCTCATATTGCACGCGCGCCGACACATCGGGCGCATTATCCGTGGCACCATCGGGGCGCGAGATCGATTTTGCATCGAGATCCGCGCCATAGGCGACGATGTCACTGGCACTCGTAGGCCTCTCGACCGAGAGCGCGGCAGTGGTCGGCCCATTGACCCATGTGAGCCGGAACTGGGCATTTCGCGAGGTCCCGATCAGGCCGACATCACCGTTGAAATCGACCGTGGTGACCCCGACGAATGGCGACATGAAATTGCGCCAATATTGTCCGGCGCCAAGGGTGAGTTCCGGCGTTGCATCCCATTCTCCCCAGGCATGGCGGAGCCGGAAATCTGTCGAATCACCCCCGAAGAAGTCGCCTTCGATCAGCGTCCTCACCTGGCCAACGGCCGTGTCTGAGCGCGATTTGATCGAGAAGCGGCTCTGCCGAGCATGCAGCCGAACGTGGCCGCCCCCTCCTTTGCCGATCCGTTCATAATAGAACGCATCCCCCAGATCCTCGTCAAAATCATAGATCACATCCCCCTTCACGTAGCCCGAGATGGTGACCTCGTGGATCGGCGAGGGCAGATCCGCCGAAGGCGAAATGGCAATCGTAAACCCCCTATCGGCCGGCATGACGTCTCCCGCCCGATCAGTGCGCCAGCTGCTTGTTGCGCCTGAACCTTGCACGAAGACGATGGAACTGGGGGAAGACGGCGTTGGCACATCTGCCTGCCGTGATTCCAGGCGATCAACTTGCTCCTGCAACCGCTGCAGTTCTGATTTCAGCTGGGAAAGCTCGTCCGCCTGAACAGGCGTCAGAAGCAAGGCGGCGAGGGCAATGCCGCCGGATAACGCGGCATGGAAACGCAAAATTGACATGACTGAACTCGACAAAACTTACGCGGGAATACAAATTCCCTTTCCCTTATAGCGTGTGATTCGCCGCAGACAAACTCGCGATACGGCTGTGCTAAATGAAAAGCACAACCTGTCGCTATTCCGTCACAGTCGCTAAACAGGATTCAGCTCAGTTGGCGTCCATCTTGAGGGCGGCGATGAAGGCCTCCTGCGGAATGTCGACCTTGCCGAATTGCCGCATCCGCTTCTTGCCCGCCTTCTGCTTCTCCAGCAGCTTGCGCTTGCGGGTAATATCGCCGCCATAGCACTTCGCGGTGACGTCCTTGCGCAGCGCCGAGATGGTCTCGCGCGCGATGACCTTGCCGCCAATGGCAGCCTGAATCGGGATCTTGAACAAGTGCTGCGGGATAAGCTCTTTGAGCTTCTCGCACATCACCCGGCCGCGCTGCTCGGCGCGCGCCCTATGCACGATCATCGATAGCGCGTCCACCGGCTCGCCATTCACGAGAATGGACATCTTCACGAGCTGCCCTTCCTCATAGCCCTTGATGTGATAGTCGAAGCTTGCATAGCCCCGGCTCACCGATTTCAGCCGGTCGTAGAAATCGAACACCACCTCGTTCAGGGGCAGGTCATAAACGAGCATCGCTCGCGCACCCGCATAGGTGAGCTGCTTCTGTCTCCCGCGCCGGTCCTCGCAGAGCTTGAGCACAGCACCGAGATGCTCGTCCGGCACGAGGATGGTGGCCTCGATCCACGGCTCCTCGATCTTGGCGATCTTCATCACATCGGGCATGTCAGCCGGATTGTGCAGCTCCTCCGTGCTGCCATCGGTGAGATGCAGATGGTAAACCACCGAAGGCGCGGTCGTGATGATCTCGATATCGAATTCACGCTCGATCCGCTCCTGGATGATCTCCAGATGCAAGAGCCCGAGAAATCCGCAGCGGAAGCCGAAACCCAGCGCCGCCGATGTCTCCATCTCGTAGGAAAAGCTCGCGTCATTGAGCGCAAGCTTGCCCATCGCCTCGCGCAATGCCTCGAAATCGGAGGTATCGACCGGGAAAAACCCGCAGAACACCACAGGCTGTGCGGGGCGGAAGCCCTTCACCGGCGCCGTCGCCCGCCGCTTCTCGTCAGTGACCGTATCGCCCACACGTGTGTCGGCGACCTGCTTGATGCCGGCGGTGAAGAAGCCGAGCTCGCCCGGCCCGATCTTGTCCACCATTTCTTGCTTTGGCCTGAAGAAGCCGACCCGCTCCACCTGATATGTGGCGCCGGTGCTCATCAGCAGGATCCGTTGCCCCTTGCGCAGCTCGCCATCGATGATCCGCACCAGCACGACCACGCCGAGATAAGGGTCATACCAGCTGTCGACCAGCAGGGCCTTGAGTGGCGCATCCAGCTCTCCCTTGGGCGCCGGCAGCTTATGAACGATGGCCTCCAGCACATCCGGAATGCCGAGGCCTGTCTTGGCCGACACTTCCACCGCCTCGGAAGCATCGATCCCGATCACGTCTTCGATCTGCGCCCTGATCCGGTCCGGCTCGGCGGCGGGCAGATCGATCTTGTTGAGCACGGGCACGATTTCGTGATTGACCTCGAGTGCCTGGTAGACATTGGCCAGCGTCTGCGCCTCGACCCCCTGGCTTGCGTCGACCACCAACAGCGAGCCCTCGCAGGCTGCCAGCGAGCGGTTCACCTCATAGGCGAAGTCCACATGTCCCGGCGTGTCGATCAGGTTGAGAATGTAGTTTTCCCCATTCTTGGCCTTGTAATCGAGGCGCACCGTCTGTGCTTTGATGGTGATGCCGCGCTCGCGCTCGATCTCCATGGAATCGAGCACCTGCTCCTTTCCCTGCATTTCGCGCGAGGACAAGCCGCCGCACAACTGAATGAGCCTGTCGGCGAGGGTCGATTTGCCATGATCGATATGGGCGATGATGGCGAAGTTGCGAATGTGCGCGAGATCGGTCATGGAACGGGTAGATAGCATTCCGGAAAGTGCGGTCAAGCGCCGTGACGCCTGCGCCACGCCTGCAAGGCGAGACTGGCCTGCCGATCGCATGCCATTGCCGCCACCGGACCGATCGACTACAACCGCCGTCTGCACTGGCGAGCCCAGTGCCGCCACCGGATTTCAGGAGCCATGATGCGACCTTCTCGACGCGAAGCCCACGATCTCAGAGCCGTCAGCCTGGAGCGGGGCGTCTCAAAACATGCTGAAGGGTCATGTCTCGTTCGCTTTGGCGACACGCACGTGCTGTGCACCGCGAGCCTTGAAACCCGCGTGCCGGGCTGGCTGCGCGGCGCGGGCAAGGGCTGGGTTTCCGCCGAATACGGCATGTTGCCCCGCGCCACCAATGAGCGTACGCAGCGCGAGGCCGCCAGCGGCAAACGGGGCGGCCGCACGCTCGAGATACAACGGCTGATCGGCCGCTCGCTACGCGCAGCGGTAGACTTAGCGAAGCTCGGAGAGGTCCAGATCACGATCGACTGCGACGTGATCCAGGCGGATGGTGGCACCCGCACCGCAGCGATCACCGGCGGCTGGGTTGCCCTGCACGACTGCCTGATGTGGATGAAGGCCCGCAACATGATTCGTGAAATGCCGCTGATCAGCCAGGTCGCGGCTGTTTCCTGCGGCATCTACCAGGGAACCGCGATCTGCGATCTGGATTATGCTGAGGACTCCGAAGCGGAGGCCGATGCGAATTTTGTCATGAACGGCAATGGCCAGCTGATCGAGGTTCAGGGCACAGCGGAAAAGGCGCCCTTCTCCGAAGAGCAGTTCCTGGAGCTTCTAAGGCTGGCGCGGCAGGGCATCGAGCGCCTCGTCGATTTGCAGAAGACTGCGGTAAGTTGAGCATGACACCTGCGGGCATTCTCGAAACGGTCATCTACGCCGCCGATCTGGATGCTGCGCAGGCCTTCTACGAAACCGTGCTGGGCCTGCAGCGCGTGGCCCGGGTTGGCGACCGTCATGTCTTCTTCTCCATGGGTGATCAGATGCTGCTGGTCTTCAACCCGCAGGCCACCCGTGAGCCGCCCAAGCCCGGGGCCCTGCCCATCCCTGTCCATGGCGCCGAGGGGCCGTGTCACGTATGCTTCCGTGCTAGCCGTGACGAGCTTGACCGCTGGCAGGCCCATCTTGAGGCCCATGGCGTCGAGATCGAGTCCGTCGTGGATTGGCCGAAAGGTGGCCGCTCGATCTATTTCCGCGACCCTGCCGGCAACTCGATCGAATTTGCCGAGCCGAAGATCTGGGGTTTTGCATGACTGGGCGCCCGCTGATCGAGAAGCGGCTCGTCATCGCCACCCACAATCCGGGAAAGCTGCGGGAGATCGCCGATCTTCTGCGACCTTTGGGACTTGATGCCGTCTCCGCCGGCGATCTCGGCCTGCCAGAGCCGGAAGAGACCGGCGACAGCTTCACGGCCAATGCCCTGCTGAAGGCACGCGCGGCGACAACCGCATCCGGCCTGCCTGCCTTGGCGGATGACAGCGGTCTCGCGGTCGATGCCCTTGACGGCGCACCCGGCATCTACTCGGCGCGCTGGGCGGGCCCCGGCAAAGACTTTGCCATGGCCATGCGCAATGTGGAGGAACGGCTCCAGGCAAAGGGAGCAACCACCCCCGACCGGCGCACGGCCCAATTCGTTTGCGCCCTTGCGCTGGCTTGGCCCGATGATCATGTGGAAGTCTTCGAGGGCCGGGTGGCCGGCACACTGATATGGCCGCCGCGCGGCGCGCTTGGCTTCGGCTACGACCCCATGTTCCTGCCCGAGGGTTATGACCAGACCTTTGGTGAAATGAACCCGGAGAAGAAGCACGCGATTTCGCACCGGGCACGCGCCTTCACCGCTTTGACCGGCCACGTGCTCAGGGCACGCAAGCATGAGTGATCCCAACGACACATTGTTTGGCGTCTATGTGCATTGGCCATTCTGCCGGGCCAAATGCCCCTATTGTGATTTCAACTCGCATGTCCGTCCCCAGGCGGACGCCATGGCCTATGCGGCAGCACTCGCGCGCGAGATCACCTATTACGGCCAGCTTGCGCCTGGACGTACTGTCACCAGCATCTTCTTTGGCGGCGGCACTCCATCGCTCATGCCGCCTGCAGCAGTCGAGCTGGTGCTTGGCACGATAGCGCGGCAATGGGCGGTCTCCAGCACCGCCGAGATCACGCTCGAAGCAAATCCCACCAGCGTCGAGGCCGACAATTTTGCAGGCTATGCCAGTGCCGGTGTCAACCGCCTCTCACTCGGTATCCAGGCGCTCAATGATGCCGACCTCAAGCTGTTGGGCCGCGAGCACTCCGCCACTGAGGCACTCCGGGCGCTCGACATTGCCCAACAAACTTTCGCCCGTACCTCCTTCGATCTCATCTACGCCCGGCCAGATCAGACACCCGAGGACTGGCGCAAAGAGCTTGAGCAAGCCCTTTCCCTAGGGACGGAGCACTTATCCCTCTATCAGCTGACCATTGAGCCCGGCACGCCCTTTGCGGCCCGCCACAAGCGCGGGCAGCTGATCGTGCCCGAAGACGAGACGGCACTGGAGCTATACGATCTCACCCAGAGCCTCTGCGCGGCCGCCGGCATGCCCGCTTATGAGATATCGAACCATGCGCGCCCTTGCGCGCAATCGCGCCACAACCTCACCTACTGGCGCTATGGCGAATATGTCGGCATAGGACCCGGCGCGCATGGGCGGCTGCGGCTGAGCGATGGCCGTCATGCCATGCAAGCGATCCGGGCGCCGGCCCCTTGGCTTTCGGCCGTGCGGCGTGACGGGCACGGCATTGCCGATGACATCGTGCTCGCACCCGAGGAAGAGGGCGAGGAATTCCTGCTGATGGGTCTGAGGCTCAGCGAAGGCATCCTGCTTGATCGCTTCACCGCGCTGAGTGGCCTCAGCCTTGCGCCTGATACCCTCCGCGCCCTTCAAGCCGAGGGCCTGATCGCATGGGATGAGCGCGGGAAGCGCATCGCGGCAACGGGTCGCGGCCGGCAGGTGCTGAACGCCCTGATTGCCACCATCGCCGGCTCGGCTGAGCGCGCCGAGGCAGCCTGACCCGCCCAGCCCCTTGGCCTTCTCCGGCTCGGAGCTAGGATCCAGCCAGCACCGGCGGGATTAGAATGAGGACGAGCCCGTAAACCGGCCGGGTGGATTCTCGATGACCTGCGGCCCCTGCGGGGTCACCTCAAGAATGGCAAGCCCGCGCTCGATCCGCCCATCGGACCGGAACCGGAAGAGCCCGTTCACGCCCTGATATCCCTCGGGATTGGTCAGCTGCTCCCGGCTGAACCGCTGTCCCTCCGGCGCCTTGGCCAGCGCGATCGACAGGCTGACCGCATCATAGGCAAGGCTTGCGAGCCGCGGCGGCGTATCACCATAGGTCGACTGATAACGCTGCTCGAACCTCGTGACCATTTGCGGGGTAACGCCCGCATACCAGCCGCCGAGCGATATGGGCGTGGTGCGTGCAACGGGACTATCCCATAGTCCCGTGCCGATCATCTTCACACGTTGAGGCTCAACGCCCGCCTGCTGAAGCCCTGCTCCGATCTGCCGGAGATAATCGCTGCCATCCGGCAGCAGCACCGCCTGCACATTTCGCGAGGGATCATTCACCGCCTCGGCGATCTGCCGCACAGCGTCATTGATCCCTCCCGGCGCTCTTGCATAGCGCGCAGTCACGACCACCTGCCCGCCATTGGATTGCACGGCCTCGATGAGGCCCCGCTCCACCGTCGCGCCATACTGATCTTTCGGGATCATGGCTGCGATGTTCTTGCGCCCCTGTCGCACCGTGTAGCCGGCCACGCTCGCGACCTCCTGCTCCGGCAGGAAGCTCATGAGATAGGTGCCCGGACCCGCAACATTGCTCGAGGACGAGAAGGCGATGACCGGCACATTGTTCTGCCGCGCCAGCGGTGAGACCGCCTGCACTTCCGTTGACAGCAGCGGCCCGATGATGAGCTGAGCCCCTTCGTTCAGCGCTTCCTGCGCAGCCGCTTGCGCACCCTGCGGATTGCCCCGCGTGTCCTTGGTGATCAGCACGATCCCGGGATCACCGGAGTCGAACATCGCCAGTTCGCCGGCTTGCTTCAGCGCCCGGCCGACATTGGCGGTATCGCCCGGACCGGACATTGGCACCAGCAGCGCAACCTTGATGCCTTCTGTATTGATATTCACGGTCTGCGGCGCGGCCGGCTGCTGCACCACTGGCGGGGCCGATCTCGAATCTCCCCACAGGCTGGGATTGACGCTGCAGCCCGCAAGCGCCAATGCTGCCAAACTGGCCAATGCCACTTTGAGCCGCGACAGAGGCGAAACTCGTGGAGTAAGTGTACGAGGAAATACGGCCGTTAACGCCACTGTGTATCCCGATGGCTGCTCTGTATCCTGGACAGGTGCACCGGCAGCCATTGGCCGACGGAAGCGCGCCTAAGCTAAACAATGCGCACCTTGATGGGAAGCCCCACGTGTCCCGCCCACTGAACAATGAACCGTCTTTCATCGAAGCCGCATCGCAGCGGCGCCCGTTTTCGGTGGAGGGTCATACCTTTAGCGCAGCCCCCGCCGAGCCCGGCCTGCACATAACGGCAACACCCATCGGCAATCTCGGCGACATCACTCTGCGTGCCCTGCAGACCCTTGCAGGAGTCGACGTGATTCTTTGCGAGGACACCCGGGTCACCCGGAAACTGACCCAGCGCTATGGCATCACCACACCGTTGCAGCCTTATCACGAGCACAACGCGGCCAAGGTCCGCCCCGGCATCCTGAGCCGCCTCGAGGAAGGCGCGGCCATCGCACTCGTCAGCGATGCCGGCACACCGCTCATCTCCGATCCCGGCTACAAGCTGGTACGCGAAGCGCGCGAGCAGGGCTTGCGCATCCATGCCGTGCCGGGCGCGAGCGCGGTACTGGCCGGTCTCTCCATCGCCGGCCTGCCAAGCGACAGCTTCCTGTTCGCGGGCTTCCTTCCGGCAAAAAGCGGTGAACGCACGCGGCGCCTGGCCGATCTGGCGGAGGTTCCAGCGACCGTCATCCTGTTTGAAGCCCCTCAGCGTCTTCTTGCAACCCTCTCCGCCATCGCCGAGGTGATGGGCGAGAGAGAGATCACCGTCACGCGCGAGCTGACCAAACTGCACGAGGAGTGTTTATCCGGCACCGCCGCAGACCTTGCCGCGCAATTTGGCGATAGGGCCTCCATCAAAGGAGAAATCACCCTCCTGATCTCACCCCCCGACCGGGATCAGCACGAGGACTTGAGCGAGGAAGCGCTGGACGCGGAGCTTGCCTGCGCGCTCAAGACAATGTCGCCCAGCAGGGCGGCGGCCCATGTGGCCGAGACATTGCGGCTGCCGCGCAAGCGTGTCTATGCTCGCGCTATGGCCTTGCGGGATGGCGATGGTGGACCGCATCAGGAATGACGAGGCGCGCCGGGCAGCCTATCGCCGCGGCCTGCATGCCGAAACCCTTGCGGTCTGGATGCTGCGCCTGCGTGGCTTTCGCATCCTCGACCGCCGCGCACGCACGCCCGTCGGCGAGATCGACATCGTCGCCAGACGAGGTGAGCTCGTGCTGTTCATCGAGGTGAAGCGCCGCAGCGAATTGCCCACGGCCTTTTCTTCGCTGCGCCTGCGCCAGCAGGAGCGCATCGTGCGGGCCGCCCGCTTCTGGCTGGCGGGGCAGGCCCACCTCTCCCGCTGCAACTACCGCTTTGACATGGTGATTGTGCCGCCCTACCTATGGCCTCTGCACATCGCGGATGCCTTCCCGGCCGATATTGCCGGGCAGATGTGAGCACAGGCCGCGCAGGGGACCGCCTCATGTCATTGAAGATTGCCGTTCAGATGGACCCGATCGAATCGATCACGATTCGCGGTGACTCAACCTTCGCCCTGCTGCTGGAGGCCCAACGGCGCGGCCATGAGATCTTCTACTATCTCCCGAAACATCTGAGCCTGCGCGATGGGAAGCTGCAGGCCTCGGGCCAGTCGCTGGTGGTGCGGGATGAGGAAGGCAACCACTTCACGGCGAGCGATCAACGGACCGAGGACTTGAGCCGGTGGGATGTGGTGCTGCTCCGCCAGGACCCGCCTTTCGATATGTCCTACATCACCACCACCCACCTGCTGGAGGCGATCCATCCGCGCACCTTGGTGGTGAACGATCCGGTCGAGGTGCGCAACGCGCCGGAAAAGATCTTCGTCACCCGCTTTCCCCAATTCATGCCGCCGACGCTGATCACCCGTGACCGCAATGCCATCCGCGCTTTCAAGGACGAGTTCGGCGACATCATCCTCAAGCCGCTGTTCGGCAATGGCGGCGCCGGCGTGTTCCGGCTCAGCCATGGCGATGAGAACCTCGCCTCCCTGGTCGAGCTGTTCGAGCAGTCCTTCCGCGAACCCTTTATCGTGCAGAAATACCTGCCCGAGGTGCGCAAGGGCGACAAGCGTATCATCCTGGTGGACGGAAAGGCCGTTGGCGCCATCAACCGCGTGCCGGCGCTGGGCGAGGCCCGCTCCAACATGCATGTGGGCGGCCGTGCCGAGCCAAGCGAGCTCACCAAGCGCGACCTCGAGATTTGCGAGGCGATCGGGCCCGAGCTGAAGGCGCGCGGGCTTCTGTTCGTCGGCATTGATGTGATCGGTGATTGGCTCACCGAGATCAATGTGACTTCGCCCACCGGTATCCGCGAGGTGAAACGGTTCGGCGGTGCCGATATCGCAAGTCTCATCTGGGATGCGATCGAGGCGAAGCGCTGAGCCAGCCTCAGGCCAGGTTCAGCTCTGGCTCGCGTAATCCGCAAGCTTCAGCATGAAGCGCGAGCAAGCCTCGATCTGCTCGACCGAGATATACTCATCCGGCTGATGCGCCTGGGCAATATCCCCCGGCCCGCAAACGATCGCGGACATTCCGCCTTCCTGGAACAGCCCGCCCTCTGTGGCATAGGGGACTGCGAAAGTGCGGTTGGTCTGGGTGAGAAACAGCGCCAGCCGCTCCGCCTCCGAGCCCGGATCCGGCTTCAGCCCGACCACCCCGCCGATATCCCGGGTTGTGATCGTGGCATCGGGTGCAACGGCCCGCAATTCAGGCAGGATCTCATCGGCAAAGGCAGCAAGCCGTCGCGGCGCCTCCTCCGGGTCAGCATCTGGCAATAGCCGCGTTTCCCAATAAAAGCGGGCATGCCGCGGGATGATGTTGAGCGCGCCACCCCCTTCGATGCGTGAAACCTGTAGCGAGGTGAAGGGCGGATCGAAGCGGCCCGACGGGTCACCCCGCTCCCGCAGCGCCCGGCTCATACGCGCAAGCTCGGCAATGAGTTCACCCACCGCCATGGCTGCATTTGCTGCGATATGTGGCATGCTGGAATGCGCTTCCTTGCCCGTCACCTCCGTGAGGAAACGCCGTGTGCCCTTATGCGCGTCCACCACCTTCATCATGGTCGGCTCGCCCACGATCACCGCACGCGGCAAGGGGTGATGCGCGCGGATCTCCGCAATCATCGGCCGCACCCCGAGACAGCCCACCTCCTCGTCATAGGAAAGGGCAAGGTGGATCGGCTGCTTGAGCTTGCGCTCCAGGAAATCGGGCACATGCGCAAGCGCTGTGGCAACGAAGCCCTTCATATCGCAGGCCCCACGGCCATAGAGCTTGCCATTCCGCTCCACCAGCCGCCAGGGATCGCTGCTCCAGTCCTGATCATCGACCGGCACCACATCCGTATGGCCAGACAGCGCGATGCCCCCGCGGTCCCGTGGCCCGATTGTGGCATAGAGCGACGCCTTCGTGCCGTCCTCGCTGGGGATGATGATGCTCTCAACACCCCAGCCGGCGAGATAATCGCGCACGAAATCGATCAGCGGCAGGTTGCTCAAGCGGCTCGTGGTGTCGAATGCCACCAGCCGCTCCAGCATCTCCACCGGGCTGAGCCTCTGCCCCGAGGCGCTCGCTTGTGCTGCTGCGGTCAATGCACTCTCTTCTTCTCATAGGGGCTTTCGAGCGCGAAGGCGGGGATGTCCACATTGAACATCTCGCCTGACGCGGTCTCCATCTGGTAGCACCCCACCATGATCCCCGACGGGGTCGGAAGCGGTGCCCCGCTCGTATATTCGAAGCTCTCTCCGGGACGCAGGATAGGCTGCTCGCCGACCACACCCTCGCCGCGAACCTCCTGGTTGCGTCCGAACGCATCGGTGATGCGCCAATAGCGCGTCTTCAGCTGGACAATCTCCTGCCCGAGATTCTCGATGACAATGGTATAGGACCAGACAAAATGGTGCTCATCGGGCGCCGACTGGTCATCGAGAAAGGCGGGCGTCACGGTAACGCGTATGGCTCGTGTCGTCTTGTTGTACATCGCATCCTGTCATGCAGGGACATGTGAACGCACTCTGGGCCTCAGTCTCGGTCGCCGTCAAGTCGACAGCCGTCGCTCGGATCGACGCCACACAACCAAAACATTGGCACTTCTGCACTGTTCCGCTACGAAGAAGCGCCCATTCAACGGCAGCGAATAGGAGCCGGGTCTCGTGATAACCAATCCTTCATTTTCCAAGAGAGGGATCCTCCCGTCCCATTCCATCCGGGCGCTGGCCGAGAATGGCGCGGTCATCACCGCGACCCCGCTCGATGCCGACCAGATACAGCCGGCGAGCTTGGACCTGCGTCTAGGCCCGGTGGCTCATCGGGTCCGCGCCAGTTTCCTTCCCGGGCGCAATGCCACCGTCGAGGATCGTCTGGGCGAGCTCGTGCTCCATACCATGCCGCTCGATCAGGGCGCGGTGCTGGAGACCGGTTGCGTCTATATTGTCCCGCTGCTCGAAAGCCTGGCGCTGCCGGATGGCATCAATGCCCTGGCCAACCCGAAGAGTTCGACCGGGCGTATCGATGTGTTCACCCGGGTCATCGCCGACCATGCCCGCGAGTTTGACAAGATCGCCACCGGCTATAGCGGCCCGCTTTATGCGGAAATCTCGCCCCGCACTTTCCCCATATTGGTGAGGACCGGTTCGCGATTGTGTCAGATCCGCTTCCGAGCCGGTCCGCCCGCCTCCTCGGACGCCGCCACCACCTTGCTGCACCAGCGCGAGCGGCTCGTTTCCACCGACGAGGCCGATATCAACAACGGCATTGCCTTATCCGTCGATCTCGCGGGCCCTGGACGCAATGAACCCATCGGCTTCCGCGCCAAAAGGCATTCTGCTCTGATTGATGTGGATGAAAAGGCGAGGCTCGATCTCGCTGACTATTGGGAGCCACTCACCCAGCGCGGCAGCCTGATCCTCGACCCCAATGAATTCTACATCCTGGCATCGAAGGAATCGGTGAAGATCCCGCCGACACACGCCGCCGAAATGGTGCCGTTCAATCCGCTGGTGGGCGAATTCCGCGTGCATTATGCGGGCTTTTTCGATCCCGGCTTCGGCCATGCCGCCGGCCATGGCGAGGGCAGCCGCGCCGTGCTTGAGGTGCGCAGCCACGAAGTGCCCTTCATCCTGGAGGATGGCCAGATCGTGGGCCGGCTCATTTACGAGCCGCTCACCGAGCCGCCCGAGCAGGTCTATGGACAGGGCATAGGCTCTCATTACCAGAGCCAGGGTCTCAAACTGTCGAAGCATTTCCGCGTGGCGGACGAGCATTGGTCTTGATCGGCACAGGCCAAAGCGGGTAGAAAGAGGTCCCGCTTTCACCGGACCTCCCATCCTGGCAGGAAGCGGGGCAAAGACGCTGCAACCCATGGTGTCTTCGCGGGCGTAGTTCAGTGGTAGAACGTCAGCTTCCCAAGCTGAATGTCGTCGGTTCGATCCCGATCGCCCGCTCCAAAAAACGATAGCTAGTCAACTGTTTACGGGTAACGAGCCGCAACGCTAGTTTGGCGTGGAAGAGAACACACCGGGTAAAGCCCATACCATTTGGGTGTCTTCGCCGCAGAGACTCCCGAAAATCTCCCGAAGGAGGCTCTCAAATCGTTCGCCAACATCCCGTTAGGGAGGCCCGGGAGCTATGCTGCTAGCTCGACCCGGATTCGGCCGTTGCTGATGTCCTTCCGGCACATCTTCGGGATTTAACTAAGCCGTTGGCCAGTGCACCACCCATGACGTGCCTCTTTAGGCTCCTCAGCATGATGACGATCGCGCCGCTGCCTGGACTCATGACGCAATGCTGGATCATCAGTCATCAGAACTCCATCAGGACTGCGCCGGCATCTTCGGGGCGATCAACAATCCCTATGCCTTTGGCGCCTTCGCGGTTGGCGCGGTGACGCGCCGTTGGCCTTGCGATCTACTTCCGCAAGGAAATCCGCGAGCAGTTCGGAGGGTGAGCCCATGTTCGCGATTGTCACCTGGCTCTTTGGCTGGCTCGCCAGTGGGCCGCTGGACCGCATTCTCACCTCGATCGATCACAAGGTCGATAATGAGACCGAGCGCGAGCGCATCAAGGAGGTGGTCGCGGAGTACCTGAAGGCCCAGACGGCAATAAGCTCCGGCCGCGGCTGGTGGTTTCCGCTGCTATTTCTCGTGCCGGCGGGTCTGTCGTTCGCCTCGGTGTGCGTCTATTCGATTTTATGGTGCCGGGGGTGCATCTATCCGCAAAACTGGTTGATTGCCGCACTGCCGCCGCCGCTCGATCAGTGGATGGGCGCGATTGTGGCGTCGCTGTTCATTGGCAAGATCGGCGGCGAGCTGGTGGCGCGGTTGAGGCGCCAGTCCCGCCACTCCCAAGGGTGTGCGTCTCCCCAAAGCCCGCGCCGCTCGGCCCCACCCTGTCTCCGTGGGCCGACGCAAGGCCGGCCCTACTTCTGTTCTGCACTCCAGCGATCCTGATTTCGATCAGGATAAGTGAACGGAATCTTGCGGGTGATCGGGATCCCTCATGCTCGCGTCATGTACATCGGAATGGCCAAGAGCGTAGCCAAGACCACCAGCGGCAGCGCCCCCTGCAGCGACCAGACCGACTTTTGCGGCAGTGGACAAACCATCTAACGCAACTTTCGAGGAGGTCAACCCGCTGCTATGGTCGTTCTGAGGCAGATGGACGCCTTCCGGAAGGAGACCGTCGCGGGCAAGCCCCTCGTAAAGCGGCGCTTTGAAGCGCGTGACAAAAGAGGTACCGGCCGCTTTGCTGGCGGAATCCTGTATCGTTTGGCTGCTCGCAACCTTATCCAGCAGCGTGCTATCCCAGCCGTCCTTTGCGGCAACCCGGTTTACAAAGTTTGAAATCAATCCATTGGCGACCCGATCGGCACCTTGAGCCATCTTATGATTAACAAAGGTATGGAAGTCTGGAAAGTTTTGGTGTTCCCCATTTTGCATAGAACGGACAACACCCGGGTAGAATTCGTTCTTATAGTAGTTCGGCACCGTGGAACCGTGGAATGTCACCGCGTCCTTCGTAAAATTTACCGTCTGCCCCAGATCTGAAATGAACGACCTAGCGATGTTAAATTTACCCATCATAAACCCTATTTAAATCTGAATAATGCTCCGATCGTGAATGGCCGATGCCGCTTGATCGTGAGCGATGCAACTATAAGGAGAATTCCCCATCGAGGGTACTTAATCTTTGGTAAGATTTCGGTGTGAATGCGTGGACGCAAGCGTTTGGCCAGCTGGCGGCTTGGTTCCCGTCACCCGACTGCCGGACATGGTGCGCTCGGCCTCCATCTCGGCAATGGGCGGCGCAGCTTGATATTTTCATCATCGAGGCGAGCACCATCGTGTGTTGCTCGCTTGCGCGGGGCCGCATGCCTCGGATGTCGGTGCGCGTGCCTCTTCCATTGCAACAGACCGTGGAAGTCGCTCCGTCCGCGGCTCGTCCGCCGCATAGCCGCCCATCGAAAGGCCTGCAGTCCGCCCCTCTCGCGCAGGCCTGGCCGATGGCCCTGGCGCTGGCACCTGACTGGCAGGCGATGGGCCTACCGGGGTGACGGTCAGGGCTGGAGGCGCCGCCGCTTCGCCGGCAGGGGTTGCAGGCGGCAGCTGCGTAGCATTCGGCAGGTCGCCGGCCGCGGCTCCCGCGGTGCCTTGCGCCGCGGCGGTCGTCAGCCGGTCTTTTCTCCCAGAGACGTTTGACATACCGCGTATACATGGATATCCAAGAGGCAAAAGCCTTCACCTGAAGTCCGAGGGGACGCAAGTGCCACAGCCTCATCGCCCGATCCGCCTCCACGTGCAGGAGAGCCGGAACTCGCTTGATGTCTTCCTCGTCACCGAGCAGCGACTTGCCCCGCATCTCGCGGCGGTGCCGGGCCTGTCCGAACGGCTTTCCGTTACCTACGGCAACGATAGCGCCGCCCTTGAACACGGCCTGTCCGATGCGGAAATCCTTCTGGTGGGAAACTTCGATTCCGAGAACTTGGCCGCTCGCGCCCCCCATCTCAAATGGGTGCAGTCCATCTTTGCCGGGGTGGAGAAGCTTCTGCCCTATATTCCGCCACAGGTTGCGCTCACCAATGCCAGCGGCGTGCATGCCCCCAAAGCTGGCGAATACGCCATTTGTGCATTGCTCATGCTCAACAGCAAGGTGCACAAATTCAATGCGCTTCAGCGCCAGCGGGAATGGGAATGCGTCTTCACGCCGGTCATCGCCGGCAAGACGGTTGCTATCCTGGGTACCGGCAATATTGGCGCTGCCGTCGCTGCCCATGCCAAGCATTTTGGCATGCGTGTCATCGGGGTGAGCCGCAACGGACGCCCACTTGCCGGCTTCGACGAGGTCCACCCGATCGGCAAGCTTCATGACGCGCTCACCGGGGCTGACTTTCTTGTGGTCACCCTGCCGAATACCCGAGAAACCCATAAGATCGTCGATGCAGGAGCCTTGGCTAGGCTCGCACCCGGCGCGGGCTTTGTGAGCATCGGCCGTGGCCAGGTGGTCGATGAGGCCGCGCTCATCGCCGCGCTTGCCTCTGGCCAACTCGGCGGCGCCGTTCTCGATGTTTTCGAAACCGAGCCATTGCCGAAGAGCTCGCCCTTATGGTCGATGGACAATGTGCTGATCAGCGCCCATTGCGCAGTCGATGACCTCGAAGCCTATCTGCCTCGCGCCATTGATATCTTTATCGATAACCTGCAGCGTTATCTTGATGGCAACCCGTTGAGAAATCTTATTGACCGCGACCTCGGCTATTGAGGACAGCGGTAATGTCAGCCGATGATCAGCAGCCGCTCATCGTGAAGCGGCAGGATCGCGTTACAACCCTCACGCTCAACCGCCCTTCGGCCCGCAACGCCCTGAACGCCCGGCTCCTTGCAGCTCTCGAAACCGAGCTCTCAGCCATTGCAGCCGATCGAGACGTCGCAATTCTGGTCCTCCGGGGGGCTGACGGCTTCTTCTGCGCGGGCGGCGATGTGAAAGAGCGCCGCAGCCTTCCCCTGACCGGCGATGCCTCCCTCGAGCAGCGCAGCGCGAGAGAGGGCGTGCTTCTCGCACAGCTGAGCCAGATGCCGCAACTGACCCTCGCCGCCGTTGAGGGCGGAGCCATCGGTGCCGGTCTCGGAATGGTGTGCGCCTGCGATCTGGTGCTGTGCACGGCGGGTGCATTTTTCAGTGCGCCGGAAATCCTCACAGGCAACATGCCGGCTCAGATCGCACCTTACATTCTCGCCCAAGCAGGCCGCCGCGAGGCGCGCCGCCTACTGCTGACGGGGACCAGAATCACCGCCAACGAGGCGCGGGCCATTGGCCTCGTCACCGAGGTGCTTTCGGATGAAGCCGATATGGATCTGACCATTGCACGCAAGCTCGAGCAGCTCGCAGGCATCCACCCTCGTGCGATCGCCCACACCAAGGCTCTGTTGCGTAGGCTCATGCCGATCGAAGCCGATTACCCGCGTATCGCCGCCGAGGCTTATGTCGCATTGGAGCATGCCAAGGTTTCTTGACATACTATGTATACATAGATTAGCAAGTAGGAGGATATCGTTTTCAGTGGGTCATTTCCGATGGCTGCCAACCGCGTCACCCTCACCTGCGCCGTTACCGGTGGTCTAACCCGCAAGGAGATGAACCCCAATCTTCCCGTCACGCCGGAAGAGATTGCCAATGCCTGCCTCGAGGCTGCAGAGGCCGGCGCAGCGATCGTCCACATTCATGTGCGCGACCCACAGACGGGTCTGCAAACCATGGAGCTGGACAAATATCGGGAGGTCGTCTCCCGCATTCGCGCCAAGAACGATGCGGTGATCATCAACCTGACCACCGGTCCGGGCGGCCGCTACGAGCCGGGCGATCCCGACCCGCTGAAACCTGGTCCGAAAACAAATCTGCTGCCGGCCGCACGACGGGTTGAGCACATCGTCGCGCTGAAGCCGGATATCGCCACCCTCGACCTGAACACCATGGTCTTTGGCGGGGAGACCGTGATCAACAGCCTCGGCATGATCCGCAAGATGGCGGCAGCCATTCACGAGAGCGGCGTCACGCCCGAACTCGAGCTCTTCGATTCCGGCGATATTGCCTTGGCCCATGATCTCATGGCCGAGGGCGTGCTCAAGCGCTCCGGCCTGTGCTGCTTGGTTCTGGGCGTGAAATACGGCTTCGCCGCCACGGCCGATACCATGCTCTATGCCAAGCAGCGCCTGCCGGAAGGCTTGCGCTGGACGGGCTTTGGCATCGGCCGCAGCGCCTTCCTGATGCTGGCTCAGTCATTCATCCTCGGCGGCAACATCCGCATCGGCATGGAAGACACGGTTCACATTGCCAAGGGAAAGCTCACATCCGGCAACGCGGAGCTCGTCGAGAAGGCTCGCTGGATCGTGGAGAGCCTGGGCGGCGAGCTGATGTCGCCCGAGGAAGCGCGCCAAGATCTCGGATTGCGACCGGCTTGAGCATGATCGGCGGCAGGATCCGCCCGAGGAGAGAAGAATGGATGCTTCGGCCAAGCGCGATGTGACGGTGATTGGAGCCGGCATCGTCGGGACAGTCTGCGCGAGCTATCTTCTTCGTGAAGGCCACAATGTCACCCTCATCGATGAGCGCGACCCCGGCGAGATGACGTCCTTCGGAAACACGGGCGGCATCAGCCCCGCATCGGTGGTGCCCATTGCTATGCCGGGCATGGTCAAGGACGTCCCCAAATGGCTGCTGGACCCCTATGGCCCGCTTTTTGTGAACTGGAGCTACCTGCCCCACTGTCTGCCCTGGCTGGTGAAATTTCTGCGCGCCGGCTCAAAAACCCGCATCGGTGGCATTTCGCGTGCGCTTGCAGCCTTGAACATGCCGACTTTCGATGCGTATCGCCCGCTGCTCAGGGATGCCGGCCTTGAGCATCTCTTCCACCAAACCGGGCAGCTGTTCATCTATCGGTCGGAGGCCGGCTTTAAAAAGGACCGCTTGTCGATTGAGCTGAAACGCGCAACCGGTGTGCGCGTCGATATTCTGAATGCTGATGACATTCGCCAGCTCGAGCCAAACCTCGCCCGCGACTTCGTCAAGGCGCATTACATCGAGGCCCATGGCCACTGCAAGAATCCCGGCGGGCTAGTGAAGGGCTTGGCTGGCCATTTCGCCCGCAGTGGCGGCTCGCTTGTGCGTGACAAGGTCCTCGGAATAGAGACCGGCAATGATGCGGCCACCACACTCGTGACGGCCAGTGGTAGGCGGAACGCCGATCTTATCGTGCTCGCCGCTGGCATCTGGTCAAAGCCGCTCGTCGAACAGCTCGGCTACCGCGTGCCGCTTGAAACCCAGCGTGGTTATCACGTCACCTTGCCTGATCCGAAAACCGGCCCTCGCCGCATGGTCCTGTCCGTGCAGGACAAGGTGGCGATCACACCCATGGAGATGGGCTTGCGGATCGCGGGCACCGTGGAGCTCGCGGGCATCGATGCACCGCCCAACTATGCGCGCGCGCGCAAGCTGCTGGAAATCGGCCAGACTGTCTTTCCGGGCTTGCAGTCGGACGGCTTCACCGAGTGGATGGGTCATCGTCCGTGTACGCCGGACAGCCTCCCGGTCCTAGGTTTCGGTCCCCGGCAGCGCAACGTGCTCTTTGCCTTCGGCCATGGTCATCAGGGCCTGCTCGGGGCGGCGAAGACCGGACAGGTGATTGCTGAACTGGCCAGCGGGCGCCCTCCTTCCATCGACCTTGCCCCCTATTCCATCGAGCGGTTCGCATGAGCAAGACCAGCCCCACCCCCGCCTCACATCTCAGAAATTCTTCGAGGTCGGCCGATCTCTATGATCGGGCCTGCGCCGTACTTCCCGGCGGCAATACGCGAACGACTGTCTATACGCCGCCGCATCCGATCTATGCATCGCATGGCCAAGGCTGCCGCATCTGGGATGTTGAAGGCGTCGCACGCATCGATTTCCTCAACAACTACACCGCCCTGATCCACGGCCATGCCCATCCCGCGATTACCGCGGCCGCCACCCAGCAGATCGCCCGAGGCGCCTGCTTCAGCATGCCGACGGAATCGGAAATCGCGCTCGCCGAGCTGCTCTGCAACAGGGTCGCCAGCATCGAGCAGATCCGCTTCACCAATTCGGGCAGCGAAGCTGTGATGATGGCCATCAAAGCCGCGCGCGCCTTCACGGGGCGTTTCAAGATTGCCAAGGCGGAAGGTGCCTATCACGGCTCTTATGATCATATGGAGGTGAGCGAAGATGCGGGTCCTGGTGCCTGGGGCGAGCCGGAGCCGCTGAGCCTGCCCTATTCGAAGGGTACTGCGCCCAGCATTCTCGACGAGGTGGTCGTTTTCCCGCTGAATGACCTCGCGCTCACCGAGACTATTATCCGTCGGCACGCAGCAGAGCTTGCGGCGATCATCATTGATCCGCTTGCCCCCCGCATCGGCCTGATCCCTGCGAGACAAGACTGGTTATCCCTGGTGCGCGGCCTATGCGATGAGCTCGCCATCGTGCTGATCAGTGACGAGATCATTTCGTTCCGCACGGCCTATGGCGGCGCACAGCAAAGCTTCGGCTTTCGCGCGGATCTGACCACCCTCGGCAAAATCATCGGCGGCGGCTTTCCCGTGGGCGCCCTCGGCGGGCGTTCCGACATCATGGCCGTGTTTGATCCAACCCAGGGAAAGCCGGCCGTTCCCCATGGAGGCACTTTCAACGCAAACCCTGTCACCATGGTGGCGGGTCGGGTCGCGATGGATCTCATGACTGAGCGGGCCTATGAGCGATTGGAGCGTTTGGGTGACAGGCTCGCCGAGGGCATCGAGGCGGTCTTTCGCGAAAGCGGCATAGACGGCCAAGTCACCGGTCGCGGCTCGATCCGGCGCATCCATCTCACCACCCGCAAGCTGCACGACTACCGATCGGCCTATCCCGGCCCCAAGGAAAAGGCCCGCATGGCCAAAATTTATGACGGGCTTCTCTCGCGTGGCGTGCTCATGGCGCCCGGCGGCATGATTGCCTTATCCACCGCGATGAGCGATGCCGAGATCAACCATTTCATCAATGCGTTGCGCGAGGTTGTTTCAGGCTGATCAGCCTTTGGCGCGGAGATGAGCGATATAGTCCTGATTGAAGGTGAAACCCCAGCCGGGCCGCTCGGGTACGAGCGCCTCGCCGTCCGCAAACTCCAAACGCTCCTCATAAAGGTCGGAGAACCAGGGCATATATTCCAGGAAGGATACATTCGCGAGGGCCGCGAGCAGCTGAATGCTGGTTTCCGGAAACAGGTGGCTCGAGACGGGCACGTCGAAGGCTTCCGCAAGATGGCCGACCTTCATGAATTCGCTTACCCCGCCCACACGCTGCAGATCGGGCATCAGGATGTCGGCGGAGCGCAGCTCGAGCATGCGGCGAAAGGCATAGCGTGTGTAATCGGTCTCACCGCTCGCGACCGGCGTTGAGATGGCAGCCTTGACGCGCGCCAGCCCTTCGAGATCCCACGCCGGCAACGGCTCCTCGAACCAAGTGATGTCGAATTCCTCCAGCATGCGCCCTCGCCGGATGGCTTCGTTCTCAGTCAAGCTTTGATTGGCATCGGTAAGCAGCTTGATTGATGGGCCGATCACCCGGCGCACAAGCGCAACGCGCTCCCGATCGGCCCCGGCAGTAGGCGCACCGAGCCGCAGCTTGATCGCCTTGAAGCCCTCCTCGACCATGCGCCCTGCTTCCTCCTCGAGCTCGCTCAGCGAGGCAGATAGCCAAAGGCCGCCCGAATGGTAAGCCGGTACGTGGGTGCGCACGCCGCCCAGCATTCGGAAAAGCGGCAGCCCAGCCGCCTTCGCATTCAAATCCCACAGGGCGCCATCAAGCGCCGAGAGTCCGACGACGGATACCCCTTTGTGGCCGATGAAGTTCACCCCCCGCCAGGCCTCGGCCCAGAACCTCCCCGTGAACGCTGGATCAGTGTCGATCAGCAGCGGCTTCAGGCTGTCGATCATCTCGACGAACACGCGCGTCCGTATATCGTTGAGCGTGAACACAAGGTTTTCACCGACCAATCCTTGATCGGTTCTCACGGTCACCAAAACGCAGCCAAAACAGGTGATCTTGCCCAAGGCGAATCCCACGGGCTTTGCCAGAGGCACGACCACAGGCTGGGTCTCGATATCGGTGATCTTCATGGGCAGGCCCTAAGGTCAGATCGGCAGGTCGAGCTTGTAGGCGAGACGGTCGAAGGGCGAGATGGACACCCCATAAATCGAGAAGTCGCCCGATTTGACGACCGGATTATAGAAGTGACGGATGGTAGGATAACCGACGGACACCCCTAGTAGCGCCGACAGCTGCGGCGATGCCGGGGCCGCATCGAAATACAGATGATTGTCCGAGAGCTTCAGATTGCGCTTTCTCAACACCCTGTACATCAGGTCATTGGAGAGATCATCGATGAAATCCTGATCGATCGGCATGGTGACGAAAGTATGCTCGAGCGCCATGGCCTCACCATCGATCATGATCAGCCGGTTGATGCAGAGATGTTTCGCATTGGCCACATTGAACTGCGCGAATGCCGGATCCTGGGGGTCACGCAGCTCGACCGAAAGCGTTTTCGTGGTGGCCGTCTTGCCGATATGCAGCGCCTCCTCGAAGGCGCCGTAGTGCTGATCGCGCACGCGGTTGAGATGCCGCACGAAGCGACGCGTTGAATTGACGAAGGTGCCAAGCCCCGGCACGGTGCGCAGCAGGCCGGCATTCTGGAGATCCGTCAGGGCCCGGCGCACGGTAATGCCGCTGACCCGGAGCTCTGAGGCGAGCGCCAACACGGAAGGCAGCGGTTCATCGGGCTTGTAAACGCCGGCCTTTATGCGCTCTTCAATCGTGGCGCGAGCGATCTCGTATAGAGGGCGCCCACCGCCCAAGCGTGATCTCGCAATCATGCCTTCATCAATTCCCTACTGTTCTGGCCTTGGACTCACCGGCCACTACAATACAATCGGCGGAGTCGAAGGCCAGAACGACCGGCGCGCCATGTTGCGGAACGGGCTGACCCAGATTCTTTTCAACAACTGCAATCCGTTTGCCGCCCCTTGTTTCTGCCAGAATGGCGAGGTCGGGCCCGAGATAGGTCGCCTCGATGACAATCGCCTCGATCTGGTTTTCCCCGGGAGAAAGCTTGCCATCGTAAATGGCACGAATCCGCTCCGGACGCACGCAGACATCATGCGTAGAACCCTGCGGAATGTCAGACGGAGCGAGCGTCAAGACGAGGCCTTCCTTCGTATCGAAACGGGCGCCATTCCCATCGCCCCCGCTGATCTTTCCCTCGAACCAGTTCGACCGGCCGACGAACTCGGCGACGAATCGGTTAGCGGGACGTGCATAGATGTCAGCGGGGCTTGCCACCTGCTCAACTCTGCCTCGGTTCATGACGATGACCGTGCTGCCGAGGCTCATCGCCTCTTCCTGATCATGCGTCACCACGATCACGGCGGCCCCGACTTTACCAAGCACCTCCTTGAGCTCGACCCGCAGCTCCTGCCGCAGTTTCGCATCCAGCGCGGATAGCGGCTCATCGAGCAGAACCACATCCGGATTGACAGCGATCGCCCTTGCGAGCGCAACACGCTGCTGCTGGCCGCCGCTCAGCTGGTTTGGCCGCCGCTTTTCGTAACCCGAGAGCTGGATAATCTTCAGAAGCGACGCCACACGGTCCGCCAGCTCCCGCGCGGGATAGCCGCGACGCTTGAGTCCATAGGCGATGTTTTGCTCCACCGTCATGTGCGGGAACAGCGCATATTCCTGAAAGACGATGCCCACATTGCGCTCATAGGGCCGGGTGCCGCTCACATCCCGTCCTGAGATCAGGATCTGTCCCGAGCTCGGCGTCTCGAATCCGGCGATCATCCGCAGGATCGTCGTCTTGCCGCAACCGCTCGGCCCCAAGAGCGAGACGATCTGCCCCCGTGCCACGCTGAAGCTGCAATCGGTCACCGCCCGCACCGGGCCGAAGCTCTTCGAGATATTGACGAGCCGGACCGCGTCCATTCCAGTTACTTCCACAGTCTCAGCCTCTGTAGATTCCTTGGCCGATCACACGTTCGAGGCCAATGAGGCGGTCGAGCAGAACGATCAGGGCGATTGTGATGAGGATCAGCACCACGGCGGCCGCCGCAATGGTCAGATCGAAATTGGCGCGCATCATGCTCAGCATGGCCACCGGCAATGTATAGGCGTTCGGATCAGACAGGAACATGCTCAGCGAGGCATCATCCATGGAGAAGGCCAGCGCAAAGACAGCGCCAGCGGCAATGCCGGTTCGCGCGAGCGGCAGGGTGACATCCCAAAAGGCTTGCCTCTCATTCGCACCAAGGCTTTGCGCCACCTCCACATAAGCGCGCGGAATGCCGCTGAGGCTCACCAGCGTCGTCCGGAACGTATAGGGGATGGCCACGATCAGGTGGCCGGCAAGCAGCCGCCAGAAGCCGTCATGCACACCAATGCGCGAGAGGAACAGCAGAAGAGCAAAGCCGATGACGACCGCCGGCACGATCAGCGGCGCGAGAAACAGGTTAACCAGCAGCTTCTTGCCAGGAAAGCTCGTGCGGTCCACCATCACGGCCATTGAGACGCCGACAAGCACGGCAAGGCCGGTCGCCAGCAGCGAGACCGTAATGCTTATGGCGAGACCTTTGAGATAATATTGGCTCGAGAAGAAATCTTCATACCAGTGCAGCGAGAACTCCTTGGGCGGAAATGGACCCAGGAAGGTTCGCGCGTCGAATGACATGGTGATCGCCACCAGCAACGGCACGATGAGGAACGCAAAAGCGATCAGAATGAGAAGGCCCGCGAGCAGGCTCCCGGCGCCATCGAGCATACTCTTCATGACCGTGCCTCCCGACGACGGCCGGCAACAGATGAAAGGCAGTAGACGATCAGCAAGGTCGCGATGAGCAGTGCGATTGCTATGGCTGCACCACCCGGGAAATTGGTGACCTCGCCGAACCTGCTGTAGATCAGGTTCGAGACAAACAGCACACGTCCCTTTCCCAGCACCATGGGAATGATGAACGCGCTGATGCAGAGGCTATAGGAGATCAGAAAGGCTGACAGCGCCGCAGTTGTGCTCAGCGGCAGCGTGACCATCAGATGGGAGTGCCAGCGGGCTGATCCGAGGGACTGCGCAGCTTCCAGGAGGCGCGGATTAATATTCTGGAGCGCGCTCACCAGCGTGAGCGCGGTGATCGGCAAGGTCAGATGCACCAGCCCCATGATCACCAGAGCCTCCGTCATGCCTTGTCCGTTGGGATTGACGCCGAGCCATAGAGAGATCGGCCGCAGGAATCCGACGGGGCCGAAGGTCAGGGCAATCGAATAGACCCGGGCCAGGACGCTCAGAAACATCATGCTCACAAAGAAGGTGATGTAGAAGCGTCGGCGCGCGCTCCGCGTCTCCGTCGCGATGAGATAGGCAATGGGATAGGCGAACACGAGCGATATCAGCGAGGCTATCAGCCCGATACGGAACGTATCGTAAAAGTAGAGCGCATAGGCGGGCGAGAAGATCTCGCGATAATTGTCGAATGTTAGCCCATGTTCCGCAGCACCAATGCGCCCGGCCACATGCGGCAACAGACTTTCCCAGCCAACCATCATCAGCGGTATGATCAAGAGCGCCGTGAGACACACGATGCCCGGAATGGCCAGAAGAAGCGGCCGGCTGGATTGACGTTGCCGAGACATTCAGCGCGCAACCTTGCTCGTCCTCACGTAAGCCTTTGCTTATCGCAGCAATGGCACGATCTCAGTTTCCCAGCGCTTCATCCAGTTATTCAGTTGGCCTGACACATAGGCCCAATCGGCGTGATAGACGAATTTCTTGTCTTCCTCTTCGGTAAACCGCAGGAAGCTCAGCCTTTCTGGAACCTCGGCCAAGGTATTGCTGGGCAGCGTACCGATGGCTTCGTTATATAGCGCGTTATTCTCCGGTGAGAGCATGAAGTTGATGAGCTCGCAGGCGCCCTTCTTGTTCCGCCCCTTCAACACCACAAAACCAGTGGTGAAGATGACCGTCTTGAAACCCTTGTCACCTTCGACACGCCCCAAGGTTTTGACGGGAAAGTTCTTTCCGATCGCACCATTCACGACGGCTGAACCGAAGTCGATCGAAGTCTCTCCGGTCGTCATCGATGTGATGATGTCATTATCCGAGTGAGCGACGCGGCCGATATTGCCGCTTTTGGCGAGTTCCTTCAGAAACTCCCAGCCGGGTTCCAGGTTTTTCTCGTCTCCTCCACGGGCAAGAGCCAGGGTGACCACCGCAAAATTGGTGCTCAGCAGCGGATCGGGAAAGACGATCTGTCCCTTGAGCTGCGGGTCCAGAAGATCTTCGATCTTCGTCAGCTTGATCGGGCAGATATCTTCGCGATAGGCCCAGAGATTGGCGTTGATGCTTGTGGGAATGGTCATGAACTGACCCTTGTCGTCCTTGAAAATCAGGGACTCGGGCACGTTCTTCAGGTTGGGGACGTCCTCCAGTGAGATCGGCTCCAGCCAGCCTTCCTGCATCATCGACAGGAAAACGGGATCCCAGGCCGCGACAGCATCATATTTGACGTTTGGCCAAGCAGCTTTGATCTTACCCAATATCGCAGCAGCGCCACCGGAATGGAGCTCCCAGGTGACATTTGCCTTGTCCTGCTTGGCTACGATCGCCTCGGATACTTTGATATAATTGCCGCCCCATTGAACAAAGACGAGGTCTTCTTTGGCCGCGGCGGAATGAGGAATGAAGCTCGCCGAAGCAGCAAGGCCCGCTGCCGCGGTGCCGGCAAGGAAATGGCGCCTGGTGAGATTGTCGCGCATTGTGTTCTCCCTCCTTACTGGCAGCCTGACCTTATGCTGGGTCTACATCGTTACTGCCGTGTAGACATATTCTCCCATGTATACGTGGAAGTCAATGATGGCTCCTGTGTCCGCTTGGCTTCTTGTCGCGTAAAGAGCTGAACGCAGCCCGCTTCTCAGCAGGCCCCGTCCCTCACCTGGACTGCACGGTTGTATCAGAAGCGTTGCTGTTCGGTAGCATCCGGACGCCGCCTATTGTTCGAGGGCGGATCGTCACGATTGAGGTGAGCGGATGCGCTCACCTTGGCCGAGGGAACTGAGATTGGTCCTATAGGCCCCTTCGCGCGTACCGACGGGCCGTCGCGGGCGCGTGACACTGATCCAGTCCGCCCCGCCGCAGTGGCCGACACTGATCTACAGCGCCCAGCCGGCTAAAGCCCGTCCCTCACCGCTTTATGCGCCCTGTCGAACAGAACCCTTGCGGACATTGCGGTGTCAGACACTGTGTGGATTACGCGGGAGGAAGAACGTCATGAGCCCGACGGCCGGCAACCAGGCACATACCCAGAAGACATTGATGATGCCGATCCAGTCGGCCAGCGCGCCGAGGGCTGCAGCGCAGATGCCCCCAAGACCGAATGATAAGCCGTAGAACAGCCCGCCGACCAGCCCGACACGATGTGGCACCAGGTCGATCGCATAGATCAGGATCGAGGCAAAGGCGCTCGAGATGATCAGGCTGACGATGACACTGAGCACGCCGGTCCAGAACAGATCCGCATAGGGCAGCATCAGCGCGAATGGCAACGTCCCGAGGATCGACAGCCATATCACGCGATCGCGGCCGATCCGGTCGCCAAGCATGCCGCCGGCGATCACACCCACAGCGCCGACCACGAGATAGACGAACAGCATGATCTGCGAGAGCTGCACCGTCACCCCGAAGCGCTCGATGAGATAGAATGTGTAATAGGAAGTGAAGCTCGCCGTATAGGCATTCTTCGAGAGCAGCAGCACCATCAGAATTGCCATGGCAAAGACGATACGTCTGCGTGGCAGCAAATTGCTGTGTACTTTCTCCTGCGTTCCCTTGCCCTCCGCCACCTGGCGGCGCCGGAACGCCACATAGCGCGAAGCTGTCCAGAACATGAGCACCATGGCGAGCAGGACGATGCCCGAGAACCATGCCAAGCTTGATTGTCCGCGCGGCACCACGACTATGGCGGCCAGCAGCGGCCCGATCGCATAACCGGCATGGCCGCCGACCTGGAATACGCCCTGCGCGAGCCCTTGCCGCCCGGCCGCAGCGTGGCGGGCCATTCGCGTTGCCTCCGGATGGAAGACAGCCGACCCGACGCCGACCAACGCCGCCGCGATCAGCACCACGCCGTAGCTATGCGCGAAAGCGAGGAGGAGCAGCCCGCTCAGGGTCGCGGCCATGCCCAGGACCATCGCGTAGGGCCATGGACGGCGGTCAGTCAGATAACCAAGGACGGGCTGCAGCAGCGACGACGTGACCTGGAACGCCAGCGTGATCAGGCCGATCTGCACAAAATCCAGCCGATAGCTCTCCTTGATCAGCGGGTACAGCGCTGGGATCATCGATTGGACGAGATCGTTTAGCAAATGCGCCCCACTCAGCGCGGCCAGAACTGACATCAGCGGGCGTCCGCGGGAAGTGGCTATCGAAACGGAGGTCATGACAGATCGCTTGGGTTGCGGATGCCGTCCGGCAGGAGATTGACCACCCCACATAGCGCAGTCGCCGCGTCTCGGAAAGGCCAACCGCGATTAAGGAGAAGACTGGGCTCGTCTCGCAAGCTGATACGCGGACTTGGCCCGGCGCCTCTTGGACCTCCCCTCGAGCGATGAACACGGGGCGCATGAAGCAGCGCGCCTGGCGCGCCAGCACGGGATGCGGTAAGGCCTCAGCGGAGATCGATCAGACGAGCGCAGGGCTTGAGCGAGCAAAAAGCATTCATGATGGAATGTTGTTGCCGAGAATAGTGACCACCTATTTCCCTCTGAGCTTCGTGACCAGCATGTCGATCAGCAGCTCGACTGAGCTGGTCAGCGTTGCCGGCGGGTCCCCCTCGAGCTTGCGCAATGCGACGCCGCGGAGCACATCGAGCATCAAGCGCCGGAGCAGCACGAGATCCTCGGTCGGCAATGGCGAATCACTGAAGATGCGGATCCAGCTTCGGTCGCGCACCTCGCTGATATCGCGCATCTCGCGGCTCATGCTGTCATGCAGATCTTGGTTGAACCTCTCATAAAGCCTGATTTCGAGGGCCGCCACATAAGCGTTGCTGCCGATAACGTCCCAGTAGTTGCTGACCATGGCACGTACCCGGTCTTCGAGGGACATCACAGAAAGCGTGCCGGGTGCGAGTTTCTCTTTCATGGCTTCGGCCAGGCGCAATCGGGCCGCGCAGAACAAGGCTTCGCGGGATTCGAAATGATACTGCAACGCTCCCCGTGACACGCCCGCCAGCCTCGCAACCCGGAGCGTCGAGAACCCGGCATAACCGAGATCGCTCAGCACCTGGATTGCCGCATTCACGAGCCTTTCGCGCGTCTCCATGCTGCGATCCTGCTTGAGGACGCGGATACTGGCGCTTTCGGTCTCGGGCTGCAGGTGGCGTGACCGGGGGCGTGTCAGCCGGGTATCCTCGATATCGCTGGCCATTCCTAAACTTCACGCTTCCTGAGCAGGGTCACGACATGAGCCCGGCGGTACGCGAGCTGTGCGGTCCATTATAGCGGCGCCGTTGACAAGAGGAAACATTCATGAGTGAATAATTCTTGCGCGCCAGCGCCCCTTTCACAAGACATGCTGCTCCGGGAGGTCCTCGAAGGGCTTACATTCCATGCTTTCTGATCAGATCCCGACCGGCCCACAAGCTGCCGCGGCGCAATCGCCCCTCTTCTCTCTTTTCGAGCGGCCTGCTGCCTCTGCCCCGTTCCTTATTCTTCCAGACCGTGTGGTGACTTACGGTGAAGTGAGCAAACGCGCCCATCACCTTGCCGCAGGTCTTCATGCGGCGAGGCTGAGGCGTGGCGATCGCATCGCCCTCATGCTGCCGAACACCCCCGAATGGCTTGTGATTGCCGCTGCATGCTGGCGGCTCGGCGTGGCCGTCATGGCGCTGAATGTTCGTCTGGGCACCAAGGAGCTGGGCGACCTCGTCGCCCGCACCGAAAGCAAGGCCATCTTCTATGCCCCGAACCATCGCGACGGGGCTTGCGCGGAGGTCATCGCCCAGACCGATCCGGCAAAGCTTGCGAGCCTGCGCTGGCTCGTTGCCTGCGATGGCGGCACGGCACTCTCGAATGTCGCGGACGCAACCCCGCTCAGCCTTGCGGAGATTGAGAATTCTGGCCAGGAGAGCCCTGACCAGAACGCTGTTGAGTCAGGCGGGCCGCAAGATCCGTGCCTGTTCCTCGCAACCTCCGGCACCACGAGCGCGCCCAAGCTCGTCACCCATATTCAGGAGCGCGTGGCCCGGCATGCTCAGGATTGCGCGCGCACGATCGGCTTCGATGATGAAAGCAAAGTGCTGCTGGCCATCCCGTTCTGTGGTGGCTATGGCTTCACCATCGCCATTTCCACCATAGCGGGCGGGCGCCCTCTGGTGCTCATGGACAATTTCGACCCGGCAGAAGCAGCCCGCCTCATCAAAGAGCATGCCGTAAGTCATGCCATGGGCACCAATGACATGCTCGACAAGATGCTGAAGGCGACCGACGCTGAGGCACCTTTCCCGAGCCTCAAATTCTATGGCCACGCCAATTTCACGCCCGGCCTGACGGAGCTGCCGGCGGAGGCTGAGCGGCGCAAGGTCACCATGCGTGGCTTTTACGGCCTCAGCGAGACCTTGGCCTTCGTTGCCGCGCAGTCGCTGAATGCCTCGCTCGAGCGCCGCGCTGAAGGCGGTGGCCGCCTCGTCTGCCCCGATGCCCGTTTTCGCATCCGCGATCCGGAGACGGGCCGCTCACTTGGTCCCGGCGAGGTCGGGGAGATCGAGATCAACACCCCCAACATGATGATTGGCTATCTCAACGATCCCGAAAAGACGCGCGCCGCAATCACGTCGGATGGCTATCTGCGCACCGGTGACTTCGGACAAATCGCTGACGATGGTGGCTTCACGTTCATCTCCCGCATGAATGACATGCTGCGGATCGGCGGCTATCTGGTCAGCCCCGTCGAGATTGAGGATGTGATCAAGGCCACGGGCAATATCGAGACTTGCCAGGTTGTTTCCGTCGAGACGGACAAGGGCGTGCGTCCCGTTGCCTTTGTGGTGCCCTCCGGCGATGGCGGAATCGACGAGAAAATGATCCTGCAACGCTGCCGGGCCGAGCTTGCCGTCTACAAAGTGCCGGTCGCCATTTTCGAGATCCGGGACCTGCCCGTTGTGCAGGGACCGAACGGCGTTAAGGTGAAGAAGCACGAGTTGAGGAATATCGCCAAGGAGCGCCTTGCTGCCGCCCGCTAGAGCATTTCGAGCCTAAGCGGCCGCTTCAACGAGAGAGCATATGCCTGCCAGCAAACTGTTTGAGCCGCTTACCATCAGAGAGGTGACCCTCTCCAATCGCGTCGTAGCATCGCCCATGTGGCAATATGCCGGGGAACGAGGCTATCCCACCGATTGGCATCTGATGCATCTCGGGCGCATGGCATCCGGCGGCACCGGTCTGGTGATGCAGGAAGGCACGACGATCGAAAAGCGGGGCCGTGGCACCGTCGGTGATCTCGGCATCTGGGATGACAGCTATATCGAGCCCCTGCGCCGCCTGGTCGGCATCATCAAGGCCAATGGCGCCGTGCCGGGAATCCAGCTCATGCATCCCGGCCGCAAGGCACGCCAGCACCGCCCCTGGGAAGGGCGCCGCCCGCTGGACCATTCGAGCGACCTCTGGGATTGGCACGAATGGGAAGTCATCGGCCCAAGCCCCATTCCGGTGGCTGAGGGCTTTCCCATCCCCCGCGAAATGACCGCAGCCGACATTCGCGCGGTGATCGGGGCCTGGGCCGCGGCCGCCGAACGGGCCGATGCCGCCGGTTATGAGGTGATCGAGATCCATGGCGCCCATGGCTATCTCCTTCACGCTTTCATGTCGGAAGCGGCAAACCAGCGTCGCGATGCATATGGCGGCTCGTTCGCCAACCGCATCCGGCTCACCCTCGAAGTGACCGAGGCCGTTCGCGCCGTCTGGCCTGAGCGCAAGCCGCTTTTCATGCGCCTGTCCTGTGTGGACGAGGTCGGCTGGACCATGGCAGAGACGATCAAGCTCACACGCGAGCTGATGGCACGCGGCATTGACGTGATCGATTGCAGCTCGGGCGGGCTCGGCGGGTCACCCGTCGCAGGCGCACGCGCCTATTACGGTTATCAGGTTCCCTATTCAGCCCGATTGCGACGTGAGACCGGCGTGTTGACAGCGGCGGTCGGGCTCATCGTGCATGCCGATCAGGCGGAAGGCATCATCGCCAATGGCGAGGCCGACCTGGTGGCGGTCGGCCGGGAGCTTCTCTACAATCCCAATTGGGCGGCCGATGCAGCACAAAAGCTGGACGCTTTGCCCAATTTCGACAACATGCCGGAACGGATGGGATTCTGGCTGCGCAAGCGCGCCCGGGCAGTCGAGGGCTTCGTGCCATCGACTTATGAGCCGGCATCTACCGAGGCATAGCAGAGCAAGCTGTTATCGGTGACGCCTCGCCGCTAAACATCTGCCCGATCGGGACGATCGCGATTATCGGAGGAAACGGAACATGGAGTTGAAGGGAATTGCCGCGCTGGTCACCGGAGGAGCCTCGGGCCTTGGCCGTGCGAGTGCCGAACGGCTGGTGGAACAAGGCGCTCGCGTCGTCATCGTGGACCTTCCGACCTCCGCGGGCGCCGAGACCGCGCGGGCCATCGGACCATCGGCCAAGTTCGTTGCGGCTGACGTGACCAATGAAGAGCAGATGCAGGCCGCCGTGGAGGCGACGGCGGAGTTCGGCGATCTTCGCGCGGTTGTTCATTGCGCCGGCCGCGGTGGCGCCCTGCGCATTCTCGACAAGGAGGGCAATCCGGGCTCACTCGACCATTATGAGGGGATCGTGCGCCTCAACCTCGTGGGAAGCTTCAATGTCTTGAGGCTCGCGGCCGCCCGCATGGCAAAGGCGGAAGCCATGGGCGAAGAGCGCGGCGTGATCATTCTTACCGCCTCCATCGCCGCCTACGAAGGTCAGATCGGCCAGATCCCCTATGCCTCCTCCAAGGCGGGCATTGTCGGCATGACGCTTGTCGCCGCGCGGGATCTTGCAAGCCGCGGCATCAGGGTCTGCACTATCGCCCCCGGCATCTTTGACACGCCATTGCTGGCGCGCTTGCCCGAGCCCGTGAAGGCCTCGCTGGGTGCTTCCGTGCCAAACCCGGCGCGCCTGGGGCGTCCGGAGGAATTTGCGCTGCTCGCCGAGCATATTATTCGCAACCCGATGCTCAATGGTGAGACAATCCGATTGGACGGCGCGCTGCGCATGGCGCCACGATAACCAGAACGACTGATCAGGAAGCTCCAGGAGGCAGCATGGCGGAAGTGAACTTCTCCGAACGCGATGGCATTGCCATCATCGAGATCAACCGGCCGGAGGCGCGCAACGCGGTTAACCGGGCCGTCGCCGAGGGCATTGCCCAGGCAATTGAGACCCTGGACGCGCGCGATGACCTGCGCGTCGGCATCCTCACGGGCGCCGGCGGCAATTTCTGCGCCGGCATGGACCTCAAGGCCTTCCTGCGCGGGGAAAAGGTGGTGCTCGAGGGACGCGGCTTTGCGGGGCTCATCGAAGCACCGCCGAAGAAGCCACTGATCGCCGCCACTGAGGGCTATGTGCTGGCTGGCGGCTTTGAGCTCGCGATAACCTGTGACCTCATCGTTGCCTCCCGCGAGGCAAAGTTCGGTGTGCCCGAGGTAAAGCGCGGGCTGGTCGCCAATGCCGGCGGTCTGGTCAGGCTGCGGCGGCAGATCCCGCAGCGGATCGCCATGGAGCTGGTGCTCACCGGCGACATGATCTCCGCCGAGCGTGCGGAGCGCTACGGGTTGATCAACCGGGTGGTGGAGCCCGGCACCGCCTTGGAAGAAGCGATCAAGCTCGCCAAAGCTATCGTCGAGAATGGCCCAATGGCGGTCTCGATCAGCAAGCGCGTGGTGCTTGAGTCGCAGGACTGGCCGACAACCGAGATGTTCCAGCGCCAGCGTGAGATTACGGCGCCGATCTTCACCTCGGAAGATGCCCGCGAGGGCGCCACGGCCTTTGCAGAGAAGCGCAAACCGGTTTGGAAGGGTCGCTAATCCAACTGCTGTTCCCAGAAAACAAGAAAAAGGCCGCCGTTCCCGGCGGCCTTTCTCGTGTTCGGAATCGAGCCCGGTCAGATCGAGAGACTGTAAACCCGCGCCGCCGTTCCGCTGAGCATGGCCACTTTCTCCTCAGCGGAATATCCGCTGACCAGCCGCTTGAAGGCGTTCCACAGAACGGCGTAGTTGCACGATATCTGGTCGACGGGAAAATTGCTCTCGAACATGCAGCGCTGCGGTCCGAACGCCTCAATGCAGGTCTCGACATAGGGGCGCCAAGCCGCGGCCATTTCCTCCGATGAAGGCGGCTCCGGCCGCTCGTGAAAGCCAAACCCGCTCAGCCGCATGGCAAGCCCGCCCAGCTTGACCGTTACATTTTCGTGGCGAGCAATCTCGAGGATGCCCTTCTTCCAGACAGTGAACACGTCCTCGCGCTTGCCGGCATAAGGGCCGATACCCACGGGCCCGCCCACATGATCAAGAATGATCGGCTGATCCGGAAACGTCTTCGCGAGGTCAGCCACATCGGACAGCTGGTGGTGATAGACCCACGCATCGAAGGTGAGGCCCAGCGGCTTTAGCTTGGCGAAGCCCTCACGCAGCTTCGCATCCAAAAGCAACTCAGGCGGTGGCGTGCGCATCGTCGAGCGCACCTCCGGGCTCGGATCCCAGGCCGTCGACTGGCGAATGCCTTTGAAGAAGCCGCCCCCGGCCTCGATATGCGCAACCAGCACCTCCTCCACGGAGGCGCCTTCGGTGAGATCCGCGCGGCTGACAATGCCTGCGCAAAGCCCGATCGGACCATATTTTCCTGCCGCGCTGTCCCGGGCGATCTCAGCGAAGAACTCGGTCTCGCCCACCGGCTTCATATTCTCTGGCCCGGTGGTGCGATAGCGCTCGGTGCAATCAACGAACACCGTGGCGCGCACATTGTGACCGGATCGAGCATCCGCCAGCATCTCTTCCGCCATGTAGCGGGTGCGTGGCGCGTCCCACAAATGGTGATGCGCATCGATCACCGGCAGATCCGGCTCGATGATCTCTTCCTGGCGCTTGCCGAGCCAAGCCGGATCGCCCGGTGGCAATATCGCATCGGAAGTCATTGGCTTGTCAGCCATACCTATCGCCCCTCCCTTGATATGATCAGCCCTCGGCGGAGCAGCCGCGAGAAATGGACCCGGCGAGAGTCGCGGAGCAATCCCGTGTTCCGACCGTTAACATTCACAGCCGAATGTTTTTTGTCAAGAACGCGATCAGACAACCATCGGCTCCCTGGGAACCCTCCCGCATTCTCTCTGTAGAACGCGGCGGCGTTGGTCGGCCTGCGCCTGTTCAGTAACGCTTCGAAAGAAACTGTCTCCCATCACATCAGCGCTTGACAAAAAGCATGCTTGTCTGAATGTTTCAGGCCAGTAACATCGTCAACCTGTGCCATGGCAGCGGCTCGGGGCACGGCATAGAGAACAGACAGGGAAACCGCAGGCCGGAGCCCGAGCCCCAGGGAGGATTTCCATGCGCTTTTCAAGAACGCTTCTCGCGGCGATTTCACTCTTCGCCGTCGCAGCCCAATCACCGGCGACTTTCGCTCAGAGCGCGCCTGTCGATGACGTCAAGGTGGGCGTGCTCACTGACATGTCGAGCGTCTTTTCCGACTTGGTCGGCAAAGGCTCCGTGATCGCAGCCCAGATGGCGATTGACGATTTCGTCGCGGCCGAGAAGCCCGATTTCAAGGTCTCCATGATCTCTGCGGACCACACCAGCAAGGCGGACGTGGCCTCGAACGTCGCGCGCCAATGGATCGACCAGGAGGGCGTTGATGTCATCACCGACATTGCCGGCGCCTCCGTCACGCTTGCGGTATCGAAGGTGGGTGCAGAGAAGAACAAGATCGTCCTTGCAACCGCCTCGGGCCAGAACAGCCTGACCAGCGAGGATTGCCAGCCGACGGCCCTTCACTGGACCTACAACACGCGCGCGGTCTCCGGCACCACCGCCCGCGCCGTCACCAAGGAAGGCGGCAACAAGTGGTTCTTCATCACGGCTGATTATGCGGGTGGCCGCTCCCTTCAGGAAGATGCAACCGAAGGCGTGCTCGCCGAGGGCGGCGAGGTCGTTGGTTCGATCAAGCACCCCTTCAACAGCCAGGACTTCTCCTCCCAGCTGCTCACCGCCCAGACCTCCGGCGCCAACGTGGTGGCCTTCGCCAATTCGGGCCCGGAGTTCGTGAACGGCACCAAGCAAGCGATCGAATACGGCATTAACACCCAGGCGAAGCTCGTCGGCCTGCTGCCATATGTGACCGACATCCACACCTTGGGCCTTGAAGCAACCCAGGGCATGTATGTGACCGATCCCGCTTATTGGGACCGCAACGATGCCACCCGGGCCTGGTCGAAGCGCTTCTTCGAGAAACACGGCAAGATGCCGACCTATGTCCAGGCAGGCCTCTATTCCGGCATCATGCATTACCTGAAGGCGGTCAAGGCCGCTGGTACGACCGACACGGAAGCCGTTCTCGCCAAGATGCGCGAGATGCCGATCAATGACGCGTTCACCGACAATGCCAAGCTGCGCGAGGACAACATGGTCGTTCGCGACATGTATGTTTACAAGGTGAAGGCGCCGGCGGACTCGAAGGGTGAATGGGACCTCTACGAGTATCAATACACCGTCCCCGGTGATCAGGCTTTCCGCCCGCTCTCCGAGAGCAAATGCCCCCTTCTCGCGAAGAACAAAGGCTGATCCACGCGAGATTGCCGCTGCGCGGGCAGCAGATGCCCGCCTGCCTCCTGTCCCCTCCAGGAAACGGGCCTATGCAGAACCAGCTTCATTCAGGCGGCACGGTCGGCCGCCTCATTATTGATGCCATTACCCGCTTTGCCGATCGCCCCGTTCTCGCCGACGGCCACGTGGCCTGGACCTATCGCGAGCTGGGCCGGCAGATCGGGCTTTACATGGCCTTCTACCGCTCGCTGGGCCTAGGCAAAGGCTCCGGCATCGCCATGGTGACGGGGAACCGTGCCGAAGCCTGGGCTTCGGTCTGCGCCGCCAATATCTTGGGCATGCGTCATACCCATCTCCATCCCATGGCAGGCGAGGATGATCACGCCCAGATCATCGATGATGCCAAGGCCAATGTTCTGGTCGTCGACGGCCGCCGGTTCGCCGCCCGCGGCCAGGCGCTCAAAGCCCGCTGCCGCAGCCTTGAGCATCTCGTGTCTTTCGGCCCGGTCGAGGGGGCTCATGACATCACGGCGGCCGCAGAGACGCTCGAGCCCGCGGAGCTCGTCGAGGAGAACGAGCCCGAGGACACCGTCCTCCTCACCTATACCGGCGGCACCACCGGCCGCTCCAAGGGCATCATGCTGCCCCACCGGGCGCTGGCCGCCATGACGCTCACCATTGCCGGTGAATGGGAATGGCCGAGCACACTGCGCTATCTTGCCATGACGCCGATCAGCCATTCGGCCGGGATCAAGCTCTACCCTATCATGCTGCGCGGCGGCTATGCGCGCATGATCGACGGCTTTGACAAGCAGACCTTCTGTGAGGTGGTCGAGGCCGAGCGCATCACCGCGACCTTTCTCGTTCCCACCATCATCACCACCCTCCTCCAGGACCGCGCTCTGCTCCAGCGCCATGATCTCTCATCCCTCGAGCTGATCATCTATGGCGCTGCCCCCATGTCCCCCGACCGCCTGCGTGAGGCAACCGAGCTCTTCGGCCCGGTCTTCATGCAGCTCTATGGCCAGTCGGAAGCGCCGGAATGCATCACCACCCTGCGCCGTGCCGATCACGACCTCTCGCGCCCGGAGCGGCTCGGCTCTTGCGGTAAGCCGACCGCGCTTTGCGAGGTGAAGCTGCTCGACAGCGAGCTCAACGAGGTCGCCCTGGGCGAGCCCGGCGAAATCTGTGTGCGCGGGCCGCTCGTGATGAACGGCTATTGGGGGCTGCCGGAGCTCACCGCCGAAACCTTTCGTGGCGGTTGGCTGCATACCGGCGATGTCGCTCGACGCGATGCGGAAGGCTATCTCTACATTGTTGACCGCACCAAGGACATGATCATCTCCGGCGGCTTCAACATCTATCCCCGCGAGGTCGAGGACGTGCTGGCCTCCCATCCCGCTGTGGTCTCCGCTGGGGTGATCGGCGTGCCCGATCCGAAATGGGGCGAGGCAGTGAAGGCCTTCGTCACATTGCGCGACGGCCGCAGCGCCACCGAAGCCGAGCTGCAGGCCTTCGTCAAGGAGCGCCGGGGTGCGCCATGGTCGCCCAAATCGGTGGAGTTCGTGACTGAGCTGCCATTGACCGGCTTAGGGAAGCTTGACCGTAAGGCTCTGCGCGCGCCCTATTGGGAAGGGCAGACCCGCGCAGTGTCCTGACCTAGCACTGGCCGGAGGCTGGAAGGAACACGGGCAATGAAAGCCATGCACTGTGTCGCCTATGGCGATCCGCCGGAACTGGCGATCGCGGCGGTTGATGATCCTCAACCGGGCCCCGGCGAGGTGCTGGCTGAAGTGGAGAGCGTTGGCATCGGCTATTTCGATGCGGTGCTGCTGGGCGGCAGATATCAGGAAAAGCCAGCCCTCCCCTTCATTCCCGGCCGAGAATTTGCCGGGCGCATCATCGATGTGGGTGCCGATGTCGACCGGAACCTGATCGGCAGGCGCATCGCCGGCCTCACCTTCAAAGGCTCGCTCGCGGAACGGGCGGTGGCCAAGGCACACGATTGCATGGTGATGCCGCCCAATCTGCCGGACGACATGGACGGCGCATTCCTGTCCGCCTATGCCACCTCGCTCTATGCTTTGGAGAGCTGTGGCCATATGCGGCCCGGCGAACGGGTGCTGATCCTCGGTGCCGCCGGCACGGTTGGCACCGCCGCGATCGAGATCGCCAAGGCCTTTGACGGCTTTGTCATCGCCGCAGCTTCCTCCCCAGAGAAGCGCGCCTTCTGCCTGCAACAGGGTGCAGATCTCGCGATCGACTACACCGCCGAAAACTGGCGCCGCACAATGAGCGACGCGCTAGGCACCGGTGGCGTTGATCTCGTGGTGGACAGCGTCGGTGGCGCCCTGTCGGAAACCGCCTTCCGCTGCCTCAACCCGGGCGGCCGGCACCTTGTCGTTGGCTTCTCCTCTGGTGAGATCGGCCGGCTGCCGCTCAACCTGCCGCTGCTCAAGCGGGCCAATGTGGTGGGCGTCGACTGGGGCGGCTTCATGCAGAAGGAACCCGAGCCAAGCCGAAAGCTTTTGGAGAGGCTTTCACAATTGCTTGCCGAGGGACGGATAAGACCAGAACCTGCGCGCATTCTCCCGGTGGATGCCTTGCCTGCCCTCCTGAAAGACCTTCTCGCGCGGCGCAATATCGGCAAGCCCGTCATCCGCGTGGCCGGAGATCCGAGCTTCCGATGAGTGCCGGACAAGGCAGAACCAGCGGCATGACGCTGGATCCCAGGCTGCATCATCTGCTCCATGAGGTAACGCTGGGCTCAGCCGTGGCCCGTTCCCTGGGCATCAGGCTCGACCGCATCTTGGACAATGGCGTCGTACTGGCCATGCCGTTCAAGCCGGCGACGATCAGTTTTGCTGATGTGATCCATGGCGGCACGATCGCGACCCTCATCGATATCGCAGCCGCTTCGGCGTTCGTGGCCGGCGCCCATCCAACCCTCAAGGGCGGGGCGACCACCAATATGACCGTGCACTTCCTCGCGGCAGCGCGCAGCACCGACCTCTTTGCTGAAGCCTCCGTAGTACGTCGTGGGCGCGTGCAAACCGTGACCGATGTGGCGGTCACCACGCCCGCCGGCCAGCTCATCGCCAAAGGGATCGTTACCAACCAAGGATTTTCATGAACGTCCACAACGCATGCAAGTGCCCTCCGGCATTTGTGCATTCTCCGCCAGAATGTTCATTCTCATAAGAGAATGTCATTCCGGACAAGCGGCCCCTTGTGCTATCCTGTGCTCTGTCGGGCTTAACGTCAGCCGGGATTGCGATGAGCGAGGCCGCCACCGAACGCAGACGCGCCGAAGGCGCACCGCCTTCCCGGGCGGAACGGACCTCTGGCACGCCCGCCAGCGGCAAGGTGGTTCCGGCGGTTGCCAGCGCAATCAGGATCCTGCGCTATCTGAGCACGGCACCGGAGCCGGCGGGGGTCAGTCGGATCGCCAGGGACCTGAAGCTCAACCCCTCCACTTGCTTCAACATTCTCAGAACACTGGCAGCCGAAGATTTCGTCTCGTTCGATCCCGTCGGCAAGACCTATGTGATCAGTTGGGGCGTGATGGACCTCGCCCACGGTGCGACCGCGCTCCGAGGCGACATCAACACCATACGCCCGCTCATGGAGCGCATTGCCCATGATCACGGGGTCACAGTGACCCTGTGGCAGCCAATATCCGCAAATCGCAAGGTGCTGATCCTGAGTGCCCATTCCCGCAGTGCCATGCGCATCCAGATGGCGATGGGCCAGCGCCTGCCCCTGCTGATCGGTGCGACCGGTCGGGTGATCGCCGCCTTCTCCAAGCTCTCCCGTGCCGAATTGCGCAAACGGTTTGAGGAGATTCGCTGGGACCGCCCGCTTTCCTTCGAGCAATTCATGGCGCAGGCCCGCGAGGCAGCCAAAAGCGGCTGGGCGACCGACGAGGGCAATTTCGCAACCGGCACCGTGTCGATTGCCGTTCCCGTCCTGAATGATGATGGCATCGCGGTGATGACCGCGACCGCGACCATGTTCACCGGCCAGTACGACAGTGAGCGCGCCGCGGCGGTCGTGGCTGACCTGCAGGAGCTCGCGGCGCGTTTGAAATATTTCGCCACCCAGTGAGATGGCGCGCTAAGCCGTAGCTTGCTCAGTTCACCCGCTCGATGATGGTGGCCGTGCCGAGGCCACCAGCGCAGCACATGGTCTGCAACCCATAGCGCCCACCGCGCCGTTCGAGTTCGTTGAGCATTGTCGTCATCAAGCGCGCGCCGCTCGCGCCGAGCGGATGACCGAGCGCGATCGCGCCGCCATTCACATTGAGCCGGTCGTGGCTGACGCCGAATTCCTCCATCCACATCAGCGGCACCGGCGCAAAAGCCTCATTGACCTCGAAAAGATCGATGTCGGAGAGGGTCAGCCCTGCTTTATCCAGCACTTTCCGGGTGGCCGCGAGCGGACCCGTCAGCATCAGCGTCGGATCCGACCCCACCGTCGTCATCGCGACCACGCGCGCACGAGCCTTCACCATGTGACGGTCGGCCGCCTCGCGCGACATGATCAGAAGAGCCGCGGCACCATCCGAGATTTGCGAGGCATTGCCGGCCGTCACCCGCCCGTCCGGCCGAAAGCTCGTCTTCAGCGTTGCGAGCTTCTCGAGCGTGGTGCCCCGACGAATGGTCTCGTCATCGGCCACATATCCGGCCGTTCCTTCGGCATCTTTCTCCTGCCAGGCGGGAACATCCACAGGAACGATCTGGTCCTGGAACGCCCCGGCATCCGCCGCCTCGGCAGCACGCCGGTGGCTTTCCATGGCATAGGCGTCCAGATCTTCACGGCTGAATTTCCAGATATCTGCAAGGCGCTCGGCCGCCTCTCCCTGCGAGGTCATCTCGAACCGCTCGAGCACCTTCCAGCCGAATGCCTCGCCATGAATCTGGCGATTGCTGCCCATGGGTACCCGGCTCATGGATTCGACCCCGCCCGCGATCACCACGTCATGAATCCCGGCCGCGATCTCGCTGGCGGCAACATGGACGGCCGCTTCGGACGAGCCGCACTTCCGATCCACCGTCATGCCAGGAATCGCCTCCGGCCAGCCGGCACTGAGCAGGGCCGTGCGCGCCACATTCGCGCTCTGCTCGCCGATCTGGGTGACGCAGCCGAACACCACATCCTCGACGACGTCGGGCTTGAGCCCGTTTCGCGCGAGCAACCCCTGCAGCACGGTCGCCCCGAGATGATCGCCGCGCACGGTGCTCAATGCTCCCCTGAAACGCCCCATCGGGGTGCGCAATGCGTCGATGATGAGGATGTCCTTCACCGCTGTCCCTCCAAGCTCGGCCGAGTGCCTGATCCCTGCTCGGCACTACCGCTTAATCCGTACCGACTGCCAATGCAGCCTAATTCTTAGAGTAGAATATCATTTCCTTATGAGATAGCATCCCGAAAAGTCGGGGCCAGTCTGCGCAAAGAGCAGCGGCGACGGGAGATTTCGAGGAGAGCGATCAGGTGAGCGGCTGGACCTTGTGGAACCTGCCATTTTTCGACTCAGGGCATGCAGATCTCGCGCGCGAGGTTGCAGCTTGGCGCGTTCAGAACCACGAGGAACCAAGCGCCGAAGCCCTTGCCGACGTTTGTCGTGACATTGCCCTCTCACTTGGCAAGGCAGGCATTCTCGAGACGGTTGTACCGCAACGAGATGCGAATGGCGGCTGGCACCTTGACGTACGTGCATTATGTGTCGCCCGCGAGGCGATCGCCTATGAAAGCGCCATGGCGGATTCGGTGCTCGCCATGCAGGGCCTGGGCACCGCGGCCATCTGGCTGCATGGCACCCCGGCTCAGCAGGAGCGCTATCTCGATCGTGCCAGGCGCGGCGAGGCCATCGCCGCGCTCGCGGTGACTGAGCCGGATTCGGGCTCAGACGTCGCCAATATCACAACCCGTGCGGAACGCTCCGGCAGCGGCTACATCCTGAACGGCGCTAAGGCATTTATCTCGAACGGCAATTTTGCCGATCACTATATCGTGCTGGCCCGCACCGGCGAGGCACCCGGCGCTCGCGGCCTGTCCGCCTTCATCGTCGATACCGGAACCCCGGGCCTCGCAGCCGGTGCTCCCATGGAAATGATGGCCGCCCACCCGCTGTCCGGCCTCACCTTCGAGAACTGCCGAATCCCTATGGAGAACCTGATCGGCGAGCCCGGTCAGGGTTTCAAGGTGGCCATGGCGACCTTCGACATTTTCAGAACCTCGGTCGGTGCTGCCGCCCTGGGCATGGCACGACGCGCCTTCGACGAGACCATGAGCCGCGTCACCCAAAGGCAGCTCTTCGGCAGCCCCATGGCCCAGCTGGCCGGCGTCCAAGCAAGGCTCGCCGATATGAAGGTTGATCTCGATACTGCAGCCCTGATGGTCTATCGCGCCGCCTGGGCAAAGGACATGATCGGCGGCCGCTGCACGCAGGAAGCCTCGATGGCGAAGCTCGTCGCCACCGAAGCGGCAAGCCGGGTGATCGACAGCGCCGTGCAAATCTTTGGCGGACTTGGGGTCACCCGCGGAAGCCTGGTCGAACAGCTTTATCGCGAGGTCCGCGCGACCCGCATCTATGAGGGCGCCAGCGAGGTGCAAAAGCTGGTGATCGCACGCACGCTTCTCAGTGAGCAGAGATAAGGCCTGCGGAACGCGCCTGTGCCCAGGCCAAGCCTCCCCGCCTATTGGCTGCGGATCTCGGCCGCGCCATAGCTCCGGAACGTTTGTTCGACGATCCCGGCGAGATCATCCTGGGCGACATCGGCCGCGATCCGGATCGAGCCCCTGAGCGCCGTCGCGTTCTTCTTCTGGGGATCAGGCCCGCCTTTTTCGGCCTCGACGATGTCGAAAGCATCGCCGGCTGTATTGGCATCCTCTGCCGCCGTCACCGATACAGCCTTCGGGTCCACCCCGTGCTGTTGCACGAGGTGTTCGACAACCTGCTCGGCCTGTTCGCGTGTCGGGAAGGTTCCGACGACCACTCTGCCCATGGCTTGGCTCCATTCCTGCACAGAATTGAGGGGTAATGGCACATCGCGCCGGAGGTTCCCTCAACCGCGCAAACCGGGTCGCAGCCGATCACAAGTTCAGTCCACTTTGCGTCCATCAGACCCTGGCCGAATCGCCTGTTAGTCTCTTACCCGTTTGGTCACCGCCGAGCCTTTCCGTAATCTCGGAACATTGCCCGGCGTGAACGATTGAAACTTGTGGACTGGCAGAGGCGCGCTCGGCCTGGTTTCATTTGCTGGTCTAGCGAGGCAATTTGATGAATCGGGCCGCTCTGCTATTTATCGTTCTTGCCGCTGCAGCTCTTCCTGCCTGCTCCGAAGGAGATGATGCGTCCAGCAGCCAGCAGGCGCAGTCCCAAGCCGCTGCCAGGCCTGCCGAGGTCGGGGTGATTACGCTGCACCCGCAGCAGGTGCCGTTCACGGCAACAGTGCCGGGGCGCACCGTCGCTTCGGCGGTGAGCGAAATCAGGCCGCAAGTGAACGGGATCATCCAGAAGCGCCTCTTCGATGAAGGCCGCCAGATCGAAGCCGGCAGCGTTCTTTACGAGATCGATGACCGACCCTATCGCGCGGCGGTCGACTCAGCCCAGGCCAATGTCGAGAAGACTGAGGCGGCATTGGCGCGGGCGCAGGCGGATTTCAAGCGCGCCGAGGAACTGAGGCAGCGCAACGTCACCTCCCAGCAGGCTCTGGACGAGGCCCGCGCGACCCTGCTTCAGGCTGAGGCGGATCTCGCCGGGGCGAAGGCGGCGTTGCAAAGCGCCCAGATCGATCTTTCGAACACCAAGGTGACGGCGCCGATTTCCGGACTGATTGGCAGATCGCAGGTGACGGAGGGCGCTCTCGTGACGGCGAACCAGTCTACGGCCCTGACCACCATCAGGCAAATCGACCCGATGTATGTGGACATGACCGAATCGAGCGCGAGGCTTTTACAGGTGCGCCGGATGCTCGAACAGAGGCCCGATCCGAGCAAGCGCCCCACCGCCAAGATCCATCTGACACTCGAGGACGGCGAGGAATATGCCCAGGTCGGCACCGTCGAGGCGGCGGAGGGAAGCGTCAGCGAAACCACCGGGACCGTGACCATCCGTGCCGTCATCGATAATCCCGCCCGTCTGCTTCTGCCCGGCATGTATGTGCGCGCGACCGTCGAGGTCAATGTGCAGAGAGAGGGTTTTCTCGTGCCGCAACGGGCGGTCAGTCGGAATGCGAAGGGTGAGGCCATCGCCATATTCGTCACCCCCGACGGCAAGGCCGAGATGCGGGTGCTGGAGACCGAACAATCCTACACCAATGCCTGGCTGGTTCTGGACGGGATCAAGGATGGCGACCGCCTGATCGTCGATGGCCTGCAAAGGGTGCGCAGTGGCCAACCGGTCAAGCCGGTCGCCATGGAGGTGGATGAGCAAGGGCTGGTCAGGCCAGCCGCTGCAGCAGCCTCCTCGCAGTGAGGGTCCGGGATGTCGCACTTCTTCATCCAACGTCCGGTCTTCGCATGGGTGATCGCCATCGCCATCATGCTGGCCGGCGCTCTGGCGATAACGACGCTGCCGATCTCGCAATATCCAGAAATCGCGCCACCCACGATCCGGGTCAGCGCGACCTATCCCGGAGCAAGCGCTCAAGCCGTCGAGAACTCCGTCACCCGCGTCATCGAGCAGAACATGACGGGGCTCGACAATCTCGACTACATGTCAGCCTCAAGCGCCTCCAACGGCTCCTCATCGATCAGTCTGGTGTTCAACAATCAGGCCGATCCGGACATCGCCCAGGTTCAGGTGCAGAACAGGCTTCAGCTTGTTGAATCCTTGCTGCCGCAAGCGGTTCGCGACCAAGGCGTAACGGTCACCAAATCCACCAGCAGCATCCTGATGGTGGTGACCCTCACCTCGACCGATGGTAGCATGAGCTCGAATGATCTCGGCGATTTCATTTCGAGCAGTATCGAGGACGTGATCCGGCGCCTCGAGGGCGTCGGCGACTTGAACGTCTTTGGTTCGGGCTATGCCATGCGCATCTGGCTCGATCCCGAAAAGCTCCAGCGTTTCCAGCTCACCCCGGCCGACGTGACATTGGCCGTCAGAGCGCAGAACACGCAGGTTTCCGCCGGACAGCTCGGGGCCTTGCCGGCGATCGGTGGCCAGCAGCTCAATGCGACGGTCACCGCCCAGAGCCAGCTGCAGACCCCCGACCAGTTCCGCAACATCATCCTGAAAACTGACACGGCTGGTGCGGTCGTCCGCTTAGGGGATGTGGCCCGCGTCGAGGTCGGGGCGGAATCCTATCAGACCAGCTCTGAATATAACGGAAGGCCGGCCGCGGGCTTCGGTGTGAACCTGGCGGCGGGGGCGAACGCAATCGACACCGCCGAGCGGGTTCGGGCGGCCATGGAGACCCTGAAAGGCTCCCTGCCCAGCAATGTGGAAGTGGTCTATGCCTATGACACGACGCCCTTCGTCGAGCTTTCGATCGAGGAGGTCGAGCGGACACTGTTCGAGGCCATCATCCTGGTTTTCCTGGTGATGTTCCTGTTCCTGCAAAATCTGCGGGCCACATTCATCCCGATGATCACGGTTCCGGTCGTCCTGCTCGGAACCTTCGCCGTGCTCGCCTTGGCCGGCTACTCCATCAACACGCTGACCATGTTCGCCATGGTGCTGGCAATCGGCCTCCTGGTGGATGATGCCATCGTTGTCGTCGAGAATGTCGAGCGCGTGATGGCCGAGGAGGGATTGAGCCCGCGGGAAGCCACCGAGAAATCCATGCGCGAGATTACCGGGGCGCTGATCGGCATCGGCCTCGTGCTTTCCGCTGTCTTCGTACCCATGGCATTTTTCGGCGGCTCGGTCGGCATCATCTACCGTCAGTTCTCGATCACCATTGTCACCGCCATGATCTTGTCGGTGATCGTGGCTCTCGTCCTCACCCCCGCGCTCTGCGCAACCATGCTGAAGCCCCACACCGGAACGCGGCGCCGCGGCCCGTTCGCCTGGTTCAACCGTGGCTTTGAACGCATGACGAATGGGTATCAGGCCTCCATAGGCGGCATCGTCAAGCGGCCGCTGCGGGTGCTGCTCATCTACGCCTTGCTGGCCGGCGGCGCCGTCTTTCTGTTTCGCGACCTGCCCAGCGCCTTCATCCCCCAGGAAGACCAAGGCGTGTTGATGACCCAGATCCAGCTCCCCGCGGGCGCGACGGCGCAGCGGACCCAGGCCGTCATCGATCAGGTCCGCGACTATTTCCTGAACGAGGAAAAGGCCGCGGTGGAGAGTGTCTTCGCCGCCAAGGGCTTTGGTTTCAGTGGCAGCGGCCAGAATGCGGCACTTGCATTCGTCCGCCTGAAACCGTTTGAGCAACGAACCGCCCCCAGGCTCTATGCGGATGCGGTGGCCAGGCGCGCCATGCAGCGCTTCTCGGCCATTCGTGACGCCCAAGTCTTTGCGCTCGCGCCGCCCGCTATGCCCGGCCTTGGCACATCCAGTGGTTTCGACATGTATCTGCAGGACCGCTCGGGCGCCGGGCGCGATGCCCTCAACGCCGCGCGCGACAGGTTGCTCCTGCAGGCCAATCAGGATCCGCGCCTTTCCGCCGTCCGGCAGAACGCACAGGACGACCAGCCGCAATTCCGCATCAATGTAGACCAGGAACGAGCAGGCGCCTTGGGCCTCTCGCTCGCGGAAGTCAACGCCATCCTCACGACCGCCTGGGCGGGATCATATGTCAATGACTTCATCGATCGCAGTGAGATCAAGCCGGTCTACGTCCAGGCGGATGCTCCCTTCCGCATGCAACCCGAAGATATTGGTCTATGGTATGCGCGCAATTCCCTTGGCGAGATGGTCCCCTTCTCCGCCTTCACCGACACGGAGTGGACATACGGACCAGCAAAGCTCGACCGCTTCAACGGGGTTGCCGCCGTGAATATCCAGGGCTCGGCCGCCGCTGGCGTGAGTTCGGGAACGGCGATGGACCTCATGGAGCAATTGGTGAGCGGGCTCCAGAACGGCTTTGGCGTGGCCTGGTCGGGCCTCTCCTACCAAGAGCGGCTTTCCGGAAATCAGGCGCCCGCGCTTTATGCGATCTCCATCATCGTTGTATTCCTCTGTTTGGCGGCCCTTTACGAGAGCTGGTCGATTCCCTTCTCGGTCATCTTGGCCGTGCCTGTCGGCATCTTCGGTGCGCTGCTTGCCGCTTGGTGGTTCGGTCAGACCAACGACGTCTACTTCAAGGTGGGCTTGCTCACCACCATAGGCCTGGCGGCGAAGAACGCCATTCTGATCGTTGAATTCGCCAAGGACCTGCAGGCCGGTGGCAAAAGCCTGATCGAGGCGACCTTGGAAGCAGCCCGATTACGGCTGCGACCGATCATCATGACATCGCTCGCCTTCATTCTCGGCGTGACACCGCTCGCGATCGCCACGGGTGCTGCTTCCGGCGCCCAGAACTCGATCGGCATCGGTGTCATGGGCGGCATGATCAGCGCGACCGTGCTCGGCATCTTTTTCGTCCCGCTGTTCTATGTCCTGGTGATCGGCCTCTCCTCCCGCTTCCGGCGTTCACCGGCGCCGGCCGGTTCAGCGCCCGCGTGAGCCAGAGGTGCGGCCCTACTGCACCCGGCGCGGTTCAGCCGCGAACGGGCTGAGGCCGAGCCATTGCTGGATCGCCCGCGCAATGCGCGGGTCACCATCGAGGGAGAGCCGCCCCGCCTCGACTTCCTGACGTACGACGGTGAGCCCCATCCAGATCGCGGTCATGCTGCGCAGTGACCCGGTAACGAGCAAATCCACTTCGAAACCGGGATCGAAACCACACAGATCAACCTGCCCGGCATCGATCACCAGCCACCAATTCTGACGGGATGGTGGCAGCTCTGGGTACTGAAACTGTATCGTGCACCGTTTCGGCGGCAATGGCTGCGGATTGAGGTTGCGGCGCATGTCCCACATGAGGAGCGAGGGATCGAGATTCTTGAGCGACAGGCGGGATTCCACCCATCTCTGTCCCCAGAAGCCGATACCCAGAATGATGGGCCGCAGATCTTCCCCCGCCTCTGACAGGTGATATTCGTTGATTCCATTCGGATTGCGGACTGTCCGGATGACCCCGACCCGCTCCAGCTCCTTCAGCCGCTTGGAGAGAAGCGCTGGCGACATCCGCGGCACACCCCGGCGCAGATCATTGAATCGTGTGGCCCCGCAGAGCAGCTCACGGATGATGAGCGTGGTCCACCGCGAGCACAGGATCTCCGAGGCCATTGCAACCGGGCAAAACTGGCCATAGCTTCCACGAACGTCCACGGCGGTCACCTCCGGCGCCCCTCGGGGATCATAGCGCAAATGCGCGGTTTTCAAAGCGATACTGTGGCCGGACGCACTACAGTTCGTGAACTGGACGACACCTAAAAGCGGCGCAATCCTCCGGTAAAGTTGGTCCACGGAGGAAACGGACATGACCAGCACAGTTGCACATTCGGACAGCATCTCGGTGATCGCAACCGCAGATCCAGCAGCAACGGCGCGCGAACTCTCACCTATCTTTGCCGAGAGAGCCAACCGCTTTGATGAGACGGATAGCTTCGTTGCGGAGAACTACGCCATTCTCAGAGATGCTGGTCTCGTCGAAGCCGGCGTTCCGCGTGAGCTTGGCGGCGGTGGCGCGGACATAGCCGATCTCGCCGAAATGGTCAGAGTTCTCGGCCGCGCCTGCGGCTCGACTGCCCTCGCCTTCTCCATGCACACCCATCAGGTGGCGATCCCCGCCTGGCGCTGGCGCCATCAGAACGCCACCGCCGTTGAACCATTGCTCAAGCGTGTCGCGAGCGAGCGCCTGATCCTGCTCTCAAGCGGCGGCTCCGACTGGGTTGGCGGTTCCGGCACCGCCGTCAAGGTCGATGGCGGATATCGCATCACGGCGCGCAAGGTCTTCACATCAGGAGCTGAGGCTGGCGATCTGCTGATGACCGGTGCGGTTGTCACCGAACAGGATGGGTCCCGCTCCGTCATCCACTTCGCAGCCCCCATGAACAGGCCCGAGGTAAAGATCATCCAGACCTGGCGAACCCTGGGCATGCGCGGAACCGGCTCTCATGACGTGGTCATCGAGGACTTGTTCATCCCGGACAGCAGTGTCGCGTTTTCACGCAAGGCGGGAGAGTGGCACCCGGTCTTCCAGATCATCGCCACCCTGGCCTTTCCGCTTATCTATTCTGCCTATCTGGGCGTTGCGGAAAGCGCGCGCGATATCGCCCTTGATCTGGCAAGGCGCAAGCCGGTGAGCCCCTACGGGCTCGAGCTTGCCGGACGCATGGAGACCGCGCTCAGAACAGCGCAAATAGCTCATCGCTGGATGTTGGAGATCGCCGCACGAAATGCGCCGTCAGCCGATAGCGTCAATGAGGTGATGATCGGCCGCACAGTGCTGGCGGAGAACGCCATCCGTGCGGTTGAGCTCTCGCTCGAGCTCGCTGGCGGCGCTGGCTTTTATCGCTGCAATGGGCTGGAGCGTCGCTTCCGGGATATCCAGGGTGCCCGCTACCATCCTCTCCAGGCTGGACCGCAGGCCCATTATGCCGGGGCGATTGCGCTTGGTCAGCCCGTCGCGACGGTCTACTGAAGCGCTGATCGGGCGATCGACGCCCCGCGTACCGCGGCTTCGCGATCAAAGAAGAGCGGAACGCTCTAGAGGCCGAGCCGGTCGCGAATGCGGCCATAGGCGAGCCGCAAAGAGGTGGCAGGCTTCCATAGCCCGTGCAGCGGAATGGCCTTGATGTCGGTCACCGGCATCGGCAGCTCTTCGGGCCCGGCGCCGGCAATCCGCTGGGCGAGCAGCGCGCCCATGGCCGTGGCCATGGCGATCCCACGGCCATTATAACCGAGCGCGATATGCACATTCGGTGCCGGCTCGTGCATATGGATGTGGTGATCGGGAGTGATCGCCACCTGCCCATTCCACACATGCGTCCAGCTCATGCCATTAAGCTCCGGCCAAAGGCGCTCCGCATACGCGATGAGGTGCTGGGCATCCCCGAATCCGGTGACATCGCGCATTGGGCTGCGCCCGCCGATGATCAGGCGCCCCCCGCGGTCAAGCCGGTAGTAAATGGTTGTATTGCCGGTCTCATAGAGAACCGACCCGCCAGGCAGGATTTTCGAGGCGATGCCTTGCGGCAGAGGCGCGGTGGCAACAATCGTCGTATAGACCGGCACGATGCTCTGCGCGAGTTTGGGCCATAGCCCGTCCGTATAGCCATTGGTCGCCAACACCAGCCGCTCCGCAAGTACGGCGCCTGAGGGCGTCCGGACGGCCCAGCGCGGGCCAGCCCTTTCCACCGCCAATGCGGGTGAGGCTCCATGTATCCTGGCACCCGCTTTCATCGCAGTCTCGGCCAGCCCCCGGGCATAGCCCAGTGGATTGACCTTGCCGCCTTGCGCGAAGAAGAGTCCGCCAGGATAGCGATCAGTGCCCGATGCACTTGCGGCAGCGCCCCGATCGAGCCATTCGGCAGCACCAACCAGTTTGCGCCATTCCTGGAAATAGGTCTGCGCCCGCGCGATACCGGCGCCGTTTATGGCCATACGCAACGTGCCGGTCTGCGATGCCTCGCAATCGATCCCGTGCCGGGCCACCAGCTCGAACACCCTGTTGGGTGCATCCGCCGCATAGTGCAGCATGCGCCGGCCAAGATCCTCGCCGAAATCAGCAACGACCGTGGCCGGCGTCGGATAAAGACCGGGATTGACCTGCCCGCCATTTCGCCCCGAAGCGCCCCAGCCAGGCTCATGCCGCTCCAGCACCACCGCGCGGATGCCCCTTTCCGCCAGATGCAGGGCAGTTGAAAGCCCGGTATAGCCGCCGCCCACTATGGCCACATCGGTGCTGCAGTCCCCATCGAGCGACGGTGTCTCCACCGGTGGCCGGGCGGTATCCGCATAGAGGCTCCGCGGCAACGGCTTGCCGCGATCGGTGCTGGCTTGGGTCATGGGAGGCTCGTCAGACCACGATCAGCTCGAGCGGCACGTTGGACAGAATGCGCGCGCCGTTCTTCTCATAGACCAGCGTATCGATCAGCCAGGTGTTAAACAGGCTCTCCAGGTTGGTTACCATGTTCTCCTCGAACACCCGGTCGAGATATTTTTCATCCTGATAATGGAAGTAGAAATCGCCGACCCAATCCGGCGGCAGGCTGAGACCCAGCTCATAGCCCAGCACCCATCCGGCACCATCCAGAAGGCCCACTTCGGAGAGATAGCGGCGGATGAGGGCATTCACCTCGCGCACCGTCATGCCGGCTTTGACCTCATTGCGGAAGAGGTCGAACACGCCGGCCGCCTTTTTGTAATTGTCGAGCATCTCCTTGCTGGGCTCGCCCAACAAGAAGCCGCGCATCACGTTTGAATGATATCGATTGTAGACGCCGCACAGATCGGCTGTGAGGAACTCGCCCGCCTCAATGACCTTCCGCCCGGCCATGGAATGGCCCGATGAAACCGGGCGGCCATCCCGCACCGGCACTGCGTTGAAGATCGGGATCAGCGCCGGAAATTCGCTGCCCGCTTTCATCATGGCCGCGGTGGTCAGGCCGAACAGCTCGAGTTCGGTCATGCCCGGGCGGATCTCCTTCCGAATGGTCTCGATGCCAATCTCGGCAAAGCGGGTCGCCTTCTCCATCGTTGCGATCTCCGCGGGCGACTTCACCCGCCGCGCGCGACGCAGAATGGTGCTGGCATCGACCACCCGCGCACCTTCCGCGAGGAACGCGCCTTCGAGCATGGTCGAGATCGCCCGGTTGGGCACATAGCTCCAATACTCCATGCCGACGGTGCCATTGAGCCAGCCCTTGGCCTTCAGCTCGCTCATGATGAAGGGCAGATTGACTGAGGCCTCGCGCGACTTGAAGAAACGGTTGTCGGCCGAGATCGAGCACTTCGCCAGGACGGGCAGTTCCGTCGGGTTGTCGAAATGAAAGAACTCGTCGTGGTCCACATGAATCACGGTGCCATAGAGCTGCGGGTACCGCATCGGCGCATTGGCCTTGTACCAGCTGGCGTAATAGCCGTGCAGCCAGGTGATATGCTCCGGCGTCGTCACATAGAGCAGATCGATCTTGGCTTCCGCCATGAGCGCCCGCACCCGACGGATACGGTCGAGATATTCGGAACGGTCGAAAGCCAGTTCTGTCGCGGTGTCGGACAACGCCTCGAAGGCGCCCGGCGCAAGGCCGTTATAATCGCTGGTCTGTGCCATGGGAAATCCCAATCATTGCAGGATTGGGGCTCCGCGCCCCCTCGCGCGGAGCCCGGCTTCTCGGACGGCAGGTCAGGAACGAGTTACGCCTGCAGCCACTCCTCGAAGCGCTTCTGAGTTGCCTCGTAGTTCTTCGCCCACCAGCCCCAGTCGATGTGGAACTGCTTCTCCAGATTGGCCGGATAGGATGGCAGAATCTCAGCCAGCTCCTTGTCCAGCAGGTCATATGCCTTGAGGTTGGTCGGGCCGTAATACATGAGTCGCGCAAAGGCCGCTTGCGGTTCGGGGCGGCCAAGCCAGTTCATGATCTGCATGGCGCCGGTTGGGTTCGGTCCGCCTTTCATGGCAAGCCACGCCTCGACCTCGCCCTGATAGGCGGCCTGGTTCCACTCGAAGGCAAAGGGTGCGCCATTGTCGCGAATGGTCACGGTGCCGCGGCCGTTCCAGACATAGAGCAGGTCGACCTCCTGGTCTTCCATCATCTGCTGCTGTTGGCCGCCGCTTTCCCACCAGCTCACGATATGCGGCTTGATCTTATCCAGGCTGCGGAAGGCCCGGTCCACGTCGAGGGGATAGAGCTGATCCATCGGCACCCCATCGGCGAGCAGCGCGAACTCAATGGTGGGGTAAGCCGTATAACGACCGAAGGCGCGCGGTCCAGGGAACTTCTCGACATCCCAGAAATCCGCCCAAGTCTTGGGATGATCCCCATTCGGCCAGCGGTTCTTGTTATAAGCCATGACATAGGACAGCGTGCTGCCGCCAATGGCATAATCTCCATAGGCCAGCTGGTTGGGCGTGAGTGCCGACTTGTCGACCACCGTCCAGTCGAGCTTCTGACACACCCCCTTTTCCACGAACATTGGCGTATCGAGCCCAGCGCCGAGAATGAAGTCGATCTCCATGGCGTTGGCCTCATGCATGGCCAGCACCTTTGGCGTGCTGTAGGGAATAACCTTTACCGCCGCCCCGGATTTCTCCGTATAGGGCGTGTAATAGGCTTCAGCGATCCGCTGATCCCATTCACCGCCCCAGCCCATGGTGGTCACCGCATCGGCCGCTTGCGCCTTGCTCACGAGCATGCCGTGGAAGCTGGCAAGCAGGGCCGATCCTGCTGCCGCCTTGCCCAGCGCGCCGAGGAACTGGCGGCGGCTGAGCCCTCGCGTTTCATCCAGCACTTGCCGCAGCAGCAATGCGGCCCTTTCCTGCTCACTCCGGTCAAACATCAGTCTCCCTCCTTTTATCATTCATAATCCCTGCGCCTTGGCTGATCCCCGCCTGCGGGCAGCCAGCGCCGTCACCACGAAGGCGGCGAGCGCCAGCACGACCAGTGTCGTCGAGGCGGCCGCGATGGTCGGCTGCAGCGAAATGCGCACGCCCTCCCACAGCCGGACCGCGAGCGGCTTTTCAACCGTCCCCAGCAGGAACATCGCGACCAGCAACTCCTGGGCCGATTGCAGGAAGGCGAACACAGCACCCACAATGAGCGACGGCGCCAGCACCGGCAGGGTCACCGTCGTGACGGCTCGCAAGGGCGATGCGCCATGGATCCGCGCCGCAAGCTCCAGATCCGGATCATAGCTCTTGAGGCTCGCCAGCAGGTTCAGCACCACATAGGGAATGCCGGTCACCGTGTGTGCGAGCACGAGCCCGGTCACCGTACTGACCAGTCCAAGCGGCACAAAAAACAGATAGAGCGAGATCGCCTTGATGATCGCGGGCAGGATCAGCGCCGCCATCAGCAGCGATTCGAACGCCGCCTTGAACCGGAAACTATGGCGGGCAAGCGCAAACGCGGCTGGTATGCCGACAAGCGTTGAAAGAAGCGCGGTCAAGCCGCCCACTTGGAACGTGATCCAGTAGGAGGGCAGCCAGTCATTGCCCAACAGCTCCCGGTACCACTGCAGCGAAAAGCCCGGCGGTGGAAAGGTGAGGAATTTGCTCGCACTGAACGAGATCATCACCACCACGAGCACCGGAAACAGCAGATAGATGAGCACGAGGCCGCTGCTGATCCAGAGCGCGTTTTGCTCAGCCCGGCTCACGAGTCGGCCCCCGCCAGCCGTTCGAAACCGAAGAAGCGATTGAACAGCGCCAGAAGACCAACCGTGATCACCAGCAGAAGAGCTGCCGCAGCCGAGGCGAGCGGCCAATCCAGAAGCTTGCTGGCAAGCGTATCGATCGACTGCGAGATCATTGTCTGCTGCGGCCCGCCAAGGAGTGCCGGGGTGATGTAGAAGCCGAGCGTATTGACGAAGGTGAGCAGCGAGCCGGCGATGATGCCGGGCATGCTGAGCGGCAGGAACACGGTGCGGAAGGCGGAGAAGGCGCCGGCGCCGTGCGCGGCCGCCGCATCGAGCAGCGCCGGATCGATGCGCACCATCCCCGCATAGAGGCTCAGCACCATCAGCGGCAACATCACCTGCACCATTCCCACCAGAACCGCGAAATCCGAGGAAAGATGCGATGTGGGAACCTGGATGAGCCCGAGCGCCACGAGCACTTGATTGACGATGCCGTTTCGCCCGAGCAGCACCATCCAGGAATAGGTGCGCACGATATAATCGAGCCAATATGGCGTGGTGACTGCAAGGAGCAGCAGCAGGCGAGCCAGCCCCGACGATCGCGCCAGCAGCATCGCCAAGGGATAGCCCAGGACAAGACACGCCGCCGTGGTGATCACCGAAAACTTTAAGGTGGTCCAGATCACCTTGCTGTAAAGCGGCGTCGAGAGCAGCTCCTGGTAGTTGCCCAGCGAAATCGCCCCATCCACATAGGCGCTTCTCAGCAGCATCTGCACGGTTGGCCACAGAAAAAACGCGGCATAGATGATGATCGCCGGCGTGAGCAGCAGGAGCACCAAAGGCCCATTCCTGGTTTGCTGAGCACCTGCCCTCATCATGCTAGCGGTTCTCCGCCGCAAGGGCTGTCGTGGCCGCGACCGGCCAATGGACGCGCACCGCGCTGCCCGGCGCCAATTCCGCAGCTTCACTCGCTGGAATGCGCGCGGAAATCGATTGGCCGACGGCCTCCACCACAACCCGGACCGCCTCGCCAAGGAAAATCGTTTCAATTACCCGGCCCTGCAGGCAGTTGACGCTGTCTCCCTGCGGGTCTTGCAGCGAGATGCGTACCGCTTCGGGGCGGAATGCAAGCTCGACGGTTCCTGCTCTTTCGCCACTGGCCGCGCGCAAACCGTTGCCGTCCGGCAGCTCGTAGGTTCCGCCATTGGCATGCGCCCGGATCAGATTGGAGCCGCCGAGAAATCGCGCCACGAAGGCATTCGCTGGCCGGTTCCAGAGATCCTGAGGCCGGTCGGCCTGCTGGATCTGACCCTTGTCCATCACCGCCACCAGGTCCGACATGCCCATGGCTTCCCCCTGGTCATGGGTGACATTGATGAACGTGGTGCCCGCTTGCCGGTGAATGGCCTTGATCTCGACCTGCAGCTGCTCGCGCAGCTCCTTGTCCAAAGCGCTCAGGGGCTCATCGAGCAGCACCAGCGGTGGCTTAGCGACCAGGGCGCGTGCCATGGCGACGCGCTGGCGTTGCCCACCGGACAAAGCCGCCGGCATGCGCCCGGCGAACGCGCCAAGCTGCACCATCTCCAGGACGTCGCCGACGCGTTTGCGCAAATCCTCTTTCGTCCCGCGCATCCGCAAGGGATAGGCGACATTGTCGAAGACCGTCATGTGAGGAAACAGGGCATAGCTCTGGAACACCATGCCGATATTCCGCTTGTGCGGCGGCAGCGCCACCACCGACTGGCCGTCGAATTGCACATCGCCTTTTTCGGGCGTGAGAAATCCGGCGATGATCCTGAGCAACGTGGTCTTGCCGCTGCCGGATGCGCCAAGCAGCGTCACAAAGCGGCCTGCCTCCACGGTAAGGCTGCATTTATCGAGCACGACAGCTCTGCCAAACGACTTTGATACGCCTGACAGATTCACGGCCAGACCTGCGCGAGAATGGCTGGTCTTCATATATTGCTGCTCGCGGTAACGGTTGGCATCCTCACCACCTGCGAAGCTGGCTTGTTCGAGACTGGGCTGCAAAACAATGCGCCCGATCCCCCAAGCACTCTTGACCTTATTCGCCTGGCTGGAATGATGCCGCCCGGCGGCCGTCTGTCAAGGCTATTCATTATAATAAATAGGATGGCGACCATGGTGCGTTTCGTGTAGGCAAATGGGGAAGATTGAGGCACCTGCCCTCCGAAGGGCGCGCGATGAGATGAGCGAAATAAGGGCAGATAACACGCCGGCCATCGGGCGATACGCCCGACAACGGACCCGCGCCAAGCGATCGGACCTGATTGCCGAAGAGCTTTTGCGCTGGGTGCTCCTGACCGGCAAGTCACCGGGAGACCGCCTGCCGCAGGAAAAGGAGCTCATGGAGATGTTCGGCGGCAGCCGGGGCACAGTGCGCGAGGCGCTGAAATCGCTCGAGGTGCAGGGCTTGGTCGAGGTGGTCACCGGTCCCAATGGCGGCGCGCGCTTGACCCGCGTGCCTGAAGACCGGGCCATGCAGCTGCTGACCCCCTATTTCTACTTCAAGGATCTCGACGCCGAAGCGATCTATCAAACCCGGCTGGTGCTGGAGCCTGTGATGGTCCGCGCCGCCATCGACCATCTGACCGAAGCGGATTTCACCGCCATGCGCCAGACGATTGAGGTCTGCTGCGACGGGATGGAAGGACGCGCCAATCCGGCGGCGCACCGGGCGGCGGAGCTGCAGTTTCACCACATCATAGCCAACCGGGTTCCCAATGCCCTCCTGCGATTCTTCTGCATCTTCACCAATCACATCCTCTATTCCATGGTGACGCCGAAAGCGGTGGTCCAGGGCGAGCAGCATGCCTTCGCTCATCACGTGGTCCATGCGCATGTGGAAATCATCGAGGCCTTGGAGGCGCGCGATGCCAAGCGAGCCTCTATGCTCATGCTCGAGCACATTCGCACCGCCGCTGGCATGGTCGAGGATATGGAGATGGCGTTCCATCAAGCCTTCATTGATCAATCCATGGCCGCAAGCCTTGACATTATCGCCACCGTGACCGGGATGAGCGCGTTCGATCCTCGGCCGAAGCCTGCCAGCCGTCAGACCAAAGATTGACAGCAATCGCGCCGATCATCGGCGGCCATCGCTGTACAGCAAAGGAAGCCCTCACATGGACGTCTCCTCACTCGCCTGCGACCCCGTGGCCATGCTCGAGCGGCTAAGGCCGTGGATCGAGTGCGAGAGCCCCACCTTCGATGCCGTGCGCGTCAATGCGATGATGGATTTGGCTTCGGCCGACCTGCGCGAGCTCGGCTGCTCGATCGAACGCATATCCGGGTCCGGCGGCTTCGGCGATTGTGTCTTGGCCCACTTGCCACACAGTCGGAGAGGCCAGGAACCCGGTATCCTGATCATGGGTCATCTCGATACGGTCCATCCCGTGGGCACTCTCGAAAAGCTGCCATTCCGCATCGAGGGCGAGCGCTGCTACGGGCCCGGCATTCTCGATATGAAGGGTGGCTGCCGGATCAGCCTCGAGGCCATTGCCGCCCTCCAGGCGCAGGCGATAGAAACACCATTGCCGGTCTCCGTCCTGTTCACCTCGGACGAAGAGGTCGGCAGCCCCAGCACCCGCAGTCTCATCGAAAAGACCGCCCGGCAGTTCCGATTCATTCTGGTGCCGGAGCCGGCCATGAAGGACGGCGGCGTCACCACCGGTCGCTATGCGATTGCCCGGTTCAACCTCAGAGCCTATGGCCGCCCGAGCCATGCCGGCGCGACACTGAAGGAGGGGCGTTCCGCCATCCGGCTGATGGCGGACCATGTTTCAGTGATCGAGAGCATGACCACGGATCAGTGCACCTTCAGTGTGGGTGTGATCCATGGCGGCCAATGGGTGAACTGCGTGCCCACGACCTGCGCCGCGGAAGTGCTCAGCATGGCCAAGCGGCAAGCCGATCTCGACAGCGGCATCACGCGGATGCTGGCTCTGAACCACAGTGATGGCAATGCGCGCCTCGAGGTGGAACTCGGCGTGGTTCGCCCGGTATGGGAGCCGGACGCTGGCACGATGGCGCTCTACGACAAGGCACGGAGCATTGCCGAGAGCCTGGGCCTTGCTCTTTCGCAGGGCAGCGCCGGCGGCGGTTCGGATGGCAACTTCACCGGAGCGCTGGGCATTGCGACCTTGGACGGCCTCGGCCTTCGCGGCGCCGGCTATCACACATTGGAAGAATATATCGAGATCCCAAGCCTCGCTCTGCGTACGCGGCTAATGGCGGGGCTGCTCGCGACCCTGTCCTGATCCGGCTTCCCGGCCGCTATCGGGTGATCTCTCGTGCGCTGGCGATCGCGGCCCAGATCCTCATCGGCGAGAGCGGCATCTCGATCGCGGACACACCGATGGGGCGCAGGGCATCCAGCGCCGCATTCACAATGGCCGGCGGCAGCCCGACCGTGCCGACCTCGGCACAGCCCTTTGCCTTGAGGGGGTTGTGCTCACACGGGGTGGCATGAGTCATGACCGTGAAGCTGGGCAGGTCATCCGCGCGCGGCAGGGCGTAATCCTGCAACGATGCCGTCAGCAATTGCCCGGCATCGTCGAAAACACATTGCTCCGTGACCGCCTGCCCGAAGCCCTGCGCAAGCCCGCCGTGGATCTGGCCTTCAACCACCATGGGATTGATGATGTGGCCGATATCATCGACGGCGACGATCTGGATGATCGTCAGCTTGCCCGTCTCGGGATCGATCTCCACCTCACAGACATGGCAGCCCCCGGGAAATGTCCAGTTCTCGGGGTCATAGGCACCGGTTTCATCCAGCCCCGGCTCCAATTCTTGCGGATAATCGCGCAGATGATATGCGGCGGCCGCGACCTCCTTGAATGTCACTGAGCGGTTTGTTCCGACGATCCTGAAGGCACCATCTGCAAAGCGCACATCCTCCACCGAAGCTTCCATCATATGGGCTGCGATCTTGCGCGCCTTCAGCTCGATTTTGTCCAGGGCCTTCAGGATGGCCGAGCCGCCGATGACCAGCGAGCGGGAGGCCGCGGTTCCGCGGCCGAACGGAATACGATCCGTATCCCCCTGAACCACACGGACCGCTTCGAAAGGAACGCCCAACCGCTCGGAGACAATCTGAGCGAAGGTCGTCTCATGGGCCTGGCCATGACTATGCACCCCGCTGAACACGGTGACCGATCCACCCGGATTGACCCGCACCTGTGCCACTTCCGACCGGCCGCCCCGCGCCCCCAGCTGCCCTGCCACAGCGGAGGGAATCCCGCCGGCGATCTCCACATAGGTGGAAAGACCGATGCCGCGCAGCATGCCCCGGCTGGCGGCCTCCGCGCGCCTTTGCGCAAACCCGTTCCAGTCGCAGGCTTTCAATGCGAGATCGAGCGTCGCCTCGTGATCTCCGGAATCGTAGGTCAGCCCCAGGGGCGTGGCATAGGGAAAGCTCTCGCGGCCTATGAGATTGCGCCGCCTCAGTTCCACCCGATCGATGCCCAGTTCATGCGCCGCCTGATCGACCAGCCGCTCGAGCACATAGGTCGCCTCGGGCCGGCCCGCGCCGCGATAGGCGTCGATCCGGCAGGTATTCGTGAACACCAGCTGCACATTGCAATAGATCGCCGGCAGCCGGTAAACGCCGGACAGCAGCGGTGCGTAGTAAAAAGTCGGTATGGCGCTGCCACCCAGCGACAGGTGAGCGCCAACATTGGCCAAGGTCTTCACCCTCAGGCCGATGAACCGGCCTTCGCTGTCAATGGCGAGCTCGGCGATGGTCTGATGATCGCGCCCATGCACATCGGTGAGAAACGCTTCCGTTCTGTCGGATGTCCATCTGACGGGACCTCCCACCCGTGATGCGGCCCAGCACAGGCAGACCTCTTCGGGATAAACGGGAATCTTGCCGCCAAAGCCTCCGCCCACATCGGGCGAAATCACCCTGACATCGGCCTCGCTCATCCCAAGGACATTGCTGATGATGCTGCGCACCGTATGCGGGTTCTGACTGGTCGTATGCAGGGTGAGAAACCCGCTGCCGCGATCGAATTGCGCAATTGCTGCCCGCGGCTCCATCGGCACCGGCGCAAGGCGATTGTTGGAGAGCGCCATGCGGGTGACATGGTGCGCACGCTCCATGGCGCTTGCTACGGCATCCGCATCGCCAATCTCCCAATCGCAGCAGAGATTATCCGCAAGATTGTCCCAGACCCGGGGGGCGTCCGGCTGCACTGCTTGAGCAGCATCGGCCACTGCATCCAGCACGTCATAGTCCACGTGGATGGCATCGAGCGCATCCTGCGCCGCCATGGCGGTCTCGGCAATGACCACCGCCAGCGGCTCTCCCACATGGCGAACCTTGTCGACCGCAAGGGCATAATGCGGCGGCTCGGCCATCGGGCGGCCCGATCTGTCCTTGAGCAGCCAACCGCAGGGCAACGACCCGATACCGGCCGTTGTCATATCCTGCCCGGTGAACACGGCAATGACGCCCGGGAAAGCACGCGCTTCGCTCGTGTCTATGGCGCGTATTCGGGCATGGGCATAGGGCGAGCGCAGGAAGCGGGCATGCGCGGCACCGGGCACGACATGATCGTCAACATAATGGCCCGCACCGCTGACGAAGCGCACATCTTCCTTGCGATGAACGGATCGGCCGACAAGCACGCCCGGCTCAGGTTGGTTGAGATCGGTCAAGATGATATCCAAGGCTCGAAATCGGTTTAGGCATTCACGAGCTCGGCAGTGATGACCGCCTTCGTGAACTCCTCCACATCGGTGAGGAAGCGCTTTGCGGCCTCGACCGCCCTTGCCTCGTCACCATCCGCAATCGCCTCGATTGCCGCAGAATGGGACAGGGCGATCGAGACATTCGTGGTCTCGAGATGAGTGAAGAAGAACCGGCGCGAATGCGCGTAAATCGGCGCGAGCGCTGCAGCAAGATAGGGATTGCGTGCGGCTTCGATCGCAAGGTCCTTGAAGCGGCGGTCGACATCCATCAGCCAGAGCTTGTCGCGCTGCTCGCCCGAAGCGCGCATATCCGCGGCCAAGCGCCGGAACTCGGCTCTTTGCTCCGGTGCCGCGCGACGGGCAGCCCTGCTTGCCAGAACGATTTCGAGCTCACGCCGCACTTCGAGCACCAGCAGCTGGCTGCGAAAGTCCATCCGACTGACGAACACTCCCGCCCTGGGCTGGATCTCCACCAGGTGATTGGCTTTCAGCTTTTGCAATGCCTCGCGGATGGGCGTGCGGCCAATGCCCAGAGCTTGCGCCAGCATTTGCTCGGAGAGACGCGTGTCCGGCGAAAGCTTGCCCAGGATGATCATCTCTTCCAGGCGCGCATAAGCCTCATTTGCCATGGTCGGTGCCTTGAGGCGCTTCCGCTCGCCCGAACCTTGTCTGGTTTTGCTTTTGGACACGACCGCTCCGTGCGCCGATGCCGATTGATCACGCATCAAACTAACATGTCAGTTTTCACGCTGCTAGATCCACAATCATCGTTATCGGCGAGAAGAACACAGATTGACAACAGTGACGAAATGCCCTCACAATTCCATCTGATATGTCAGTTTGCGCTTCAGAACAGAAGCGGAGCGGTATCACCTCGTGAGGGAGGGGAGGGAGTTCTGCCGATGACGGACAATAATGGGTATCTGCGCGACGCATTTTCGATTGCGGCTGAACGGGTCAAGAAAGGCACGTTGAACCGTCGCGAGCTTTTGCATCTGAGCGCGCTGCTCGGGGCCACAGCGCTCGTGGGAGGGACGGAGCACGCACGTGCCGCGGCAAAGGAAATCGTTTTCGCCATGTGGGGTGGCGATGCGGAGCAAGCCTATCAGGCCGCATGGGGTGAGCCATTTACTGCGAAGACGGGCATCCCCGTGGTCATGGACGGGACCGGGCCTACCGCAGGTCGCGTCCGTGCCATGGTGGAATCGGGCAACGTCACCTGGGATATTGTCGATGGCGGGGTCGGCACCCAGGCCGCGCTCGGTGCAGCCAAGGCCGCTCAGGAAATCGACTACGAGATCGTCGATCGCAAGAAGACATTGCCGGGCACTGATTACCGCTGGGGGGCGACAGTCTTCGTCTATGGCAACGTCTTGACCTATGACACCAAGGCCTTCGGTGGCAAACTTCCGAAGACCTGGGCCGACTTCTGGGACGTGGAGCAGTTCCCGGGTAAGCGGGTCATGTACAAATACATGGCGGGCACCCTGGAAGCGGCGCTGATGGCCGATGGTGTCCCGATTGACCAGCTCTATCCGCTCGACATCGACCGCGCGATGAAAAAGCTCGAGCAGCTCAAGCCGCATCTCATTCTTTGGGACACCGGCGCGAGCAGCCAGCAGGTCTTCCGCGACGGCGAGGTGGTTATGGGCCAGATCTGGCACACCCGCGCCAACCTGCTCAAACAGGAATCGGATGGGCGCTTCGACTTCACATTCAACCAGGGTTTCCTCCAGCCGGGCGTCATGTCCGTTCCGGTGAACAATCCCGCCGGCACGAAGACCGCGATGGAGTTCCTGGCCTCCATGCAGGATCCGAAATCTCAGGTGAAGCTTCTGGAGCTGCTTGGCAACGGCCCCGCCAATCCCGAGGCCGAGGGTACATACAGCCCCGAGCTCGCGGCCGTGAACCCCGGCGCTCCGGAAAACCGCAAGCTCATGGTGCTGCAGAATGCCGATTGGTACGGTGAGCATATCGTCCCCGTCACCAAGCGCTTTCTGGATCTGATGGCCTCCTGACCAGAGGCCATCCCACTCGTCTTGCCCGGCATTCTCCTCAAAGCTGCAGCGATGGCTATGCACCCAGCCGAACTGATCATCCGCAACGCAAAGATTGCGACCATGTCCGATGCACAGCCTTTCGTGCAGGCCGTGGCAGTCCGGGATGGGCGCATTCTGGCCGTCGGGCGTGACGACGAAATCGGCCCCTGGCGCGGACCACAAACGGAGATCATCGACGCTCAGGGCAAGACGGTGCTGCCGGGCTTTATCGAAAGCCATTGCCACGCCGACATTTACGGCGCGCGTATTCACCGCTGGGCAGATTTCAGCTGGCCCAATGTCAGGTCCAAGGAAGAAGTCCTGGCCCGGATCGTCGAGGCTACGGCGACGCTGCCGAAAGAGGCCTGGTTCGTCGGCTTTCGCTATGATGACATGAAGCTGGGAGGCTTCCCGACCATCGATGAGCTCGATCGCGCAGGCAATGGCCATCCGGTTTTCATTTATCGTACCGACCACCACAACGGTGTGGTGAACACGGCAGCCTTCGAGCGCTCCGGCCTCGCCAAGCTCTCGGAAGATCCGCCGTTCGGCCGGATTGATCGCGATCCGGCCACAGGCAAGCCCACCGGCCTCGTGCGGGAGAATGCCGCCTACGTGGTCGTCGACGAGCTCAGCAAGGATTACACCGCCGAGGACTTTCGCAAGGGCCTCCGCCAGGTCTTCGCCGAATTCCTCAGCTATGGGATCACCTCGCTTCACAACTCCCTGACCCAGTCCAATGGCATCCGCGCTTACCAGGATATGCGTGCGGCCGGTGAGCTGCCGATCCGCATCGGCATTATGGTGAGCGGCAAGGAAGCGGGACTCGTTGAATCCTATATCCGCGCCGGCATCCGCTCAGGCTTCGGTGATGAGTGGATCCGCATTCTTGGGGTTGAATGGTGCCCGGACTGCTCCACCACCGGACGGACGGCCGCCTATTACGAGCCCTATATCGGCCCGAAGGCGCTCGGCGAGCCCGAGCATAATACCGGCATGCTGCTCTATTCGAGCGAGGATTTCCGCCAGAAGGTGATGGAGGCGACAGCGGCGGGCCTTGCCGTTTTTGCCGATGGCGTTGGTGACCGCGGCATCGACTATGTCCTCGATGCCTTCGAGGCCGCGCTCGCTGTCCACCCCAATGCCGACAGCCGCATGCGCGTCGAGCACAGCTGCTGCGCCACGCCGGAAATCCGCGAGCGGATGAAAAAGCTGAATGTCATCCCGTCTTCCGCAGCCGGATTTCTCTACGATCTCGGCGATGGCTATATCAGGGTGCGCGGCGAAGCTGCCATGAAGAACATGTGGCCGCATCGCTCCTGGAAGGAAATGGGCGTGATCGCTCCAGCTCATTCCGACGCGCCCATCTGCCATCCAAATCCGTTGCGCGGCGTCTATTCGCTGGTGACCCGCAAGACCGATACCGGCCAGCTGCTCGGCAAAGAAGAGGCGGTCGATCTCTGGGAAGCCCTGAAGTCCTATACGATCTACGGCGCCTATGCCGGCCGCGAGGAGGCCATTAAGGGCTCGATCGAGCCCGGCAAACTCGCCGACTTCGTCATCCTCGAAGAGGATATCTTCACGGTCGACCCCGAGCGCATTCCCCACATCAAGGTGAACCGCACCATCGTCCACGGGCAGACGGCCTTTTCGGCATGATCAGCGGGCTTGATCAGCGGGCGCGCATCGCGCTGCTCATGATTGCCCCCGCCGTCCTGCTGGTGCTGCTGCTCTACATCGTTCCGCTCCTGCGCATTCTGAGCCTCAGCTTCACCGAAGCCCCGGGCGGGTTTGCCAATTACGAGCAGCTCTTCACCTCTCCGGCCATTGGCCGTGTGATCGGCACGACCTTGCGCATTTGTGTGGTTACGACGCTCGTCACCCTGATCCTGTCCTACCTCATGGCCTGCGCGCTGACCCTTGTCAGCGAGCGCATGCGCCCCGTCATGCTGGCCTGTATTCTCCTACCCCTTTGGCTTTCGGTGCTGATCCGCGCTTTCGCCTGGGTGACGGTCCTGCGCAGCAACGGGGTCCTGAACAGTGCCCTCCTCGCATCGGGTTTGATCGATTCGCCTATCCCTCTGGTGCGCAATGAATTGGGCGTCATCATCGGCATGATCCATTACATGCTGCCCTTCGGCATTCTCCCGCTCTATGCCAGCATGCGCACCATTGATATGCGCGTGCTGCACGCGGCCCGCAGCTTGGGCGCCGATGGCCTCACTGTCTTTCGCCGTGTCTTCTTCCCGCTGACCATTCCCGGCCTGTTGTCAGCCTTCATCCTGATTTTCGTCTTTTCGCTCGGGTTCTATATAACGCCGGCCATTCTCGGCGGCGGCCGCGTGCTGATGATCGCGGAATATATCAGCGTGCAGGTACACGAGACGCTGGAATGGGGCATCGCCACTATGCTTGCCACCGTCCTGCTTCTCTCTGTTTTCGCCGTCATTTTCACTGTCGGTCGCTTTGCCGACTGGGAAAGCATCGTGGGCAAGGGGGACGAGTGATGGACGCCGCCGCCGGTCCCCCACGCGCAAGCAGACTCGTCATCATCACCTTTGGCTGGCTCGGGGTCGTCTTCTTGCTCGCGCCGCTTATCGTCGTATTTCCGGTATCGCTGACGCCCGAGCGCTACCTTTCGATGCCGGCTGACGGCATTTCGTTTCAGCACTATGCAAAGCTTCTGAGCGACCCGCGCTGGTCGCAAAGCATCCTCACGAGCCTCTGGATCGCCATCCTCACCACCATCGCGGCAACGGCCCTCGGCACACTCTGCGCCATCGGCCTTTGGCGCCTGAATGCGCGGATAACACAGTATCTGCGCGTTCTGCTCTTCGCCCCCCTGATCATCCCACCGATCGTCCACGCCCTCGCCTTCTACCGCACCTGGATCGACCTCAACTGGCTCGACACCATCACGGGCGTCGTCATTGCCCATACGATCCTCTGCATTCCGCTCGTGCTGATCACGGTCTCCACATCCCTTAGCGGCTTTGATCGGCGGATAGAGCAGGCGGCGCGAAGCCTCGGGGCCTCGAACTGGACGGTTCTGCGCCGGGTTATCGCCCCAAACATCATGCCAGGCATCTTTGCGGGGGCCGCCTTCTCCTTCGTCACGTCCTGGGATGAGGTGATCAGCGTCATTTTCCTCACCAGCCGGGCAGTGGTGACGCTGCCAATCGTGATCTGGAACAGCTTGTCGGAGCGGGTCGACCCGGCCGTGGCGGCTGTCTCGGCGGCAATGATATTGGTGACCATGGCTGTGGTCGCCCTTCGCCTGGCCGCCAGCAGCAGGAAGATCTGAGGAAGCGTCGTGACGAAGGAAAACGCGGACTACCTGGTCATTGATCGCCTGCACAAACATTACGGGCAGGTTAGAGCGATCGATGACATGTCGCTGAGCATACCGCGCGGTGAATTCCTCACGCTGCTCGGCCCATCGGGATCGGGCAAGACGACCCTGCTCATGGCCATCGCCGGCTTTGTCAAGCCGACCTCGGGCACCATCCGACTGCAGAATGAAGACATCACGGGCTTGCCCCCGGAGAAGCGCGACCTCGGCGTGGTCTTCCAAGGTTACGCCCTGTTTCCGCACATGACGGTGGCGGAGAATGTCGCCTTTCCCCTCGAGGTGCGCCGGATACCCAAGGCTGAGGCGAATCGGCTTGTCGAAGCCAGCCTCGAGACTGTCCAGCTCACCCAATTCGCCTCGCGCAAGCCTGCCCAGCTCTCTGGTGGTCAGCAGCAGCGTGTTGCTCTTGCAAGGGCTCTGGTCTTCTCCCCGCCGCTCATTCTGCTCGATGAACCCTTGAGCGCGCTCGACCGCCAATTGCGCAGCCAGCTGCAGGATGAGTTGAAGCAGCTTCATCGCCGCCTCGGTGTCAGCGTCGTCAACGTGACCCACGATCAGGATGAGGCGCTATCCATGTCCACCCTGATCGCGGTGATCAATCACGGAAAGATCATTCAGCTCGGCACGCCCACCGAGATTTATGAGCGGCCGCAGACGGAATTCGTCGCCACATTTCTCGGGCGCAGCAACATCATCGAGGCGGAGGTGTTGGCAAGGGATGCGACCGGTCGCACAACCTTGCGCGCTGGCGGCCACACCTTCTCCGGCCTCGCGCACGACAATTGCTCGGTCGGCAGCAGGGTTCCGGTCAGCTTGCGGCCGGAGAAACTCAGGATTTCCGACCCCACGAAAGGCTCCGACGGTGTGCGCGGCACAATCCAGGATGTGACCTATCACGGCAGCATGATTCAGATGCTTGTGACCACTGACCTGGGAACGCTTCGGGTCGAGGAGCAACCCTGGGCGATCGAGATTTCACCCGCCGCTGGCGCATCCGTCTCGGTCTCCTGGCCCGAAGGAACGGCCGTAACCGTCACACGGGACAGCCCCGCGACCTGACGCCTGCTATCGGCACCTATGACACGGCAGCCATTTGGGCAGGGTCGATGCCAAGCCACACATCGGCGCCCACATCGACCACCTCATTGGGCAAGGCGCTCAGCTTCAATTGCAGGCGGCCATCGTTGACGTCAGCCACGTAGTCCCACGTTTCCCCCAAATAGGTGCGCTGGGCGATCCGGGCGGGCACCAGGCATTCCCCATCCGTCCGGCCGGAAGACGGCATGCTTTGATAGAGCGCGATGCTTTGCGGCCGCAGCGAGAACAGCGTCGTCTTGGCGAGATTGCGACCTTGCTCGGGGAAACGCACTCGGGGCATGGAGAAGCCTTCGAACACCACCTGCTCGGCACTGCATTCGCCGCTGACCAGGTTGGTTCGCCCGATGAAGCCCGCGACGAAACGGGTCCGCGGCCGGTTATAGAGCTCGTAAGGCGGAGCGACCTGTTCTATCCGCCCCTTGTTCATGACCGCGATCCGGTCGGACGCAACCATGGCCTCCCCCTGGTCATGGGTCACATAGACGGTGGTGAACCGGAATGTGTCGTGCAGGCGGCGGATCTCGAAACGCATTTCCTCACGCAATGTGGCGTCGAGATTTGACAACGGCTCATCCAGCAACAAGACCCGCGGCTGGATGACCATGGCGCGCGCGAGCGCGACGCGCTGCTGCTGGCCACCGGAAAGCTCGCCGGGATAGCGGTCGGCAAGCTCGGCCATCTTCACCACCTCCAGCATCTCGCGCACCCTTGCATCCCGGGTGGCGCGGTCGAGATGGCGAAGCTTCAGGCCGAAGGCCACATTCTCCGCAACCGTCATGTTCGGCCAGATCGCATAGCTCTGGAAGATCATTGACATTTGCCGCCGTTCTGGTGGCACCACCGCATTCGGCCCCGAGATCACCTGACCGCCCATCTCGATATGACCGGCGGTCGGCGTGAGGAACCCCGCGATCATCCGCAGCATCGTTGTCTTCCCGCATCCCGAAGGCCCGAGCAGCGAGACGAGCTCACCGGGCGCAATGTCGAGGGATACGCCATCGACCGCCCGGACGGTGCCGAAAGCGCAGGAGAGATCACGCAATCTGAGCATGGCCTGCGGCGAGGCAATCGTCTCGGCGGTTGCGGGATGCTGTTGAACTGTCATATCAGGCGCCTGATCTCGTTGCTCGCGAGGGGTCATGACCGCTTCAGGAGGACGTCGCGGCCGAGAAGCTTGTAGCTGACCAGAACCACGCCGATGGTTGCCAGCAACAGAAACAGGCCGAGTGCCGCGAGCGCCTCGAAATTGCCGTCCTCGCTGAGGTCGAGCAGCATGACCGACAGGACCCGCGTATTCGGCGCGATGAGAAAGATTGCGGTGCTCAGCTCGCGCATGGCCGGGATGAACACCAGGATCCAGCAGCCTGCGAGATTCTTTTTCAGAAGCGGAACGATCACGCTCCACAAGGCCTGCAGGCGGCTGCCGCCGAGAATGCGAACCGCCTCCTCCATCTCCGGATTGATGCTGCGCAGCGAGGCGCCGCAATTGGAATAGGCGATCGGCAGGAAGCGGGCGGTAAAGGCCAGAATGAGAATGAGCCCAGTGCCGTAGAGCGAAAGCGGCGGTGTGGTATAGGCGGTATAAAAGCCGATCGCCAAGACGATGCCCGGGATGACGAAAGGCGTCGTGCAGAGCAGGGTCAGCAGGCCCCGGAACGGGACCAGCCGACGATTGACCATATAGGCAATCCCCAGCCCCAGGATCACCGCCAATGTCGCGGCGCCGGCCGAGTAGAGGAAGGTATTCGCGATGCTCTCGCGCACATTCTGGTGCTCAAAGAAGACATAGCGGAAATTGCCGAGGGTAAAATTATCCCACGACAACCCGCGGCCCCACGCCCTGCTGAACGCGGCCTGTGCCAATGCGGCAAAGGGCAGGATCACCGCCAGCGCGCAGACCAGCATCGCGTAGCCCAGCAGAACCCAGCGGAAAGGGCCGGTGCAGATCAGACGCCGGCCGGAGGTCTTACCCGTGAGCGCCACATACCCTTTGCGGCCGAGAATGAACCGTTGCAAGCCGAACAGCAGGCAGGTGATGCCGATCAACGGAATGGAATAGGCGGCTGCCGCCTCGACACGCACCGGAAACTCGAAATATTGCCAAAGCTGCAGCGTCATCACATTGATGCGCGCCGGCAGAGCGATGATCGCCGGCGTGCCGAACAAGGCCACCGTGTCGAGGAAGGTAATGATCGCACCCGCCAAGATCGCGGGAACGACGAGCGGCAGGGTAACCTTGAATGTGGTTCGCCACATGCCGGCACCGAGGATGTTCGCCGCATCCTCCATCTCCGATGAGAGCAAATCCAGCGCATCCGAGGCGAAGACGAAAATATAGGGAAAGGCATAGAGGGCCGTCACGAAGATCAGCCCGCTGAGGCTGTAGATGTTCAGGATGCCCGTATTGCTGCCGGTGAGCCCCATCCAGATGCTGTTGAGCCACCCGGCATTGGGGCCGGCCAGCAGAATCCAGCCGACCGCACCGAGATAGGATGGGGTGATGAACGCCCCCAGAATGAGCGCCCGCACCAGACCCTTGGCGGGCATGTCCGTGCGCGAGATCGCCCAGGCGATCGGTATGGCCAGTAGCGCGGCAACAAGCGTTACGCCGATGCCGTAGAGTATCGAATTGATGAGTGCGCGCAGCGCCCGCACGCTGCCATAGGCTATCGCGTAATTCTCAAAAGTGAGCGCGCCCGTATCTGTCGACTGGAAGCTGGACACCAGCAGCCGAATGATCGGATTGGCGACGAGCACCAGCAGAATGCCGATGAGGAAGATGCCGACCAGGCCCGTGGGCGAGAAGAGGCGCTGCGCGTAGCCGCCGACCGTGGTGGAGGCGAGCGGAACCGGGGCATCGGCAGCACGCGCGCGTCTTGCCTGCGATCGTATTGACACCATGCCCCGCCTCCCCGTGCGATCGCTCACATGCCGAACGTATCGCGCCACTTTTCCTTGTTTTCGGGAAGGTTCTTCGCAATCTCCTCAGGCGATGGGGTCATCACCTTGACATCGGCGAGCGACTTGCCGCCAGCCGGCGGCGGCACATCGGCGCGAAGCGACTGCTGGAAACCGGCCGTTGCGATTTTTGCGACCTCGGGGCTCAGCAGAAAGTTCATGAAAAGCTTCGCCGCATTAGGGCTTTTCGACCCCTTGATGATGGCAGACGGCATCCGCACCACGACCGCTCCGTCTTCCGGATAGACCACCGCGACGGGGTTTCCCTTGGCAGCGCTCTGCAAAGCGGTACCCGGATCACCCATGGCCACCACGCGCTCGCCGGAATTGAGCAGGGTCACCGCATCATCGATTGACCGGCCGATCTGAGGATTGAGCGGCTCGAGCTTCTCGAAGAATTCCCAGCCGTAGCGATCGGCCATGGCCACGGTCCACACGCCGACCATGCCGCTGTAATTGGGATCGCCGAACGTGACCTTGTCGGTCCATTTCGGATCCGCCAGATCGGTCCAGTTCTTCGGCGCCTCCGCCTCCTTAACCTTCGCATTGTTATAGAGGATGGCGATCAGGCCCACGAGGGTGGTATGATAGTACCCATCCGGATCGATGCCGCGAAATGCAGCAATGATCTGCGCCTCGTTCTCCGGAACATATTTCTCCAGGGCATTCATTTCCTTCAGCTGCCGGTAGTGGCTGACATCCGTGGAGCTGAAGACATCGGCCTGGCTCTGCCCCGCCTTCAGATCGAGCAGCAGCCGCTGGAATGAGACCTGTGCGGTCGCCTTGATGCCATTGACCTTGATGCCCGGATATTTCTCGGTGAATGCCGCCCCGATCTGAGCGGTCATGTTCTGATCGTAATGTGCGGTGTACCAGGTGAGCTCACCCTCCTGTTTTGCCGCCTCATAGAGCTGCTTTTCTTGGTCGCTTTGTGCCGCGGCCATCGACGCCGTCGCGACGAGCACGCTCGTCACGATACCCACCAGGAAACCGCATCTCATCTTGTTGCTCCCCTGTTTCGAGGTCTTCTTGGAAGACCAAGCACCCACATTCAGCGGCGGCCTGCCCGACAAGGGGAAGAACACCGCAGGGTTTCTCGGGCCAGCCTGGCTAGGGCCAGCCACTCATTTGTCCGGCGCGGCGCTTGCACGGCATCTCCAAAGGAGGATGCGCAGTATTCTTGGGTTGGTCCGCATTGCTCGGTTATTATTCTGTAATTATAAAATCACAATCCTCAGCCCCTCACAAGACGCTTGCCCGCCTTTAGGCTGCATCGCTCGGCAGCAAGTCGCTCGCCGCCGCTCCGCTGTCGAGCAATCGGGCAATCTCATCATCCCCATAGCCATATTCACGCAGCACCTCCCGCGTATGCTCGCCTAGGCATGGGGCTGCCCGCGCTACGGTGACGGGCGTATCGGAGAACTTCACGGGAAAGCCGATCGTCCGCACGGCACCGCGCCTGGAATGCTGAACTATCGGGACCATGTCCCGCGCGATCACTTGCGGATCGCGATGCATTTCCGGCACGCGGAGAATCGGGCCTGCGGGCACCCCAGCCGCTTCGAAAGCCGCCAACCACTCTGCCGCCGTCTTCTGCTGGAACAACGGCTCGAGACACGCATCGAGCGCGTCCTTATTGGCCATGCGATCGGTGTTGGTGCGAAAGCGGGGATCTTCAGCCAGTTCGGGAGCACCAAGAATGGCCACCATCCGCCGCCAGTTTGGCTCGCTCGCCGCCCCGATATTGATCCATTCGTCCGCGGTCCGATAGGCTTGGTAGGGCGCGCTCAAGGGGTGCGCCGAACCAAGCGCGCCAGGGCAGTCGCCCGTCGCGAAGGTGATGGCCGAATGCCAATAGGTGAAGGTCACCCCCGCCTCGAGGAGAGAGGCATCGACCAGCTGGCCCCTGCCGGTATTCTGCCGCGCATAAAGGGCTGCGACCACGCCCATCGTCGCCAGAATGCCTGCGCTGATATCGGTGATCGGCGGCCCGACCTTCACCGGCGGCCGTCCTGGTCCTTCGCCGGTTATGCTCATGAGCCCGCTCATGCCCTGAGCGATCAGATCAAACCCGCCACGTTCGGCATAAGGACCGGTCCGGCCGAAACCGGAAATCGAGCAATAGATGAGCCGTGGAAACTCGCGGCTCAAATCGTCCCAGCCCAGGCCGAGCTTCGCCATCGTATCATGGCGGTAATTCTCGATCAGCACATCGGCTGTCGCGAGCAGACGGCGAAGCACCGCGCGGCCCTCTTCCGTCTTGAGGTTCAGCGCAATGCCTCGCTTGTTGCGATTCATCATCATGAAGGCGTGACTATCCGGATCGCCCGCCTCGTTGGGCATGGTGTCGCGACGGGTGTCGTCGCCGCCTTGCACCCGCTCGACCTTGATGACGTCAGCCCCCATATCCGCGAGCATGCGCCCGCAGGTTGGGCCGGCCATCACATGGGCGAGTTCGATCACCGTCACCCCACGAAGGGGTCCACTCGCAGCGTCCTTGGTCACGTCTCACCTTCCGAATTCTGCCAGCGATGGGCTCGCTCACCGCCCCACGAACCGGGGCTTGCGCTTTTCGTTGAACGCCGTTGTGCCTTCGCGATAATCCTCGGTATCGAAGCAGCGATAGGGCTCGTCGCGCTCGGCTTGCGATAGAGGTCGCGGATCAGCCAGACGCTTGATGAAGGCTTTATGCCAGCGGTTTGACAGCGGGGCTGCCTCGGTGATGCGCCGGACTGTCGTTTCGATCTCCTCATCGAGGGCCTCTGGCGCCACGACCCGCGTGACGAGACCGAGATGGTAAGCCTCCTCAGCCCCGAATATCCTGCCCTCGAGCAGCATCTCGAGTGCGCGACGGCGGCCGATGAGATCGCACAGCACGTTCAGCTCGTCATAATCGAGCGCGAGCCCAAGCCGGTTGGGCGGAATGCCGAAGCGGCTATCGGACGAGCAGATCCGGATATCGCACGAAGCTGCGAGCTCCAGCCCGCCGCCCACGCACACGCCGCGGATTTTGGCCACCGTGGGATGCCGGCAGTCTTTCAGGTTGACCAGCGCGCCGACCGTATCCTCGGCATATTCTTTTCCCTGAACGGAGCCTTGGCGATCCGAGTCGAATTCACCGATATCGCTGCCGGCGCAGAAGGCCCGATCGCCTCCCCCCTGAACCACGATGCAGCGAATGCCGCCATCCGCTGAGAGATCTTCGAGCACCGCAGCGAAACGCTGATACATCGGCACCGTGAAGGCGTTCATCTTCTCAGGGCGGTTGATCGTCACGATCGCCCTGTTCTCGGATCGCTCCACGATGATGTGGTCTTCCATTCCCCGCCTCCTGCTGGGCGCCCCTGCCGCTGCTCGCCTTTTGTAATTCTGTAATTATATAACTTTGAGACCTGGCGGTGAGCAAGCGAAATATAATTATGCATTATGGGCGGACTTTTCGCCGGGATTGCGCTATCTACAGCCGATCGCCTGGGGCATTTTCGAGCGAAGTGAATAGCGGTTCGCGCGAAGAAGTTGCGGGCGATGCAAGGCGTTAGAGCGGCTTCGCATTCAAAGAAATCCGAAAACGCTCTAGACAGGATCGCTTCGAGACCAAACCTAGCCGGGCAACCAGCGTTAATGCACGACCATTCGCCAGCCGAGCGCAAACCACGTCGCCGCAAACATCTCGCATCCGCTTCGGGAAGCAAGCCGGTCATTCAGCTGTCGCGCCGCTCGCTGCATGACGAGATCGCCGAGCTGCTCCGCGATAATATCGTCGAGGGCAAAATGCTACCCGGCTCGTTCATTGACGAGGCCGAGCTGGTCCATACCCTCGGCGTCTCCCGCACGCCCATTCGTGAAGCCTTGAAGGTGCTCGCCTTCGAAGGCCTGGTGACCATTATTCCCAATCGAGGGAGCTATGTCGCCCAGCTCGAGCCGGAAGACGCGCGTGATCTGATCGAAGTGCTGGCGGAGCTCGAGGGTTTCGCTGCCTTTCTCGCCTGTGAACGAGCCGATGAAGAAGATCTACGTGTGCTGCACCGCCTGCACGAAGACATGGCCGCTGCCTACGAGAAGAAGAACAAGCTCAAATATTTCAAGCTGAACCAGAATATTCATTCCAAGATTGTTGAGGCCGCGAAGAACCCGCATCTGGCGGAAACGCATCGCGCCTATACCAGCCGCTTGCGCCGGGTGCGCTATCTGGCAACGCCCAACCCTGTGGAATGGCGCTCGTCGATGCAGGACCACGAGAAGATACTCGCAGCCCTGAGCAAGCGGGATGGCAATGCAGCACGAGCCTTGGTGACCGCCCATGTGGCCGACATCTGGCCGATGGTCGAAGCCGTGCTGCTCGCGGAAAGCCGGGGAGAACCGCAGGCAGTTCAGAGATGAGCGCGCGGCGCCCTCACCGCGCGAAGAACTCGGCCGGCTTGAGCGGAATGGAGGTGATCGCGGCCGTCAATGCTCCGTCCACTTCGGTCCTGGTCTTGAGAGCCTGCCAGTCCGGATCCTTCCGAAACGCCTCCCATCCCGCCTTCATGGCCGCCTGATCCGGCCATTCGACCAGATACCAAAGCTCGCCCGGCATGTCTGCATGCTCCCAGAAATCAATCACTTTGATGTCGAGCTTCTCGAACAGCTGCAAGGTGCCATTGGCAAAGCGGTGCCGAAGGGCCTCTTCTTTTCCAGCGACCGGCACGTAATGTCTCAGCTCGTAGATCATCGATCCCTCTCCTCTTATTGATCTCAAAGAACCAGGTAAGAGGCCGCCGGGCGCTTGCTGCGCAGCAGCTCGGCAACCACCTCCAGCCCCTGCTGGAGTTCGGCGCGCGAGGCTGTGGCCCCGCCAAGACTGAGGCGCACCGCTTGCGGCGCCGTGCCATGCCCCACCATGAAGGCTTCCGCCGGCGTCACTGCCACGCCGCGAGCATTTGCAGCAGCAACGAAGCCTTCTGCACGCCAGCTCTCGGGCAGAGCCACCCACATATGCAGCGCCGTGGGCAACGCCCGGACCAGCTGGCCACTGAGCAGATCGGCCGCCATCGCCTGGCGCTTGCGCAGCTCTTCGCGCTGCTCTTCCGCTAAACGCTGGGCGGTGCCATCCTCGATCAGCCGGCTCGCTATCTCGATCGAGAACAGTGAAGCCATCCATGTCGTCGAGGCAAGCCCCGGAATGAGATCCTTCGCCCGGCCTCTCGGTGCGGCGATGAAGCCGGTGCGCAGCCCCGCCGAGATGATCTTGGAAAGACTGGTGATATAGAAGCCCTGCTCGGGCGCGAAGGTGGCGATGGGGGGCAGCGGCTTGTCCATCAGCGCGCCGCAAACGTCATTCTCGATAATCGCCACCCCATAGTGCTCTGCAATGTCGGCCAGGGCTTTACGGCGATCCACCGGCATCACGGCCAGGGTAGGACTGTGATGCGTGGGGATGCAGAACAGCGCGCGCACCCCGCCGGCCTTGCAGGCCGCCTCGAATGAGTCCGGCATCACGCCGTCTTTGTCGATCTGCACCGGCTTGGGCGTCAGGTGACGGTTGGCGATGAGGAAGCGGATGCCCGGATCGGCGAGCTCTTCCAGCAGAATGGTATCACCAGGCTCGGTAATGGCATTGAGCACCGCTGCCGCCGCCTGCTGCGCGCCGTTCACGATGACGATGTCATCTGCATGGGCGGCCAGGCCGAGCGTGGAGAGCCACTTCACTGCCGCCATGCGATGTTCCGGCATGCCGAGCCACGGGCGGTGATACGGAACCAGGCTCTCGATCCGTCCGCTTCCGATCATGTCGCGCATGGCCCCTGTGATCGCCGCCTCCTGCGACGGCAGCACCACGAGACAATTGAAGCTGAGATCGATCCGGTCAGATTGTGCGCGATTTGGCTCGAGCCGGGGGAGATCCGACGGCCTGGAGCTGACGAAGGTGCCCCGGCCCACCGATCCCTCAATGAGATGGCGACGCTCCGCCAGAGCATAGGCTTTGCTGATGGTGCTGACCGAGAGTTTCAGCTGCCAGGCAAGCTCTCTATGGGTTGGCAGCCGCGCTCCGGGCGCAAGTCGCCCCTGGGCAATATCTTCCGCGAGGGCGTCGGCAATGGCGACATAGAGCTTGCCCTTGCGGTTCTTGTAGTTCGGGATCCACATTGAGCAGGAGATTTGTTGTATGACAATGTTCAAATTGACACGCAACTCTCCCTCAACATAATCCAAAACGCAATACAAATTCCTCGCGGAACGCGGTTCCGTGACGGCTGCCCGGCAAAGGAGCGGTCATGCAGTTCGGCTTCTATCTCCCCTGCTATTATCCAGATATGTCCTATCCGGCGGCGCAACTCTATCGGGACACCATAGAGGAAGCCAAGCTGGCGGAGGAACTGGGCTTCATCTCGCTCACAATTCCCGAGCACCACTTCATCAACTATCTCACCCATCCGAGCCCTTTGCTGACTGCAGTGCGCGTGGCCGCCGAGACCAAGTCGATCCCCCTGATCAGCGCCGTGCTCGTGCTGCCGTTCTACGACATCCGCAGGCTTGCCGGCGAAATCGCCCAGGCCGATTGCCTGACCGAAGGGCGCATTCAGATCGGCGTGGGCCGCGGCGCCTTCCGCTACGAATTCGATCGTTTCAACGTGCCGGTCGAGGAAAGCCGCGACAGGTTCGACGATAGCCTTAACCTGCTGATGAAGCTGCTCTCCGAGGAAGAGGTCAGCTGGGACAGCAAGTATTACAAATTCGACGCGCTCACCATCACACCGCGACCATTCCAGAAGCCCTATCCCAAGATCTGGGTTGCGGCTCTCTCGGAAGGGGCAATCGCGGGCACTGTGCGCCGAGGCTTCAACGTGATGACGACGCCCCTGCGCGACCCGTTCGAGGCGGCGAGCAAGCAGGCCAAGGCCTTTCTTGACGCCTTGCCTCCAGGAAACCCGCTGAACCAGAAGCACTCGATGCTGCGCATGGGCTTCGTTGCCAAGAACGAGGCGGACGCCACCGAGAAGCTGCATCTCGCTCTCGACAACCACCGGCGCTTCGTCAACGTGTTCGAAACAGCCGGCACTGTGAAGGGTGGTGCGATTGTCCCGCTGGACGTGCCGGAGACCCTCGAGGATATCCGGCGTAGCCTCATCATCGGCTCACCCCAGGAATGCGTGGATAAGATCGGCCACTATGCCGAGCTTGGGATCGACGACATTCAGGTCAACATGAATTTCGGCGCATCCCATAAGGATGTCATGGAGGCGCTCGAGCGCTTTGCCGTGCACATCATGCCCCACTTCAAGAATGATGCACGCGCGGAGGTGGCCGTATGACGTCCGATAGCACCCGTGCCGCCGAGCTCCACCGGCGCGCCCTGATCATCGACGGTCTCGTCTTCCGCTGTGACACCGATGCGGTGCTGCGGCAGGGCAATGTCGCCGCGGTCAATATCACGGTCGCCGATTTCAACGCGGATTTCGAAGTCGTCTGCGACGACATCGCGGCATGGCTCGCGCGCGCGACAGATCCCGCAGGCCCATGGCACATCGTTGAGACGGTTGCCGATATCCATGCGGCCCGCAAAGCCGATAAGATCGGCCTCATCATGGGCTGGCAGAACATGCGCGGCATTGGCGATCGGCTCGATCGCCTCCGCTTTTTCCACCGCCTGGGCATTCGCGTGATGCAGCTCACCTATAATGAGCGCAACTTCATCGGCGATGGTTGCCTGGAACCGGCGGATGCGGGCTTGAGCCTCTTCGGTCGCCGGGTCGTCGCGGAGATGAACCGGTGCGGCATCGCCATTGACCTGAGCCATGTCGGCCATCGCTCGGCCATGGACGCCGCCACGCTCAGTGAACGGCCGGTCCTGCTGACCCATGCCAATGCCAAGGCAATCTCGGATGTGCCGCGCAACAAGCACGATGAGCTGATCAAGGCCGTGGCGGAAACCGGCGGGCTCGTCGGGGCGAGTGTCTATGGTCCGATGTGCTGGGATGGCAATCCGGAGCGCCGGCCGAACCTGGAGGATTTCTATCGCCATCTGGACCATATCGTGAGCCTCGTCGGCATCGAACATGTTGCCTTCGGCACCGACTTCCCGGCGGTTGCCGATCTCGACTCGGTCGGATCGATCATCCAGATGACACTTGATCGCTATCCCACGGCCATCACCAAATATGCGGCCGCTTTCGGCAACGACGCGCGCACCCGCTATCCCGTGGATTGCGGCTCACCAGCGGAACTTGGCAAACTCACCGAACTCCTGGTGGCCAAGGGTTGGACCGATGCCGACATCCTGGCCTTCCTCGGCGGCAATTATTTGCGGGTATTGGATGCCATCTGGACGGTCTAGATGTTGTCGCACAACAATATCCCTGTTGACCTGCTTATTTGACCGGCTAACGTGAATTGTAATGCGATCCGAGATGCCCCTGGGTGAGGCTGAAGAGGGTTCCGGATCCTGTATGGGGAGAACTTTGCTATGCGTCGTCACGGACCTCTTTCTCGGATGACCTGCCGGGCCGCCTTGCTCGTTGCGGGTTTTGCCATGTTCGCCAACACCGCTTTGGCGCAAGACACGATCACCATTGCGGGCTGGGGCGGCAACTACCAGGAGGCCCTGTCCAAGGCCGTTTGGCAGCCCACTGCGGAAAAACTCGGCATCACCATTCTGGAGGACACGACCAACGGCCTTGCGGATGTCCGCGCGCAAGTGTCCGCCAACAGCGTGCTCTGGGATATCACCGAGCTGACGATCGACGGCTGCGCCCAGGGTGAGACGGAAGGCCTGTTCGAAGACCTGGACTATGGCATCATCGACAAATCAGGCTTCGATCCCGCGGTGGTGCAGCGCACCTATATCGGGCTCAACTATTATTCCAACGTCATCGGTTGGAATAAGGAGAAGTTCAAGGAAGGCCCGCAATCCTGGGCCGACTTCTGGAATGTCGAGAAATTCCCCGGCCGCCGCTCCCTGCGCAATGACCCCGCCGAGGTTCTGGAAGCAGCGCTGCTCGCCGATGGCGTTGAGCCCAGCAAGCTCTATCCGCTGGATCTCGACCGGGCCTTCAAGAGCCTTGAGAAGATCAAGCCGCATATCTCTGTCTGGTGGTCCTCCGGTGCGCAATCCGCCCAGCTTGTGGCCGATGGCGAGGTTGATCTGATCGGTGCCTGGAACGGCCGCATCAGCGCCGCGGTCCAATCCGGTGCGCCCTTCGAGTTCACCTTCAACCAGGGCCTGCTCATCGCCGATTGCCTCGTGATCCCGAAGGGGGCGAAGAACAAGGATCTCGCCATGAAGGCGCTGGCGACGGCGGTCTCGGCGGAGATGCTCGCCAACTTGCCTCAGTATATCGACTACGGCCCGGCCAATCTGAAGGCGTATGACACCGGCAAGATCTCTCCCGAAATGGCCAAGACCCTCAACACTTCGCCCGAGAATGCGCCCAAGCAGGCCGTTGTACGCGGCGACTGGTGGGGCAAGCACGGCGCTGAGGCACGTGAGCGCTGGGCCCAGTTCATCAATCAATAAGTCTGCTGCGGGAGCCGGCACTGCGTGTCGTCTCCCAAGCAACCAGTGTGGTTGAGCGCGACAGGGGTGACATGACAGTTCGTGACGGCTCGGCTTCGCGCATGGGGCTGGACATCAGCATCAGGTCCCTGGTCAAGCACTATGGTGATTACACGGCCCTCGACGGCGTAAGTCTCGACATCCGCGCGGGCGAGTTCCTGACCCTGCTTGGACCATCCGGCTCGGGCAAATCGACCCTGCTGATGGTGATCGCCGGCTTTATCCGGCCCACCTCGGGGCTTCTGCGCTTCGGCAGCCGCGACGTGACCAAGCTCGAACCCCACAAGCGGAACATCGGCGTCGTGTTCCAGAACTATGCGCTGTTCCCGCACATGACGGTGGGCGCCAATGTGGCTTATCCCCTGAAGCTGCGCGGCCTGCCCAAGAACCGGATCGCCGAGCGCGTGAGCTGGGCTCTGTCACTGGTGAAGCTTGACGGTTATGGCGACCGCAGCATCGACCAGCTCTCGGGCGGCCAGCGCCAGCGGGTTGCCCTGGCGCGTGCTGTGGTCTTCGAGCCCGACGTGCTGCTCATGGATGAGCCTCTGTCGGCGCTCGATAAGAAGCTGCGCGAGCACATGCAGATCGAGATCCGGCGCCTGCATGACAAATTGGGCGTGACCACGATCTATGTCACCCATGACCAGCGCGAGGCGCTGACCATGTCTGACCGCATTGCGGTGATCAACCACGGGCGCTTCGAACAGATCGCCGACCCGCGCACCCTGTACGAGAACCCTGCCAGCAGCTTTGTTGCCGATTTCATCGGCGATGCCACGGTTCTCGCGCTGGATGGGAACGGCGCCGGCCACACCCTGAGTGGCCGCTCCGTGCGCAGCAACGGCCATGCCTGCACGAACCAGCCGGGTTTCCTGGTCCTGCGCCCTGAGAAGCTTCGCATTCTCAATGGCATCGACGACGAGCAGTGGAACCGCTTCGCCGGCGTCGTGAACGAGATCGTCTATCAAGGTGACAGCGTCCTGCTCTCGATCGAGCTGGCCAATGGCGAAACGATTTTCCTGCGCCAACCGACGGATCAAACGACCCTCGAAACGCTTCCGCGCAAGGGCCAGCCGATTGATATCGGCTTGCACGTCAATGACACTTTGATCGTGCCCGGGATGGCGGCGCCATGATGGTGCATTCGGCCGAGGAAATGGAGGCCAAGGATAGGGGCGAGAGGCTGCGGCTGCTCGGCTTGTCCACCCCATCGGTGCTGCTGGTCACCGTCATTCTGCTTATCCCCGTCGGCTGGCTCTTCTGGTTGTCCTTCTCAGGCCCCAACGGCCTCTCGCTCGTCAATTATGTCAGGCTCTACGAGAACAGCGCCTATCTCACGATCTTTCAGACGACCTTCGTTCTCAGCCTGATCGTGACCGTGGTCACTGCCGTCCTCGGCTATCCCTTCGCCTATCTCTTGTCGCAGCTCCCGCGCACCCTTGCCATTCTCGGCCTCTTCGTCGTCTTGCTGCCATTCTGGACCTCAACCCTCGTCCGCACGTATTCCTGGCTGGTGCTGCTGCAGCGGCGCGGAATGATCAACACGCTGCTCATGAAGCTCGGCATCATCCAGGAGCCGCTGGGACTGGTCTATAACAGCACCGGCGTGGTGATCGGCATGGTCCACATCATGCTGCCCTTCATGGTGCTGCCGCTCTATGCCGCCATGAAATCGGTAGATCCGACACTGGTGCGGGCGGCGGTCAGCCTCGGCGCGACCCGGCGTCATGCCTTCTTCACCATTTTTGCGCCCCTTACCCTGCCCGGCCTCATCGCCGGCTCGCTTCTTGTCTTCATCTATTGCCTCGGCTTCTACATCACGCCACAGATCCTCGGCGGCGGGCGTGTCAATCTCGTCTCGATGAAGATCCTTGAGAATGCCACCGTCTATTCCGATTGGGGCGCGGCCTCGGCTTTGGGCGTGGTGCTGCTGGTTGCGACCCTCCTCATTTTCAAACTGATTCAGAAGATCGTGCCCGTCGAGCGACTGCTGAGGAGTCCGTGAGCCATGGACGATCAGACTGTCTCGCACCGCCAGCGCCTATGGCTCTATGCCTTTGGCATCGCCATCAGCATTTTCCTGTTGGCGCCGATTGCGATCGTGATCCCCATCTCATTCTCGCCGGGCGAGTTTCTGGAGTTTCCGCCCCCAGAGCTTTCCCTGCGCTGGTACCGCTCGTTCTTCTCCAGCGCCGAATGGATGAGCGCCACCTGGGTTTCGATCAAGGCGGCCGTGCTTACGGTCCTGGTGGCAACCCCGCTCGGCGTGGCCGCCGCCTATGGTCTGCATGTCTCCCAGTCCCGGCTCGCGACGACCATCCGGCCGCTGCTGCTGGTGCCCCTGATCGTCCCGGTGATCATCGTCGCGATCGGCGTATTCTATCTCTATGCGCGGCTGTCGCTCATCAACACGCTCACCGGCCTTGTGCTGGCCCACAGCGTGCTCGCCCTGCCCTTCGTCTTCGTGGTGGTGAGCGCCGGACTGCAGCGCTACGACATGGCCCAGGAACTTGTGGCACGCTCGCTCGGTGCCTCCCGTCTGAAGGCCTTTCTTACGGTCACCCTGCCACAAATCCGGCAATCGGTGATTTCTGGTGCCCTGTTCGCCTTCGTCACATCCTTCGATGAAGTCGTGATCGCGCTGTTCGTCTCGCGCGGACCCTCATCGACTCTCACGCGCAAGATGTTCACCTCCTTGCGCGACCAGGTCAGCCCCACCATCGCCGCCATCTCGACCCTCCTCATCTTGGTGACCCTCCTTGTGGCCGGGCTGATCCTCATCGCCCAGTTCCGTCAGGGGTCCAAGCGCTTGGCGAGGGTAGAATGAGCAGCGCGGACCAGGGCTACCACTGCGACCCCGAACACTTTCGCTCGGCGATGCGCTATTTCCCTGCGAGCGTCTGTGTGATTACGACAGGCACCGCGCCCAACCGCAGCGGCCTCACCGCAACCGCGGTCTGCTCCCTGTCGATGGCACCGCCACGGATTCTCGTCTGCCTCAATGCCGAAACCACGACCTGCAAGGCCATTCAGGCCAATACGCGTTTCGCCGTGAATGTCTTGAGCCAGAACCACATAGAACTCGCCCGCTGCTTTGGCGGTATCGGTCAGGCGCCCGCCGGCGAGCAAAGGTTCAGTCAAGGATGCTGGCGCGATGGCGCATTCGGCGTCCCGGTGCTAGACGACGCGCTTCACGTGCTGGAATGTGGGCTTATTCGCTGTCATGAAGCAGGCACCCACAACATTCTCGTCGGCCAGGTGCTGCACGTCCCCAAGCAAGGACAGCACGAGGCCCTGCTTTACCGGAATGGCACGTTCGGTTCCTGGGCGCCCCTTTAGAAGTGGACACTGGTACACGCCAAGAAGACGCGCCAGGCAAAAGAGGTGAGAGCCGGTTACGACCCGCCCGCCATGCCATCCAGGCGCATGGCCAATCCCAGGGCGAACCGGGTTTCCGCACATCTGAGGTCGATACCGAACACCGATTGCACCCGCGCGATCCGATAGCGAAGCGTCGAGACGTGAATGCCGAGCGCTTCGGCGGCCTTCTGATGACGACAATTCAGTTCAATGAAGATGTTGGACGTCCTCAAGAGCTCGGTGCCATGTTTCAGGTCATAAGCCTTGATGGCGCCGACGGTCTGCGCCACGAAGCCTGGCACCGCATGATCATCCAGGGCCGAAATCAACAGGGCGTATGGGCCGAAATCCGCCTCCTGAATGAGCCCCGTTCGTTTGAACATGCGGGCCAGCGCCAGGGTCCGCAGGCACGAGCTGAAGCCTTTGGACAGCTCCTCGATCCCTGAAATCTTCGGCCCCTCGATGATGATGGCGGGATGACCCGTCTGCCACCGCACGATCTTTTCAACGGCCGAGGCGAGAACCTGCTTCAGTCGCGGCGTATATTTCTGGCTCGCAATGCTGACGATGATCTGCTGCCTGATGGGCCCGATCATGAAGTCGGGATGAATGCGTTTCAGATCTCGCTCGAGACTTCGGATTGCGCCGATCTCCAACCCGACCTTTTCATCCTGAGCAGAGACGAGCAACAGCTGCGATTCCTGTGTGAGGCCCCAGCCGAGGCGGCCCGCCCGCGCCTGGAAGGCCGGCTCACGGGTTCCTCTGCCATCCACGGCCCGCTCCAGGAGATCCCCCACCTCCGCAAACAGCTGCCGTGAGGCGACATAACTCCTGATGAGCACCGTGCTTAAGGCGAACTTGGCGTTCTGCGCGATGAGAATGTCGAAATCGCTGACCCCCCGCCCCACTGGAAAGATGACCAAGCCACCGACCGTCTCGCCATCGATCCGGATCGCCTCCATGCGAGCAGTCACACACTCGGCGCCCAGCTGCAGTGGGAACGGCGTATTGAACCCGGAAGGACCGGCAGAGAGCACCTGATGGCGCAAGGTCGCGTAGGCTTCCGCTTGCAGAAGCTCTGCCCATTGCTTGTCTGTGACTTTGAGGCTGTCGGGAGCTCGACCCGCGTAAACCCGATCGGTCGTGAAATCGAGCACGGCGATCGGGTGTAGCAAGGCCGCCTCGATCAGTGGAGCGATCGCATCCATGCGGCCATCTTCAAGCACACGCTGGAACAGCCCCGCGCTGAGATCGAGCACGCCTCTGAGGCGCGCGCTATAGGCACGCTCCACATTGACCAGCTTGGCCTTGTTGACTGCGATCGCCGCCAAATGAGAGATGGTCGAGAGGAAATCGAGCTCCTCTTTGGTGACCTCGATCTTCTTCTTGGAATGAACCGCAAGGACGAGATCGCGTCCTTCCGCATCCGACACGTTCAAAGACAGAACCACGACCGTGTGATAGTCGCGTGCAATTGCATCCCGACGATAGCTCAGATAGTCCGTCGTTTCCTGAGCATCATGGATGATGATCGGCTGCCTTCGCTCGACCGCAAGCCTCGATGGGCTCGTATCCAGCGACCACCGCTTTGGAAGCGTCTCATAGACCGCACTGGGCGGCGCATAGCGCGTGACCAGTTCGGAATAACCGGTGGATCTGTTCAGCGCCATGATGCCACTTGTCCACCAGATCGAGTGATGACAGGTGGCGAAGACAATCTGGTCCAATATGGCGGGCAGATCGCTCGTCGCGTTGACCGCGCCGGCGATCTCCCGAATTTGCTCCAGACGACCGGCGACCGGCATGGAAACCTGCCGGTCAGCCGCGATAGGGGTCATTATGTCCTCTGAGTTCTACACTCCAGCAAATATTTCTCGCAGAAATTTGCAGGGCGCGTCAAATTCCGCCTCGGCGGTTGGCCCGCTGAACCGGGCGCGCACGAAGCCATGGATCATGTCCTTCGCCCGCCGAAGCACCACGCGGTTGCCGGCGGCCTTCAGGCGCTCGGCATATTGCACGCTGTCATCTGCGAGGCAGTCGATCTGCGCCTCATGCACATGGGCAGGCGGCAGGTTCGACAGATCCGTGGCCTTGAGCGGCGCGGCGTAAGGATTGTTGGTCGGGCGCCGGTCGCCGAGATAAAGGCTCCACGCACGATCGATAGACGCTGTCGTCACGGGCGCCTCCGCGTAGGTGCGGTAGGACTCCGAGGTCAGTTCGTCGGTCAAGCATGGATAGACAAGGACCTGTGCGGCGATGGCGGGGCCGCCGCGGTCGCGCGCCATGAGGCAGCAGGCCGCCGCCATATTACCCCCGGCGCTGTCTCCCCAGACCGCCAGCTTGGCGGGATCGATGCCGAACTCGGCAGCATGGGCGGAGATATAGGAGACCACCGCATAGCAATCCTCAACGCCCGCCGGGAAAGGGTGCTCCGGCGCGAGGCGATATTCCACACCGAACGAAACACAGCCGACATAATCGGCGATACCCCACGCGATCGGATCGCCACTGTCGAGATTGCCTTTGATGAATGCGCCTCCATGCAGATAGACGACGCAAGGTGCCGCATCCGATGCCGCCGCCGACCGGTAGAGCCGCACCCTTATTTTGCGCGGTCCATCGGCCACATCGCAATCGAGCTCCAGATCGCGCACCTCCATCCCGGGCGGATAGCTGCGCTGAAGCGCATTGGCATAGGACGTCCAGCCCGCCCGAAGGGTCTGCGGATCGGCCTCTTTGGGCACTGCCGCCTTCGCGGCAAGCAATTCGCGCATGTCGGGGTGCACAGGCCATGGCAAATTCAAATCGGGTCTCCTGGAGCTTGAGCATGTCTGAGTAAAGTGGCCCGGCATTCGCGGAAAGACTGCGGACCTCCAACAACTTAGAACGGTTTCGCGTCTCCGGGAACTGCGAAAGCCTTCGAGCTGTCGGGCAGTTCAAGCGCCTCCGGCCACGCGGCTGGAAGCGCTCGAGCCTATACATCATTTCGTGGCGTTGCTGACCCACTCGTCAAACTGCTGCTGATTGGCGGCGATCCAGGAGGCCGCCACCTGCTTGATATGCTGATCGGCGGTGCTCTCCTTGATCTCACCCTCCCATTCCGTCCATGTGGTCAGGGGAAAGCGGAGCTGCTCGAGAAACTTGGTCACGGCCGGATTTTCAGCGAGGAACTCACGATTGCCGATCGAGACATAGTTCCAGGCGCCGATCGTCATCCGGCAGGGATTCTGCCCCCCGGCACAGCCGACCACGTCCTTTACCAGCGCCGAGCCGGGGCTTGCGACCCCAGTCGGCAGCGCTTCATAGGGGGTCGGCAGCCAGACCACGTCCCGCCCCGGCTGCAAGGTGTTCACGACCCATGACGGGCTCCAGGTATAGAAGAGCACTGGCTCGCCCCGTGCGGCTCGCGCGAAGGTCTCGGCCATGATCACCTCATACTTGGCGCGCACCGAGCGCACCGTATCGCTGAGGCCATACTCTTTGACCTGATATTCGACCACGTCGCCGCAGCTCCAGCCGGGATCGCAATTGTTGAGATCCGCCTTTCCGTCACCATTGGTGTCGAACAAGGCCGCAAGCTTGGGGTCTTTGAGCTGTTCGAAATTGGTGATGTTGTGCGCTTCGGCTGTCTTCTTGTCGATCAGGTAGCCGTTGATGCCGCCGCCGATGATCGAACCCTGGTTAATGAGCGCGAGCTTGTCTTTGACCTGCTCGTAAGGCACCTGGTTCTGTGGCCAGTTGATGCTGGTGATGAGATCCATGCCACCCTCTGACGCCGCCGCATAGAATGCCGGGGCGACGAGTGTGGTCATCTTTACTTCGTAGCCGAGCTTCTCGAGGGCCGCGATGACGATCTCATCCTGGATATAGCTCGCGCCCAGGGAGTTGGATCGCGCGTACCTGATCGTCTTGCCCTCGCCGGGCTTGGCCGCATCAGCCTGTGCAGCCTCATGCGCGCCGAGCAGCGCGACGGCCGCAGCAACCGCGATCAGCCTTGTCCATGATTTACGTAAAGCACTCATATCCCTCTCCCTTACTTCGTTTTCTCGGCGCCGCTTATGCGGCTTGTTCAGCCGGTTCTTCCGGCTCAGTCTGCGCGTGCCCTGGCGATAAACGCCAATTGGCCGCAGGATCCCGCCTCACCCACATGCCAGCGGCTGTTGCATCACGCCGGTACCGCTGGCGGCGTTTCGGTTGTTTTCGACCGACGCGCGAATTCCGGCATGACCTCACGGACGAACAATTCGATCGTCTTCTTCTGCATCTCGAAGGGTGTGTTGAAGCATATGGCCAGAACCATCTCGTCGACCCCCGCCGCCTCATAGGCCGCGAGCTTCTCGATCACCTGGTCAGGCGTGCCGAACAGCATCGCCTCTCGGACCACCTGCGGGTCGTAATTGGCACGATTGACGACCGTGTCATACGACACCTTCTCGGGAAATCCGTAATCGACCGTTCCGATATTGTGGAACAGGTTCTCGAAGCTTCTGCCGTAATCGATCGAGAGCTTGACCGGGATCTCCCAATCCTCGTCTCGCTCGTAAACACAAGCCCGCCGCAGCATCAGGAATTTCGGCCGCGGCACGCCGGGATTATCGGCCATGGCCTTGCGGAACTTGTTCGCGAGATTGATGACTTCGGACATGGGCGAGGAGAGTGGCGTCGCCATGATGTTGGCGCCCACCTTGAAGGCCCAGTCGTAGGTGTCGGGATCGCGCGCCGCGATCCAGATCGGCGGGTGAGGCTGCTGCACAGGCCTGGGCACGGAGGTAGAGCTCGGAAAGCTCCAGATCTTGCCCTTATGCTCGTAATTGCCTTTCCACAATTCCTTCACCGCCGGCACCAGCTCGCGCATATAGGCGCCGCCCTGCTGCTGAGGCAGGCCGCCGGCCAAGCGGTCGAACTCATACTGGAATGCCCCGCGGGCAATCCCCAGTTCGAGGCGTCCATTGGTCAGGTGATCGCAAAGAGCAGCTTCACCAGCAAGCCTTAGCGGATTCCAGTAGGGCGCGACGATGGTCGCGGTGCCCAGCCGAACGCGCTCCGTGTTATCGCCCCACCAGGTGAGTAGCGTGAACGGGTTGGGGGCGATCATGAATTCGATCGTATGATGCTCCGGAGCCCACAGCGTATGAAACCCGCCCTCGTCGGCCATTCTCACCAGGGTGAGGAGGTTTCTTTTGACCTCCGCCATGTCCTTGTCGGGACTGAAGCGCTCCATATGGAGGGATAGAGAGAATTTCATTCCCGCTCTCTTCCTGCATGATTGGGTGTTAGGCGGAACATCCACATTCTGCGAACCGACTGCGCGCCAACCGCCCGGATACTGCGCATTGACTGCCAAACTCTGGCGATCGTATACGCGTCCTGTCCCCTCGCCATTCAACTCAATACACAAAGGCGGGAGCCCCTATTCCTACAAATCCTATGAGATCCGCCGCCTTCAAGCGCGCTTGCTCGCGCTGCGCCTTACCAGCCTTGGTGCAGCACTGGTCCATCGCGGGGAATTGAGCGACACTGGCGCGATGCTGAAGGTCGGAATCCTATCGGACACCCACGGCCTCCTCCGGCCGCAGGTGAACGACGCTCTCGCCGGCGTGGATCATATCATCCATGCCGGTGATATCGGTCGACCGGAAATCATTGAGGCGCTTCGCCGGATCGCGCCCGTCACGGCAATCAGAGGCAATATCGATACCGCCATCTGGGCGCAAATCTATCCGGACAGCCAAATGGTGAACCTGGGTGGGCGCTGTTTCTACGTCCTGCACGACCTCAAGACGCTGAGGGACGATCCGCGATCATCCGGCATTGATGTCATCGTCTCTGGCCATTCCCATCGGCCGCGGATCGAAACCATCGACGGCGTGCTCTATCTCAATCCCGGAAGCTGTGGGCCGCGACGGTTCAGCTTGCCCGTGACCATCGCGACCTTGGCGCTGGATGAGAACCGGATCGAGCCGCGCCTTCACCATCTCGATGCCACCGCACGCTGAGAAGAACGCTGCTCAGTTGGCGTGCTTCAGCAAGGGGCAGGCGCTCTCGGCTTCTGAGACGAACGCGTCCTTGCCTGCCAGCGTTCTCACCGGCTTGTAGTAGTCCCATGGGCCTTTTGAGTCCTCGGGAGATTTCACCTGGAAAAGAGTGAGGCCGTAGATGGCGCGACCATCGGCGCGGATATGTGCGTCTTGCCCGAAATAGTCCATGGGCATCGCCTTCATCTGGGCCACGACTTTGGCCGCGTCCGTCGTCTTTGCGGCATCGATGGCCTTGAGGTAGTGGATGATGGTCGCGTAGGTCGCCGCGTGCTCGCGGGTCGGCTTGCGCCCAAAGCGCTTTTCGAACTGCGCCGACCATTGGCGTGTCGCCTCGTTCATATCCCAATAGAAGCTTTCGGTCAGCAGCAGGCCTTGCGCGGTGGGCAGGCCGAGCGAATGGATATGGGAGATGAACATGATCTGCCCCACGAGCTGCTGCCCGCCCTGGGGCAATCCGAACTCGACCGCCTGTTTGATGGCGTTGGTGGTGTCGTCCCCCGCATTGGCAAGACCGATGGCCTCCGCACCTGAGGTCTGCGCGGCCAGTAGATAGGAGGAAAAGTCGCTTGATCCCTGGGGATGGCGCACACCGCCGACGATCTTCCCTCCATTGGCCTCGATGATCCGCGAGCTTGCGGCTTCCATCACATGGCCGAACGTATAGTCCGCCGTGATGAAGAACCAGTTTTTCGCGCCGCTATCCAGCACAGCCTTGGTGGTGCCGGCCGAGAGGGCCCGCGTATCGTCGGCCGTGTGAATGCTGAATGGCGAGCAATTCTTGCCCGTAAGATCCTCCGAAGCGGCGCCTGAAATGAGGAACACCCGCTGCTTGTCGCGCGTGATGTTCTGGACGGCGAGCGCCACCGATGAGGTGTTGACATCGGCAATGGCGAGCACGCCCTGCTCGTCGATCCAGCGGCCCACGATTTGCGCGCCCACATCGGGCTTGTTCTGATGGTCGGCAGCGAGAATTTCAACAGGTCTGCCCAGCGCCGTTCCGCCATAATCCTCGACCGCCATTTTGGCTGCCACGACGGTGCCGGGCCCCGATGTATCGGCATAGGGTCCGGACATATCATTCATCACGCCGATTCTGATCGGCGCCTTTGCAGCATCATCAGCGATCGCCACACCATGTATGGAGATGATGGCGAGAATGCTCGCCCAAATCCGCAGTCGCAAGGTTTCCTCCCATACCGTTCCGCCGGGTTATGCGGTTCGTGTTCTATCGTTCGCGGCTTGGGCCGCGTTTGGCAGGCTTGACGAGCGGCTATCGCGCCAGCATTTAGCTGACCTCAATAGCAACAGCGTTCTGACTGTCGCACATGATAGTACCACATGGAACTTATCACGACTGCAGTCTTCGCGGAAGTCTGAGCGCGGATTCACAAACAGGGGCGATTCAACGACATGCCGAGCTTGCGCCATATCGAGGTCCTTGAACGAAGCCGGGTGAAGCACGGCTATCGCATAGCCGTATTGACGAACTGGTATAAAGGCCGGCCGTACAAGTACTTCGAAAAGCAATACCTCCTGAACGAGTCCGAAGGCGCAGCGCTGTTTTGTCTTGGCCAGACAAGTGGACTGACCGCCACCGATATTTGCGAGATAACCGGTCGCCCAAAGAACAGTATAAGCCGTGCACTCACAGTGCTGCTCTCGCGCAAGCTCATCGTGAGAACAGCCGATGTTCGCGATAAGCGCCGGAAAATCCTGGATCTTACACCGGAGGGATTTCGCATTTTCAAGGATGTTGAGGAGGAATTTGTCGCCAGCGAGCGGAAAATGCTGAGCGCGCTCGATCCTGCGGAGATGGAGACACTGGATCGGCTTTTGTCCAAGATGATCCACGAGACGGTGAAATGGGCGCGTATCTATTGACTTGTGCTTGGCGGTCTCTCAACACGAAATGACGTCGGCTGAATTGCCGAACTCCGCTCAGTCGACCTGACTTTGCTCGAGCCATATTCTTCCCCGACGTTACGTATCAGCGGGGTCCTGCGGCCTATACATCGGCAACTCTAACCGCGAAACCATAGGTTCCACGGCTTCGATGGAAGCCCCTTGATGCCGTATACGGACCGCGTTATGGTTCCATATAGAACTATTAAGCAGACCAGCTGGCCTCGCCATCGACCCAGCAACAAGGCCCGTGCCGTCGCGCAGACCCGTTCGAGGGTGCAGTCGGGAGGAATCATGGATTTCGGTATTTTCAATTTGATGGGCTACCGCAGCCAAGGCACGTCCACGCGCGAGATACTTGAAGACGCCGTCGCTTTGACCAGGCTTGCCGATCAAGGCGGGCTCGGCATTTCTTGGTTCGCTGAGCATCATTTCTCGAACTACGGCATTTGCCCCTCGCCGCTGATGATGGCGGCTTATTGCATTCCCCAGACTCGACGCATCAAGCTCGCCACCGGCATTCTCGTCATTCCGCTTTATTCGCCGGTGCGGGTTGCCGCCGAGATCGCGATGCTCGATGCCCTATCGGAAGGTCGCCTCATTGTCGGCGTCGGAACCGGTTATCAACCCTATGAATTCGAGCGGTTCGGTGCAGATCTCGGCGCGTCCAAACAGATCTTCGCCGACTATATGGAGATCATCGAACGCGGTTTGACGGAAGAGTTCGTCGAGCATGACGGCGCGGCCTATGCCCTGCCGAAGACCCATATTGCATCGCGCCCCCATCGCGGGCTGCCTCAGATCTGGGTCGCAGGACATGCGCCCGAGGTCCACCATTATGCGGCCCAGCGCGGCTTTCCCATGATCGTCAATGGCCGCTTCTACTCGATCGATGAAGTCGCCGCGCAGCGGCCCATTCTCGAGCAGGTCATGGTCGATGCGGGAAAGCGGCCCGAGGATCTCCGCTGGGGGCTGCTCCGCTATTGCTGCGTGACAGATGATCCGCGCGAAGCGGAAAATTATGCCGAGAACGCACGCTGGCAATTGCGTGTCGCAACCTCTTTGCGCCGCCGCGAGGAGGTTCAGGCCGGTACGATGATGCTGGGCGACAAGCCGTTCCCCAACGAGCAGACCATGGAGCAAATCCTCGCCAGCCAGATGATTGGCGATGTTGAAACGTGCATCGCCCGCGGTGTCGAGGAAATCCGGCGCACTGGCGTCGATCACATCGCCCTTTACTTTCAGGTCGGCGATTACCCGCACCGAAAGGCCATGCGCTCACTGGAGCGTTTCATTACGGATGTCGTGCCCGGCATCGAGAAGGAACTTGGTCCACTCGGCGCACTGACGAAATCGCGTGTCGAGCCCGCGCGCCGTGAAGAACACCGCATGGCGAGTGGCATTGGTGCCTGAACGGATGAAACGACAACAATGTTGATTGGGGGGATAAGATGCGAGGCTTGTCGGGAGCTGCCTTTGTCGTAACTGGAGCTGGATCAGGGATCGGCCGGGCCTGCGCTTTGCGTCTGGCCGAAGAAGGATCCTCTGTCCTTGCCGTCGACCGCAATGCCGGAGCCGTCGCGGAAACTGCGCGCCTTGCCTCATCGGAAGGCCGCATCCTGGCTTTCGAACAGGACGCGACCGCTCCCGATGCCCCGAAGCGCGTCATGGCTGAGGCTAGAGAGCGCTTCGGCCGCATAGATGGCCTGGTCAACAATGTCGGGCTTGGCAATCCTAAATCCGTGGCGGTGACGAGCGATGATGAGCTCGACCACTACATGAACATGAATTTTCGCGTGACCTTTCGCTTCTCGCGTGAATTCGTCAGCCAGAACGCGGCGACCGGCGGCGCCATCGTCAATGTCTCGTCCGTCTTTGGGCTGATGGGCTTTCTGGGGGCTGCCACCTATTCCGCAGCGAAGGCGGCGCTCATCGGTCTAACGAGGCAGATGGCGACGGAATTCGGCGAGAACGGCATCCGGATCAATGCGGTTGCGCCCGGCTTGATCATGACGCCGGCTCATACCGAGGAGCGCCAAACGCAGAACAAGTGGTTCTACGACACATTCCTCTCGAGCACGCCGCTGGGACGCGCGGGTGATGCCGACGAGGTTGCGGCGGCCGTAGCTTTTCTGTGCTCGCAGGATGCCAAATACATCACCGGGCAGGTGCTCGCGGTGGATGGCGGATGGTCCATTTCGAAACGCGTCTCGACGATCCGCTAGAGCATTTTCGAGCGAAGTAGAAACCGGTTCGCGTGAAGAAAATGCGACCAAGCAAGAAGTTAGAGCGGAAAAGCTCTAGCCCCAAGAGGGAGGAAGCAAATGCGGCTGCAGGGCAAATCGGCCATTGTGACCGGCGCGGCCAGCGGCTTCGGCCGGGCGATCGCCACCGCCTTCATTCGCGAGGGCGCGTTTGTCGTCATCGCCGATCGCAACGAAGAGGGGGCGCACCTGATCGCATCCGAATTGGGAGAACGGGCGATAGCCTGCACAGGCGATGTGGCATCGCTGCAAGATGTGGCAGCGATGGTCGAATGCGCACGCAGGCATTTTGGTGGCCTCGATATTGTCGTCAACAACGCGGGCATTCTCAACACGAAGGCATCATTGACGGATGTCGATGAGGAGACTTTCGATCGTCTGTTCGCCACCAATGTCAAATCGCACTACTGCATGGCCAATGTCAAATCGCACTACTGCATGGCGCGCGCGGCCGTCCCGCTGTTCCGCGAGCAGGGGCGCGGTGGTTGCATCATCAATCTCGGCAGCACCGGCGCGATCAGGCCGCGGCCCGGCGTCACCTGGTATAACGGCACCAAGGGCGCGGTCCATGCGATCACCAAATCGATGGCAATCGAGCTTGCCCCTGACCGCATCCGCGTGAACGGCATCGCACCAGTGACCGCGCCGACGGGTATGCTAGACTCACTCCTCGGCGGCACACGCACTGCTGAAGGTCGCGATTCCATCATTGCCACAATCCCTCTGGGCCGCCTGTGCGAGCCGGAAGATGTGGCCAATACCTGCCTTTATCTCGCCGATGACAGATCGTCATTTATCACCGGCGCCATCATCCCCGTCGATGGAGGGAGGACGATTTAGCAGGCAATCACGCCTGGCAATGAGACCGGGCGCAAAAACACGAGAACTGGAGGGAACGATGCGGTTGGCTATGTTGGGGATGGCGCTTGCCGTCACCCTGTTCGCAAGTCCTGGGCAGGCGCAAATCAGCGTAAAGATCGGCGTTATGAACGATCGTGGCGGCACCTTCGCCGACATGGCCGGCGAGGGATCGGTCCGCGCCGCCGAGATGGCGGTCGAAGATTTCACTGCCGACCACAAGGATCTCAAGGTCGAGATTATCTCGGGAGATCACCAGAACAAGCCAGACATCGGCGCCGCCATGGCCCGGCAGTGGTATGATCAAAACGGCGTCGATGTGATCGTGGATGTGCCGACATCTTCGGTGGCATTGGCGGTTCATCAGGTTACACGCGAAAAGAACAAGGTTCTGCTGGCCACGGGACCCGCCGTGCAGGATCTTACCGGCGCGCAATGCTCGCCCAATACCGTCCACTGGGTCTATGACACGTGGTCCCTCGCCAATGGGACAGCCCGTGAGGTCGTCCGCCGCGGTGGCAAGGAATGGTTCTTCCTCACGGCCGACTATACCTTCGGACACATGCTGGAAGCCGAGGCGACGAAAGTGATCGAGGCCGGCGGTGGCAGGGTGCTCGGCGCGGCGCGGCATCCTTTCGTCACGTCGGATTTTTCCTCTTTCCTCCTGCAGGCGCAGAGTTCCGGCGCCAAGATCGTAGGCCTCGCCAATTCAGGGGCCGATGCCGTGAACAGCATCAAGCAGGCAGCCGAGTTCGGCATCGTGCCAGGCGGCCAGACGCTTGCGGCCATGCTGCTCATGGTCACGGATATCAAGGCTCTGGGCCTTGAGACGGCACAGGGCCTCGTGCTGACGGGCGCCTTCTACTGGAACCTGAACGACGACACGCGGGAATGGTCCCGCCGCTTTGCCGCACGGAACAATGGCAAGATGCCCACCCAGATCCAGGCGGGTGTCTATTCGAGCATCATTCATTATCTCAAGGCCGTTGAAGCGCTGAAAAGCAAGGATAGCGGGGCGGCCGTGGTGGCCAAGATGAAGGAAATCCCAACCGATGATCCCCTGTTCGGGCACGGCACCATCCGGCCGGACGGGCGCAAACTGCATCCGCTCTATCTGTTTGAGGTCAAGAAGCCGTCAGACTCCAAGGAAGAGTGGGACGTCTATAACGTTCTCTCGACCATCCCCGCAGAAGAAGCCTTCCGCCCGATGAGTGAAGGCGGCTGCCCACTGGTGGAAAAGACTGTCGCCCAAGGCGCGAAGCAGTGAAATCGGTCCCGCGCGCTTGATCGATCTGGGTCCTGAGCCTGCAAGCCGCATCGCCGGGACCAGATCGATGCAGACGTCCCCTCACTGTACCAGCCAGCGCGCTCCACAGCGCGATCTTGAGCATTTCGAGCGAAGTGAGTACCGGTTCGCGTGAAGAAAATGCGGTCACTCAATAAGTTGAGCGGTTTCGCGGTTCAAAGAAAAGCGAAAGCGCTCGTGTCGGTACTCTCCCGTTGCGTCGGTTCCGGTCGCAGAACATATATGTTTCCCCCTTGAGGAAATGGCGCGGGGAGATGAGGGATGATCCGGAAAGCAGTGAAGAACGATGAGGCCGCCATTCGGGCATGTGCCGAAAGCGCCTATTCGCAATATGTCACCGTGATCGGGCGTAAGCCTGCGCCCATGCTTGCTGATTATGGATCGCAAATTGCTGCTGGTCAGGCCTATGTGGCGGTCGGCGAGGGAAATGACCTGCAAGGCTTCATCGTGTTCTATCCCGAAGAAAACCACATGCTGCTTGAAAATGTCGCCGTGCAGCCTGCGGCGACGGGCCGAGGAATCGGGAAATCGCTGGTTCGGTTCTGCGAAGATGAAGCGCGGCGTCTGGGTCTTGGATCCGTGCGTCTCTACACGAACGAAAAAATGACAGACAACCTCTCGATCTATCCTCGCCTTGGCTACATCGAGGTTGGTCGCCGCACGGAAGATGGCTTCAACCGGGTTTTCTTCGAGAAGCATTTGAGCTGACCAGAGAAGGTTCCGTCCCGCCCCCACTCCTTACCCTCCCTGCACATCTCTGCGCCCCTGCTGCCCCTTCCCCTGAGACATTTGACATGGGCAGTGGACAGGGTTGTTATTCGACCATCAAGGATGCCGCCTTCTATTGTCAGAGGAAGGATCATCATGATGAAGGTCATCCAGCATCTCTGGTTCGAGAAGGACATGGCTTCCGCCATTGCCTTCTACACTTCGCTGATACCCGGATCGTCCATTCACTGGATTTCGGGTCTGCCGGCCGAGACCCCGAGCGGGCCCGAAGGCAGCGTCAAGATCGCGGCCTTTACGCTCGGTGATCAGCGCTATATGGCGATTGAGGCCGGCCCTCTCGATCCATTCAACCACAGCTTTTCGATCATCGTCGAATGCGAAACCCAGAGCGAGATCGATCATCTCTGGGATGCGCTGAAAGCAGGCGGTTCCGAGGAGCAATGCGGATGGCTGAGAGATCGGTGGGGCCTGTGCTGGCAGATCACACCCAAGCGGCTTGGCGAGCTGATGAGCGATCCCGACCCAGATAGGGTTAAGCGCGTTGCCGAAGCGATGCTCAAGATGGTGAAATTCGATATCGCTGGCCTGGAAGCGGCGGCGAACGGCTAATCTTCAGCGGCGCCATAGTGCTCGAGGCGGACCACGGCCAGCCAGCCCGAGTTATGAAGAGCGCGGGAGGGCCGCTGCACTCTTATATAATCGTGCAAAAGCCCCCGTCAGGTTTGAACAGAGGCAGCTTGCCTCAACTCACGGCGCCCATCACACCCATCACATCTCTGAGCCTTATGGCCTCGGCTCGAGCTTGCGCACCTCTGTGCGGTGCCAGCCTTCCTCGTGCTTGCGCCAGTAAGCGGCCTTCAATGCCAGTGAGATCGGGCCCGGCCTGTCATTGCCGAGGATTGTGCGGCCGATCCGTGAGACGGGCATGACGCCGCCCGCTGTCGTGGCGGCGAAGATCTCGTCTGCAGTCTCCAGCAATGCGCGCGGGATGGGACAGATGCTGGCCTCGATGCCCATCTCTTGGCAGAGCTCGAGGACGGATTTGCGGGTGATGCCATGGAGGGAACCCCGGTCCGGCGTCATGACCTTGCCGTCCTGGACCACGAAGATATTGAAGCCCGGTCCCTCGGTCACGAAACCCTCGGCATCGCACAGGACCGCTGTGTCGAACCCATTGTCGTGAGCTTCGAACAGGCCGGAGGTGAGATCGCTCCACTGGTAGTTCTTCACCGTCGGATCGACCGATGCATCGGGGACCCTGGGCGTCGAGGCGATCCAGAGATGCGCGCCTCGCTCCTGCACATCTTTGGGAATCACATCGATCCAGGGGATGGCGTAGGCGACCAGATGATTGTCGCAATCCTGCGGTCGGCGCGAGCCCGCGATTCGTGGCCGGCCACGCAGCGCCACCATGGCCACATAGGCATCATCGAGGCCGGACAGGCCAACGCAGCGATGCAGGATCGCTTCAATCTCCTCACGGCCCTCCTTCGGCTTTAGCCGCCGCGCCGCCATGGACGTCATGAACCGGTCGAGATGATCGTCGAGCCGGAAGAAGCCCTTTCGAAACACGTGGACAACGTCATAGACGCAATCCGAACGGGTGAAGCCCCAATCGGTTACCGGGATTTTTGCTTCGTTGATCGGCACGAACTGGCCGCCGACATAGGCGGCCCCTGCCGCGAATTCCGCCAAGTCCATAATTTCCCTCCCTGAAGCCGCGACATACGACCTTACTCAATTCCATATTGCCCAGCGATCGGAGCCATCCTAGTCTTTGCGGTGCAACAATATCCTGCCGCGTTCAAGAATACTCAACCAAGTGGCAGGTTGACATCGGGGGTGAAGATCCGTGCTGGGGAGTTGCATCGACGGATGAGTATAGAAGCACCATCAGCCAAGGATTTCGAGGCGCTTTCGCAGCGGTTCGGACTGCGCCTTTCCGAGGCGGAACGGGCAGCCTTCGTCAGCTTTGCCGAGGGCGTCAAGCTGTCTTATGACCGGCTCGATGAGGTTCCGGATCCCCAGCCACCCCGGTTTGCCGGCGAGCGCTCTCCGGGCCATGCGCCCCGTGACGCTGACAATCCCTACAATGCCTGGGCGTGGATAAGCGAGATCAAGGGCAGCGCGAATGGCCCGCTCGCCGGTGAGCGCATCGGCGTTAAAGACAATATCGCGGTGGCCGGCCTGCCCATGCGCAATGGCAGCCGCACGCTTGGCAATTTCGTGCCCACCATCGATGCCACCGTGATCACGCGTATCCTCGAAGCCGGCGGCATCATCGCTGGCAAGACCACCTGCGAGGATCTGTGCTTCTCCGGCGGCAGCCACACCAGCTGGCCAGCGCCCATCAAGAACCCGCGCAAGCCCAGCCATGCTGCCGGCGGCTCTTCCAGCGGCAGCGCCGCCGCGATTGCCGCAGGCGATATCCGGATGTGCCTCGGTGGTGACCAGGGTGGCTCGGTCCGCACCCCTGCGAGCTGGTGCGGCATCGTCGGCCTCAAGCCCACCCACGGGCTCGTGCCCTATACCGGCATCTTCCCGGTGGAGCCGACCCTCGACCATTGCGGGCCGATGGGGAGAACCGTCGAGGATGTCGCCCCGCTGCTGGCCGTGATTGCGGGACCTGACGGCCTTGACCCGCGGCAGCACAATGCGGTCGTTCAGGATTACCTGAGCGCGCTGGATTCACCCCTGCAGGGGCTGAAAGTCGGCGTTGTGAGGGAAGGCTTCGGTCGACCGGAAAGCGACCCCGCCACGGATGAGACCGTGCGCGGTGCGCTGCAGGCACTGCAACGCCAGGGCGCCCAGCTCGAGGAGGTCTCTATTCCGTGGCACCTCGAAGGCTTTCATGTCTATACTGCGATCGTGCTCGAAGGCATTTCCGAGATGATGCTGAAGGGCAATGCGATGGGCTACGGCTGGCAGGGATATTATTCGGCCGAGATGCTGGAAGCCTTCGGGAGGAATTGGCGCGCGCGTCCCGATGAGCTGCCGGTTGCGGCCAAATTCGTGCTTCTGACCAGCGAATATATCCGCGACAAATATTATGGGCGGCACTATGCCAAGGCGCAGAACCTGCGGCGGAAGTTCCGCGCGGCCTATGACGAGGCCTTGAGCCGGTTTGACGTTCTCGCAATGCCGACCATCCCCTTCCGCGCACCACCGCTGCCGGAAGCCGATTGCGGGCCGGAAGCTACCATCCTGCATTCCTTCAATATGGAAGGAAATACCGGTCCCTTCGATGTGACCGGACACCCAGCCATATCGGTGCCCTGTGGCATGGTCGATGAATTGCCGGTGGGCCTCATGTTCATCGGCAAGGCCTTTGACGAGGTCAGTGTCCTGAGGGCTGCGCACCATCTGGAGCGCATCGCGCAGGCAGAAGGTCAATGGACCCCATAACAACCCTGCATAGAGCTGCGCGCGAGATCGGAAAGGGAGAGGGAGACAATGATGATCGATCGTTCGAGGCGCTGGTATCGGCTGACCCGCCGCGGCCTGCTCAAAGGCACCGTTGCTGGCATGGGCCTCGCTTTGGCCGGGCCGATGGCCTCATCGCGACTGATGGCTGCCCAAGCCGAAGACCAGCTGAGCATGATGGGCTGGGCGGACTATATCAGCCCCGACAATATCTCCGCTTGGGAGAGCGCCAACAATAGCCGCCTCATCTATGATTCCTATGCCAGCAATGACGAGATGTATTCGAAGCTTCAGCTGGCCCAGGGCAATAGCGGCTATGATGTGGGCATGAACACCGACTTCATGATCAAGCTCTTGATCGACAAGCAGTTGATCCAGAAACTGGACAAGTCGCAAATCCCGAATATCGGCAATATTCGGCCCGAAGTGGCCAATCCGAATTTTGATCCCGGCAACGAATATACCGTGCCCAAGAGCTGGGGCTCGCAAGGCTTCATCTATGACAAGTCTGTGATCACCCGGCCTATGAAAAGCTGGAATGACTTTCTGGAGGCGGTGGTGAATGAGGCCAGCGGCCAGGTCTCTCTGCTGGATGATCCCTTGGCGATCGCCCCGCTATTCTGGTCGAAGGGCCTGTCCTGGAACAGCACGGATGAAGCGGCGCTCAAGGATGCCGAGGAGCAGGTCGGTAAACTGGCCACGCACATCAAGGCGTTCAACTCCTATCCCGTCCAGGATGTGGCATCGGGGTCGGTGATCCTCGCGCAGTGCTGGAATGGCAACGCCAAGCAGGCGATCGATTCCTCCGGCAATGAGAACCTCGTCTTCGTTTATCCCGAGCCGATCTCGGAGATGTGGCTGGACAGCTATCATCTGCCGGTGGGCGGCAAGCACCCGAATGCTGCCCATTCCTGGATCAATTTTGTGCTTGATCCGGAAGTCGCGGCACGCGAGGTCACCTATACTGGTTTCCTGTCGCCGGTGGCCGGTGTCGAAAACAAGCTGGATCCGAGTATCGCCGATCACCCGCTGATCTTCCCGCCAGCCGATGCGCAGAAGCGTGGGGAGCGCACGGTGCGCAACGAGACCTATGATCGGCGCATCGCCATTCTCACCAAGTTCAAGGCGGCGGCAGCTCAGTGAGAGCTGCACTCAAGCCCTTCACATCCCGGAAGTGAGGATGGCAAGCGAAGTCAATATCGTTCGGATCAGCAAGGCTTATGGCGCGTTCAAGGCTGTCGACGAGGTGTCCCTGCGGATCAGGCAGGGCTCCTTCGTATCGTTGCTCGGCTCGTCCGGCGCGGGCAAGTCGACCGTCCTGCGCATGATCGGCGGCTTCGAGCTGCCCGACACCGGCCGGGTGGAAATCGGCGGCAACGATGTGACGCAGCTTCCGCCCTACCGGCGGGACGTGAACACCGTGTTCCAGAATTACGCCCTGTTTCCGCATATGAGCGCCGCCGAGAACGTGGCCTATGGCTTGCGGCAGGACCGCGTGCCTGCTGGTGAGCGGCGCAAAAGGGTGCGGGATGCGTTGGACATGGTGCAGATGCTGTCCTTTGCCCATCGCCGCCCCACGGAGCTCTCGGGTGGTCAGCAGCAACGCATCGCCCTGGCGCGCGCCCTGGTGAAGCGCCCGTCCGTGCTGCTGCTCGACGAGCCGCTCGGTGCGCTCGACCGCAAGCTGCGCCAGCAAATGCAGATCGAGCTCAAGCTCCTGCAGGCACAACTCGGCCTCACCTTCATCTTCGTCACCCATGACCAGGAGGAGGCGCTGGCCATGTCGGATCAGATCGCCATCATGCGCGATGGCCGGATCGAGCAGCTCGGCAGCCCGACGGAGCTTTACGACACGCCGCGCACTGCTTTCGTCGCCAGCTTCATCGGTGCGCAGAACTTCCTCAATGGCACGCGGATCGCCGACACGAACCGCCTCGAAGCCGAGGGCGCCCAGTTCACGGCAGGGCGCGTGGCTGAAGGCCTGCAGCCCGGGGCCAAGGCGCTTGGCGCGGTGCGGCCCGAGCATGTGGCGTTGACCAGGGATGAGCCCGTAGACCAGCCCAACCGTATCGCCGGCCAGGTCGCCGCTGTGGTGATGCTGGGCGATGCGCTGGAATATCTCATCAAGCTCGAAGGTGACCGCGACCTGATCAGCAGGGTGCAAAGGGGCCGCGCGGCCGGCCTGCCGAACACGGGCGAGGCGGTGTGGGCAAGCTGGGATGCTGCCCATTTCAACCTCTATCCCCACGAGGACCTTCAGGTCCAATCGAGCAGGATGATGAGCAACTGAGCAATGGCACAGGACTCGACCGCGCCGAGCCTCACCTTAACGCCAGGCCTGAAGGCTTGGCCCGTACCGCGCTGGATCCTCGCATGGCCGGCGCTGGCCTGGTGGATCATCTTCTTTGTCCTGCCGCTCGCCTGGATCGTCCTCTATAGCTTCGGCTCGAAACCGCAAGCGACAGAGCAGGGCTTCGTCTCCCTGAAGTCTCTTTCCCTCGACAATTACCTCGCGGCAACCAGCGAGCTCTTCTTCAATGTGTTCCTCGGCACGCTGCAGATCGCTGGTATCGGCACCATTGCCTGTGCGCTGATCGGCTTGCCCGTCGCTTATACGCTCGCCTATTACGTGGCGCCACGCTGGCGGCCCTTGCTCGTCTTCCTGCTGATCCTGCCCTTCTGGACAAGCTTCCTGCTCAGGACCTTCGCCTGGCGGATCATCTTGGCACCCCAGGGCACCTTGTCCAAAACGCTGCAGTCGCTTGGCATTCTTGATGGTCCTTTGCTCGTGCTGGACACCAGCTGGGCCGTCCAGCTCGGCATCGTATACAATTACCTGCCCGTAATGATCCTGCCGATCTACGTTGCCTTCGAGCGGATAGATCCGGCACTCGCCAAGGCCAGCATGGATCTGGGCGCAGGGCCCATCCGCACCTTCTTCCAGGTGACACTGCCACTCGCAGCCCCCGGCCTGTTCGGCGGCCTGCTCCTCACCTTCATCCTCGCCGCCGGTGATTATGTGGTGCCCACCATTCTCGGCGGCACCAAGGGGCTCATGGTCGGCAATCTCGTGGCAACCCAGATCCTGTCGGCCCAGAACCTTCCCATCGGTGCCGCTATGGCCATCCTGCTCATTCTGATGCTGGCGCTGACAGTCATCGTCGGGATAGTGCTCCTGTGGGCTGTCTCGCGCGCACTGCGTACGATGCGGGGAGCGGCCCTATGAGCATTCAGCCGCGCAACATCCGCCGTATCATAGGCCTCACCTGGATGGTGATGGTCTTCATCTTTCTGTTCCTGCCGATCTTCGTGATTATCGCCTATTCCTTCAATGGCGGCCGAAACCTCTATGTCTGGCAGGAATTTTCAACCCGCTGGTATGCGGTCGCGCTGGACAATCCGCGCGTGCTGAGCGCTCTGGCCGTTTCACTGAAGGCTGCCGCCATAAACGCACTCATCGCGGTGAGCCTCGGCATGCTCGCGGGCCTCACCCTGGCGAGGCGCAAGGGGCGCTGGCTGGTGCCCTATGTCATGCTGATCTTTGTGGTATTGGGCACGCCGGAGCTCGTCTCCGCCATCGGCCAGATGATCTGGCTCGACCGCCTCGGCATTTTCGATGGCATCACCCGGCTCTCCATCGGCCATTCCGTGTTCAATGTCGCCGTGGTCACGCTCATTGTCCGCGCCCGGGCGGAGGGCATGGGTGAGCAGCTCGAGCAAGCGGCAGCCGATCTCGGCGCGGTGCCCTGGCGCGCCTTCGTCACCATCACCCTGCCGCTGCTTTTTCCCGCGGTAATGGCAGGGCTGCTCCTGTCCTTCACCTTCTCGCTGGACAATGTGATCACCTCTGTTTTTGTCCAGCGCCCTGGCACGACAACGCTGCCCCTGTATATCCTTTCCTCGTTCAAAGCCGGGCTGAAAGGCGACGTGGCGGCGATCGCGGTCATCATGCTGGGCGTCAGCATCCTTGCGATTGCCATAGCCGCGCTCCTGCTCAATCGAGGCGCACGCCGCGGCAGCGTGATGGGTGGGGCAATGGGCTAGGGCTGCTGCAGTAGTCTCGTTTCGTGGGGTTCTAGAACTGCCGGATCGGCAGCCCCGTCGCTGGCTGCCTTAGAGGTTCGCATGATCAATCGGTTGCGGCCCAGCGATTTTGCCTGGTAAAGGGCCGCATCGGCTGCCTCGAACATGTCAACCGGGCTTTCCGGGCTGCGAAATGTGTCCAACCCCATGGACGTTGTGACAATGCCCCAAGGCGCATTCTGCGTATGCGGAATGGCGAGGTCGGAGATGCTCCTGCGGATCGTCTCGAAAAACGAGAAAACGTCTACCTCACCCGGAATATGGCATGCCAGGAGAAATTCATCTCCGCCCATCCGAAACACCAGGTCATCCGCATTCGGAAGATGACAGATGAGAATCTCGCCTATCCTCTGAAGCACCTCGTCGCCTGCAGCGTGACCATAGGTGTCGTTATAGCCCTTGAAGTTATCGATATCGAGGAGAGCTACCGAGCGGAGCAGTCCGCAGTCCTGCGCCTGCACAAAAGCCGGAAAATCTCGCAAATATGCACGTCGATTTCTAACGCCGGTCAGTGCATCCGTGCTTGCGCTGCGGGCTTCGGTGATGTCGGTAAAAATCCAGATGCGGCCGGCAAGCGCCCCATCCTTGTAAGCCGGAACGCTGCGCCGCGAGAACACCCGGCCATCCTTCAAAACCACCTCGGAGCTTGCACTTTCCTCTGAATTATACAGGCGCTCCACCTCGTCGTGGAACTCCTTGGGATTGCATAAGGAATCGGTGACGAAATCGAGCATGGAGAGTTCATCCCCCAGCTGCATCATCCGCTGCGGGATTCTCCAATGCCGCGCGAAAGCCTCATTGGCATATACCACACCCCGCTCACCGTCGGTCACCAGAACGCCATCTGGAAGCGCATCGAGTATGCGCTCAAACATCGAACGATCAGTCGTCTCTTTAATGTTGGAGGGAGAGCCGAGGAACGCAGACTTCGAGCTTCTGGCCATGTATTATCATCATCGTTAGCGGCGCGAGTTCAGTCTTATACCTCGACTCAGTTAGCAGAAACAACAAACCCCTCACGGAGTCCTCCAGAGGGGTTCACCCGAACACGCATTCTTGCTTGTTCTTGGTAACCCTTCCGCGCTCCAAAACGCGGCAGTTTCCTGAGGGTTGGCCTATATGGTCGCGGTCAAGAAACGAACCGGTAAGCAAAGAACCCAACTGGTCAACGCGGACCTCAGCCTCAGCATGAACCCGCTTAATTTTCTTCCACTGATTAGCCACTCGGAAGCCAGCCGTCATTATCGTTCCCGTCGCCGGGGGTGGCCTGGCAAATTGCCAATGCTGCCGGCCAGAAAATTACGCGGTCTGAAGGAAAGTGCGGGATGATTGGCTGGACCATCGTCGCGGATCGTCGCCCTCCAGATTGGAACCGCGTGATCGTGGGCAGGTTTACTCCAACGTGCAGCAACTTACCTGCTCTAAGTCCCGTCGGCAGGCCCCGGAAGACGGATTTCACCGGACCTTTATCGAAGAGAGTGCGGATGATTGACCTTGCCTTGACGGTGCCCTCCAACCTCCTGGAGACGCCATCTCGTGCATATTCTCGCGGCGGCCGGTCGTTAGCCGCCTTCGATAAGCGGGCCTGGCATGTACAGGGATGAGCTAAGGGCCGACACGTCTTCTCACGTCGGGGCGAAGTGCCTGGAAGAACGGCCCGTCTCACCCCTGCCGTGGATCCAGGTGGCTCCTGACGCGCCCTATTTCATGACGGAGGAAGGTGAGGCATGGGCCCCGGTCGGCCAAAATGATGCGATCACATGGCCAGAGCTGTCGGGGCTTTTCCGCCGGCGCGATCTTGCGACCGCCGAAGCCTATCTGCAGCTTCTGGCCGCCCATGGGGTCACCTGCATTCGGCTGATGCTGGAATATGTTCAGGTCCGACACCGCTTCTTCGAACGGCCTCTCGGCCGGCCCGTCCCGGCTATGGTGGCCCTGTGGGACGATTTATTCGCGCTTTGTGAGCGCTATGGCGTGCGAATCCTGCTCACCCCATTCGATACATTCTGGATGTGGCGGCGCTGGCGGTGGCATCCTTACAACAGCGAGAATGGTGGCGTGCTCGCGCATCCCTCACGCATTCTGCTCTGCGAGAAGAGCCGGGAGGCGATCAAGGCGCGACTGACCTTTGCTGTCGAACGCTGGGGCGGTAGCGGCGTCCTCTTCGCGTGGGACTTGTGGAATGAGATACATCCAGGTCAAGCGGAAGAGAGCGCCGATGGGTTCGGTGAATTCATCCATGATCTCAGCCAGCATGTGCGCCGCCTCGAACAGCGCCTCTATGGCCGCAGTCATCCCCAAACGGTCTCCCTCTTCGGGCCCGAACTGATCTGGCGCCCCCATATGCCGCTTGCCGAACCGATTTTCCGGCCCCCTGATCTCGACTTCGCCAGCATCCACATTTACGAGGAAGGAACGATCGATTTCCCCAGGGACACCGTCGCCCCGGCGCTGGCGATGGGAAAAATCGTCAGAGGCGCTCTTGGGCAGATCCTGGACAATCGGCCATTCATGGATAGCGAACATGGCCCGATCCATTCCTTCAAGGATCACCACATTACGCTGCCGGAAGTTTTTGATGACGAGTATTTCCGCCGGATGCAGTGGGCTCATCTGGCCGCGGGCGGCGCCGGAGGTGGAATGCGCTGGCCCAACCGTCACCCTCACAGCCTCACTATGGGCATGCGGAAGGCCCAGCAGCGGATGGCCACATTCCTGCCACTGATCGACTGGACATGTTTCCGCCGTGTCAATCTGAATTCGGAGGTCCGCTGTCCACCCGGGATTTCCAGCTGCGCCTGTGGGGATGATGCGCAATTTCTCGGCTGGCTGCTCGACACCCAGCAGCGCACGCGCTCCTTGAATCCCGCCGAACTTCGGATCGAGGTTCCGGGCCTCAGAGCCGGCCGATATCGTTTCACGATCCTCGACACGGCGTCGGGCCGGATTGAGGAACGCGCCGATATCATCCATGACGGCGCCGCCATGCTGCCTCTGCCAATACCAGGTTTTTCAGGGGAATGCGCGATAGCGCTGCGGCGCCTTGGCTAGATCAACCCAAGCGCACGGCCCCGCGATCGCCCAAAGACTGATGGATATAGCCGCGACTGACGATCTCAGACACTTCCTCTTTGAGCCAGGCCAGGTCACTGCCGCGGCCCCCGAACCTATTCGGATCATATCGCGACGCCTCCAAGCCGGAGTCCCGACCGGTTGCGATGCACGAGACGAGCTTACCCGTCATTGCTGACCAGGTTACCCCCACCGAATTCATGCCCGTCGCAACGACCAGCCCTTCGATATTGTCCAGCCTGCCGATGAGTGGAAGCCCGTCCGGCGTGAATGACTCCGGTCCATTCACGAACTGCCGGATTGGCGCCGTCTCGAGCGCCGGGAAAATCTCCACCGCACGCAGAAAATAAGGCTCGATCTTATCCCAATTTGGCGGCAGCAACGTGAAGGTGAACGGCACCGGCAAGTCTGCCGGATCGATGGTGAGAGCTGATTCGTCAAAACACCCGAACAGAAGAGAACCGGTCTCCTCCCGCCCATAGAGCAGGTCATCCGGCGCGACAAAGGACGGCGTCTGGCGGCCAAGTCGAGGCGTCACATCCGCGATGAGATAAAAATGCTGGCAGGGCCATTGTGCCAGCTGAATGCCGAGCGGCTCGAGCAGGCCGCGCGACCAAAGTCCGCCGGCGATGACCACCAGATCCGCATCGAGCCATGTGTCCTTCACCCGAACAGCGGTCACCCGGCCGCCGCCTGTGCGGAGCCCGGTAACTTCCGCAGTTTCGACGATGCGAGCCCCCGCGCGGCGGGCCGCGGTGGCATAAGCTTGTGTGAGATCTGAAGGGTTGAGCCGGCCCGATAAGGGGTCGAGCCAGATATCCTTGAATATTTCGCTCGTGAGTAGAGGATTGAGCGCCCTTGCCTCCTCGGCTTTGAGCCAGCGGGAGGGGATGTCGCGTGAGCGGGCCTCACGATTGAACCGATCGAACGTCTCTAGCGTGGCCGACGCCTTGCCGAGAAACAGGCGCCCCGTCCGCAACCAGCCCGTGTGAAGGCTGAGCTCGTCTTCCAGCCGTCTGATCGTTTCGAGGGCGTATAGAATGGGCGCATCATGGTCGGGCAGCGGCTTCCAGGTGATATTGCCGGCCGAGTGCCAGGTGGTGCCGGATGAGAGCTGATCGCGCTCCAGCAGCGTCACCTCGCAACCGGGCTCAGCCGCAAGGTGCCAAGCGACGCTCGTGCCAATGACACCCCCGCCGACCACAACGCACTTCATCGGTGCCCCCGTTCCTCGCAAAGGAGAGACAACGGACAATTGAGCGAAGGTTCTATTCAGCTGTCAAATGCTTCCGGCGATGACCCGGGCGAAGATGCAGGCGCTACTCACGGGTGGGCCCACATGGACTCGGACTATGGACCCGCTGATTAAGAGTCAGCTGCTCTACCAACTGAGCTATGCGCCCACATATCGATGGCGAGGTACCGATGTACCGCGACCTCTCCGACGGCAGTTAGATAGCAGCCTGCCCGGCGATCAACAACCCCCATTTTATACGGACCGCCGATCATCGCTTGCGGCCGTCACGCCCCCGAGCAGCCGCAGCGTTTCACTCGTTCGATGCCTTCTTGAGAAGTCCGCAAGCGCTTTGCTCAAGCGGCACGGCCGTCTCCTCGGCGGGGATGACCTCGAGCATGGTCAGGAGGTCCCATTCGCCTTTCGATTCCGAGGGGGCCTTTACCTCGAAGAGATAGAAGGGACGCGCAACCTTTCCATCCGGCCGTATCTTGCCGTCCCGCGTGAAGAAGTCGTTGATCGGCATGGCTTTCATCTTCTCGACCACCTTCGCCCCATTGCTCGATCCGACGGCTTGGACGGCTTCGAGATAGTGTTTTACAGCACCATAAACGCCCGCATGAATATGGTTCGGCATCTTGCCTTCGATGTCATAGAAGCGCTGCGACCAGGTGCGGGTCTCAGGCGTCATGTCCCAGTAGAAGGGGGCTGCGAACTGCACCCCCTGAGCTGTCTCGAGCCCGAGGGAATGAACATCGTTGATCGTCACACTGGTCCCGACGATCTTGATCCCTTCCGCAACCAGGCCGAATTCAGAGGCCTGTTTGAGGGCATTGGTAAAGTCGCTGCCAGCCGTGGCTAGCGCCACGACGTCGGGCTTTGCCGCCTGTGCCTGAACAAGATAGGAGCTGAAATCAGAGCTGTTGAGGGGATGTGCGGTAGAGCCGAGAACTTCACCGCCGGCAGCTTTCACGAAGCCGGCAATATCGCGCTGCAGGGCATGTCCGAAGGCATTGTCCTGGGTGATGAAATACCATTTCTTGCCCCCGCTCTGCACAACGCCCCGCGCCGTGCCGGCGGCAAGGGCATAGGTGTCATAGGTCCAGTGAATGCCAAAGGGTGAACATGATTTGCCCGTGAGGTCGGACGAGGCGGCGCCCGAAATGAGGAACGGCGTTTTGGTCTCGCGCGTGATTTCCTGAACGGCGAAAGCAACCGAGGAGGCGGGCACGTCCACGATGGCATGCACCTTGTCGACATCAATCCATCGCCGGGCCACGGTTGAGCCCACATCCGGCTTGTTCTGATGATCCGCCGAGATCACCTCGATCCTCTGGCCCAGAACCTTGCCGCCAAAATCCTCCACCGCCATCTTCGCCGCCGTGACCGACCCTGTTCCCGTGAGGTCGGAATAAAGCGACGACTGGTCGTTGAGCACACCGATCTTGAAAGTCGGGCTCTGAGCCTGAGCAAGCCCTAAGGATATGGCCAGAGCGGCCATGCTCACAATGATCCTCCTCACGTGTTCCTCCCGTTATCTTCTATGTGTGGGTGATCGTCAGCCTGTGATCAGAATATTTCCCGTCTCATGTACGCTTGCCCTTTGGCCCGGCAGCAGCACTGTCGTTGTGTCCTGCTGGGCGATGATTGCTGGACCGTTGATCGCTCGTCCCGGCTCCAAGCAACTCCGGGCATAGACGGGGGTGGGCCATGCCTTCCCCTCGACGATCATGGATTGTGCGCCGATCTGCGCTTCACCAGATTGCTCCGTTGCAGCATTCGTCAGTGCCTGCGGCCTCGGCAACTTGCCGCGCGCTGTGACATGCAAAGTGACGAGCTCAACGGGCGTGTCCCTCTGGGCGAAGGTATAGAGCTGCTCATGCAGCTTATGGAAACGTTCGATCGTGTTGGTAAGGGCATCGCCCGTCACATGACGCTCGGTCCAGGGCACGAACAGCTCGTGCCCCTGATGGCGATAGCGCAGGCTCGCGGCCCACTCGGTTTTCTGAGCCTCCGGCGGTATCTGCTCTTGCGCAAGCCATGCTCGCGCGGCCTCCTCCAGATCCGCGAAATTGCGCGCGATCCGGCCGAGGTCGTAATGAGGTGGGCGCTCGATGCAGGTGCGCGCAAAATCGTTGCGGAGATCGGCGACGGTCAATCCGAAAGCCGACAGCACGCCCGGATTCTGCGGCAGGATAATGGTTTTCATGCCGAGTAGCCGCGCGATCTCGGCTGCATGCAACGGCCCTGCCCCACCGAAAGGCAACAGGGCGAAATCGCGGGGATCCCAGCCGCGCTCGACGGAAACGAGCCTTATGGCGCCCACCATCGCATGATTGGCGACGTCGAGAATGCCCTCCGCGGCGTGTTCGACGGACATTCCGAGCGGTTCCGCAATCTTCTCGCGAATCGCCCGCACCGCCGCCTCCCGATCGAGCGCCATCTCCTCACCGAGGATGGTTGGACAGAGCCGGCCAAGCACGAGATGAGCATCGGTGACGGTCGGCTCGGTGCCGCCACGGCCATAGCAAGCAGGCCCCGGTTCAGCGCCCGCGCTCTCGGGGCCAACCGCCAGGCTGCCGCCGGCCGTAACCCTGGCGATCGAGCCGCCGCCGGCACCGATCGTCACCATGTCGATCATCGGCGTTTGCAGGGGCCATTCCCCCACCCGCCCACGCAAGGTGACCGCTGGACTGCCTCGATGGATCAGGCACACATCCGCCGACGTGCCGCCAATATCGATCGAGATCACATTGGGCAACCCCACGGCCATGCCCACATGGGCAGCTCCCAGGGCACCGGCCGCCGGGCCGGACAGCACGGTTTGAATGGGCTGCTCTCGCGCGGTATCAGAACTCACCGCACCGCCGCTGGAGTTCATGAGCAGGAGCGGTGCCTTGATCCCTGAATCCGCGAGCCTCCCCGTGAGCTGGGTGACATAGGAGGAGACCGGGGGCGTCACATAGGCATTGAGGATCGTTGCCATGCTGCGCTCATATTCGCGGAACACGGGCAGCACGTTGCTGGAGAGCGAAAGCCGCGCATCGGGCATGATGTCGAGCAGGATATCGCGAAGCCGCCGCTCATGCGCCGGATTGACGTAAGAGTGCAGCAGGCAGATCGCGATATTGTCGATGCCCCGATCCCGCAACTGCCGGCCTATGGCCTGTGCGGCAGCCTCGTCCAGCGGTTCATGCTCCGCCCCATCCACATCGATCCGGCCGGCGACCTCATGGATCATCCATGGCGGGACGGGGCGTTTTGGCTTCACCCAGGCGAACATGTTCTCCTTGCGGGGAATATCGTGCCGCCCGATCTCGAGAACATGGCGAAAGCCTTGGGTTGTGATCAACGCGGCCTGGGCGCCCTTGCCCTCGAGAATGGCATTGGTGGCGACCGTCGTGCCATGCAGCACTTGCCGTATGGCCTGGGAGTGAAATCCCGCGAGACCTGCGATCTTGTCAATGCCGCGGCGAAAGCCGATTGATTGGTCGCGAGGCGTGCTCGGCGTCTTGGTCACCCGCACGATACCGGATGCGAGATCGAGCGCAACCACGTCGGTGAAGGTTCCGCCAATGTCGATGCCGAGCAGCACACCGGCGCCCGGGAGAGCTGAAGGGGCGGTGTTGCGCGTCATGCGAGGGTCTCCAGATATTGCCGCCGGTGAAACAGGCCGGTTGCCGGCTGGCGCTCAGCCCGCAGCCGCCTCGTTGCCTCTTGGTCGATGTCGAAGTCTGGGCCCGTGAGAACGACGCCATAGTCGCGTTCGGCACTCCGAAGGCTTACGAGGCCGCCGCGCACGTCATCGCGAACCCGTTCGGCCTCTCGATCGAAAGGATGGCCCCAGCCGCCTCCGCCACCCGTCTCAATGCGGAGAATGTCGCCCTTTTTCATGATCGTGCCATCGGCCATGGAGGGCAGGGTCCGCTCGTCCGGCCGTCCGGGATTGATGATGTAGCGGCTCACCCCGCCATTCATTCCCCCTTTGATGCCCCAGGGCGGGAAGACTTCGCCGCCCGCGCGGTTGGACAGCATTGCGGATGGAGCGAGAAGCTCGACCGTGCGCACCACCCCGCAGCCGCCGCGCCAGCGACCAGGTCCACCGCTGTCGCAATTGAGCGAATATTCAAGCAGGCGAACGGGAAAGGTCGCATCCATGAATTCGGCGGGATAGTTCTCCTGTGCAACCAGATAGACAGCGTCGATCCCGTCGGCAAAGGGACGCGCGCCGCAACCAACCCCCACCCCGTCGGTTAGCAGGAACTGAGCACCGCCGGGATCGCGCCCTCGCAGATAATAGAGGCCGTAGACATTATTGGCGGCGACCGCATTGCCCTGCGTGGCAACGCCGACGAGCCCACAGCAGGCAGCGATCATCCGGATCAAAGTGACGCCGCGCTGGCCGAGGCGAGCGGGAGAAAGCGGGCTCAATAGGCTGCCTGGCCGCAGCCGCACCTCGTCGAATATCTGCGCCGCGCCCTCGTTCAAGAGAACCCCTGGAGCATGACCAAGAAAATAAATGCCGAAGATCATGTTCAGCACATGAGGATGCGCCAGATAGTTGATGGGCCCCGGCGCCTGATCATCCGTGCCTGTCGTATCCAGCACAAAGCGCTCGCGATCCGAAATGAGCGTGAAGCGGATGGCGAAGGGTCCATTGCCATGTCCGTCATCGTCCACATGCTCCGTGAAGCTATAGCTGCCGGCCCGGAATACCGAGCGCATTCGCCCGCGGATCGTCTGGCGGGTCTCCTCGATGAGCGAGCTGAACACATTTGCCACGGGCTCGCGCCCGAAGCGCTGGAACACCTCGAGCATTCGTCGCTCACCCAGTCGTATTGCGGCCACAGAGGCCCGCGTATCCCCTAGGATCATCTCGGGAAAGCGAGAGTTTCGCTGAAAGATCCGGAACGCGTCTTCATTCATCACGCCTTCCCGATAGAGACGTACCGGCGGCACGATGATGCCTTCTTGGAAGATGTCGACCGCATCGGGTGAGAGCGAACCGGGGCGCATGCCGCCCACATCTGAGAAATGTGCCCAGGACTGGACGAAGGCTGACAATCTGCCCTCGACGAATATCGGCGCGACATAGACCTGGTCTGGGGTATGCGAGACGGCGCCCTTCGTGCCGTAACAGTCGCTGTACCAGTAGATATCCCCGGGCCGCATTGTCTCCGGCGGATAAGTCTCGAAAATCGGCCGAACGAGATCACCGAAAACCGGGATATTGGTGCCCATGATCAGGGCGCCATCCGCATTGAAGAGGCCGATGAAATAATCCTTCTTCTCGCGGATGAACGGGGACATCGCCGTGCGTTCGAGCAGGGCTTCCATTTCCATCTGCGCAGAGGTGAGCGCTCCCTTCACGATCTCCCTGACGATGGGGTCCACCCGGGTTGAGCAATGGCTCATCACCTGATCTTCGCCTGCCCCCATTCGATCACCCTCTTGTATACATATCGCCTTAGATCAGCATGAACCTATCCCTAATGGCAAGCATCATTCGCCTTATTGTATACATGTCGCGATCCGGGGGATTGTCTTTGCCCGAAAAAACCCTTAGGGAGTGCCGATGCTGACGCGCTCGGAATCAGTGACGGATCGGTTGCGGCAACAGGTGCTCGAAGGCGAGTATCTGCCCGGCAGCCGCTTGCAGGAAGTGCAGCTTGCCGAGACCATGGGCGTCTCACGCACCCCCGTCCGTGCGGCGCTCGCCGCGCTCGAGAAGGAGGGGCTCCTCACCTACATCGCCAAGCGCGGCTATGAAGTGAGGCGCTTTTTGCCGGCCGAGATCGCCGACATGTACCAGGTGCGATCCGTGCTGGAGGGAAATGCCGCAGCACTCTGCGCGAGAAACGGCATATCCGATGAGCAGGTGGCGGAGCTACGCCGCTGCTTGATGCAAGGCGATGAGATCCTCGCCAAAGGCCATCTCGATCCGGCCGATCTGCCGGTCTATCGCGATCTGAACGGCCGGCTGCATTCCGCCATCATCGCGGGCAGTGGCAGCGCTGTGACGGCGCATCACGTGCGCCAGATCTGCCAGATCCCATTCCTGTCCGACCGTGTAATTCTTTGGGAAAGCTTCGCCCTGATCAACCGCTCTCATGACGACCATCATCGCGTGGTCGACGCCATCGTTGAACGTGACCCCCAGCGGGCCGATGCGATCATGCGTGAGCACGTGACATTCATGGGCAGGGTCGTGCTGGCATTCCTGACGAAGTCATCCTTCGCTCAGGTCAAAGCCCGATAATGACGCCGCAATCCCGTTGACGATTGCACCGTCGGACCCAGATCAAATGGTAGCACCGCCAGACAGGAATACCGGGATCTGCCGCAGCGCCAAGCTAGATGGCATGGCGAATGCCAAGCAGGCCGCACGCTACTCAGAATGTCCGTGTCACCTTGTTCAGGTGGGGCGGATTGTCGGGATCGAGGCCTCGCCGTCGCGCCGCCCCCTCGATGGCGCGATACGCTGGGACCAGCATCAGGACGGGGTCCACCACCGGATGACCGTCGCCTATCCAGGGCAGCGTCCCCTCCGTTCCTCCGGCAATAAATGCCTTCTCGCCCGCGTCGGTCAGGTCACGGACGAGGTCATCGACGGCGGCAGCCGCCTGGTCGTTCTGTCGTAGCATCAGGACCGGGGTCGATGGCGTGATCGATGCGCGCGGCCCGTGTCGAAGCTCGGCCGCGCTATAGCCCAGAGCCGGTACCCGCAAGAGTTCGGCCACCTTGAGCGCGATCTCGCGAGCGCAACCGAGACCGTAACCCCGGCCAGCAACAAAGGCCGCCGGCGCGCCAGCGACGCAATCAGCCCACGGCGACCAGTCGCACGCGAGCGCGGCGGAGAGGCGGCCCGGCAAATGACGGAGGCAATCCGAAAGATCGTCGTCGCGTGCTAGAGCCGCCACCAATTGGGCCCCCGCGATCATCGACAGCACGACCGACTTCGTCGCCGCGACGGAGTGTTCTGCTCCCGCGCCGATCGGCAGGATCAACTCTGATGCGGCGGCTGCGGGAGAATTTTCGTCGTTGACGACGGCAAGCGTAAGCGCGCCAAATTGGCGTGCCATTTGGGTGGCTTTGACAATATCGGGACTGCGCCCGGACTGCGACACAACCACGAACAGGGCGCCACTCATGTCCGGCGACCGCTGATAGGCGGTCACGACGGAGGGGGCCGCGGCAGATGCGAGCAGGCCAAGGCGCGCTTCGAACAGGTAGCGCAGGTAAACACCGACATGACCCGAGCTGCCGCGCCCACAGAAAACGACAATGCGCGGCTTGGCCTGCTTGATCCGTCTTGCGAACGCGTTGAACAGATCGGTACGTGCCAAAAGACGTTGGGCCGCCGCGGGTATCTCGGCGGTCTCACGTGCCATCGCGCTTGGGATCTGCGGGTCAGTCATTCTTGCCTGTGCATTCTTTGATCGCGGAGCGCAAATTGCCCCCGTGGCGTTGGAGCAACTCCGAGGCTTCGCTGCGGCCGATTCCGAAGCCGATAAGGATGGCCGTCTTCACATCTCCGTCAGCTTGTCCAAGATAGCGCGCGGCGTCGCCTTTCCCGCAGCCGACGATTTCGCTGACAATGGCTTCTGCGCGCCGGCTCAGCTTGGCATTCCGGGCCCGCATGTCCACCATCAGCCCGCGATAGACGCGGCCCATCTTCACCATTACGGCGGTTGAGAATAGGTTCAGCACGATCTTTTGGGCAGTGCCTGCCTTCATCCGGGTCGAGCCGGCGATCACTTCGCTTCCCGTATCGGCAAGGATGCGATGGCGCGCGACCTCGAACAGAGGCGCGGCCGCGTTATTCGCAACGGCGATCGTCACGGCGCCGGCAGCGCTGGACGCCCGCAACACGCCGATCGTAAAGGGAGTTGTGCCACTTGCCGCGAGGCCGATGACAACGTCGTTCGCAATAATTCTCGCGTCCATCATGGCTTGCGCGCCGGCCGCCTCGTCGTCTTCCGCTCCCTCGGCGCTTCGGACGAGCGCATCAAGCCCCCCCGCCATGGCGAACACGAGACGCTCGGGAGGCCAGTCATAAGTTGGGGGTAACTCGCTTCCGTCCTGCACGCCGATGCGTCCAGACGTGCCGGCTCCGGCGTAAACAATCCTGCCGCCTCGCTCCAGTGCGGGGACCGCGTCGTCCACGGCTGCGCCGATTGCGCCAAGGGCGCCGCGAACCGCAGCTGCCGCAGAAAGCTGCCCTTCATACATGGCGGCGATAACCTCGGCTGTGGACCAAGAATCGAGGTCAACGTAGCGTGAACTGATTTGCTCGGTGTGCATCACCCTATCCGGTTATGTTGTAAACGCAGCCGACATCATTCCTATCCGTCGATTCGGGGACACAAAACCTTCATGGCAGTCCGCCGGGCAAGTTCGAGGGCGCCATCCACCGCATCGCCCTCGATGGGAACCAGCTGGCGCTGTACATCTGGCGCCAGCCATGGCTCCATCGGAGATGCGAGTCCGCCTAGCAACGCGATCCGGGAAGCACCGCATTCTGACAGCCGACGCACCAGTTCGTCGATCTGCTCCGCGGCATCGCGCACAATCCGTCGCGCGACCGGGTCTCCCCCATCCGCGTGTCGCATCACGAGGGGTGCGAAAGTCGCATAGTCCGTGGCCGTCGCCGGATCCATCCAGGCAACGGCTTCGAACGGATCATTGTTGAAGCGCATCATTACCTCGCGCGTGAGCCTGCTCTCGATCGCGCGCCCGTCATAGGCGCGCAACGCCAAGCGGATTGCGTGCAATCCAATGTCGGCGCCGCTACCCTCATCGGAAATGGGAAAGCCATAGCCGCCGACCCGAAATTCGCGCCCTCCTACAACAGCAAAGCCGACGCTTCCCGTTCCCACGATGACAATCCCGCCATCCCGGGCTCCATGGGCTCCTATGCAGGCGATCGTCGCATCATTAACATAAACGACAGACCGGAAGGGATGTGGCCGATGCATGAGCTCTTCGAGCGCACCTTTGCGGCCAACGCCCGCAAGCCCGACGCCAGCATGCAGCGAGCTCAGTGCGTCGGAGCCCAGCCCGGCGTCTTGGAGCGCAGCGCGGCAAGCCCTTTCCACTTCGGCAAGAGAGCGGTCGATGCCAACGCGCAACGCTGCCGGGCCGGCAATGCCCGTCCCAAGTACGAGCCCCTCCGCGTTCTGAATGCGCGCACGGCATCCCGTGCCGCCACCGTCGACGCCGATGAACAGTGGAGGTTGCGAAGCCGCCGTCATCCTACGACCCGCCTGATATCCGCGCCACATTGCACCAGCTTGCGGTCGAGGGATTCATAGCCGCGATCGAGGTGATAGACACGGTTGACGGTCGTTTCGCCTTCGGCGACAAGGGCGGCGAGGACCAGGCTCACCGATGCGCGCAAGTCGGTTGCCATCACTTCCGCGCCGTGAAGTCTCTCGACCCCACGGACCAGGGCCGTAGAGCCTTGTAGCGAGATGTTGGCGCCGAGCCGCCCTAGCTCGGGCACGTGCATGAACCGGCTCTCGAACACCGTCTCGCGAATGACTGATGCGCCCGACGCGATGGCCATCAAGGCCATGAACTGCGCCTGCAGGTCCGTGGGAAAGCCGGGGTAGGGCTCTGTCGAGACGTCCACGGACTTTAGCGTGCCGGAGCGCACGACCATCAAGCCGCGATCGGTGGGCCAGATTTGGACGCCGGCGCTTTCCAGCACCGCAACGACCGAGCCAAGGTGTTCGAGATGCGCCCCGAGGATTTCAAGATGGCCGCCGGTTATCGCCGCAGCGACAGCGTAAGTCCCGGCCTCAATGCGATCGGTGATCAGTTCGTGGCGGGCGCCATGGAGCGCATCCACCCCCTGCACCAAGATCCGATGGGTCCCGACCCCTTGGATGAGCGCCCCCATCGCAACCAGGCAGCGTGCGAGGTCAGAGATTTCGGGATCGCGCGCCCCGTTGAGGATCTCGCTTTCACCGCATGCGAGGACCGCCGCCATCAGGGCCGTCTCGGTCGCGCCCACGGATGGCGAAGAGAGCACGATGCGGTTGCCGCGCAGCCCATTACCATTGGTCCACGCGTGAATGTAACCGCCTTCCATTTCGACATTGGCTCCGAGCGACTCCAGTGCTTTGAGATGCTGATCGATCGGCCGCGCGCCAATTGCGCAGCCTCCGGGGAGCGACACGCGCGCAGAACCGAAACGCGCCAGCATCGGCGCCAGCACGAGAATGCTGGCGCGCATGCGGCGGACGAGCTCGTAGGGCGCCTGCGCGTTGCGGGCACCCCCGGCATCCAGCACCAGGCTCCGCCCAGCGCCATGGGTTGCCACCACGCCAAGCTCCCGCATCAGCGAGAGCATGGTGTTGACATCGGTCACTTCGGGAACATTTCTCAACTCCAGCGGCTCGGAGCTGAGCAGCGAAGCGGCTATCTGCGGCAGAGCGGCATTCTTCGCTCCGCAGATCTGGACCGAGCCTTCAATGCGTTTGCCGCCGCGAATGACCAATCGATCCATGCTGTTTTCTTCGTCGCCTTGACGATCAGAAGCTTGGCAACCGCCATTGCGTCTGACTGCACCGCGGCTCATATCCTATCAGCGACCGGCATGGTGCCGGCCCTGGGTATTTCGACGAGCATCCTTTATCCTAGATCGGATTCGATGCGCCACCAATCCACCCGTCAGGGACAATCTATGAGCCGAGATCGAAATAATCCTTTAATCACCGGCGGCCATGCCATCCTGGCGGACCGTGTTTTTGACGGTTATGGCTGGCACACCGACGCCGCGGTGCTGATCCGGGCAGGCCGCATCGTTGGGCTCGGGGCCCCGGGTGAGGTTCCTTCCGATTGGCCGCAGACGCGCCTCCCGGCCGGCGCCTTCCTGGCCCCTGGTTTCATAGACTTGCAGGTAAACGGGGGTGGCGGCGTTCTCCTCAACGATCAGCCGACGGTCGAGGGTATGCGCGCCATTGCCCGGGCGCACCGTCGCTATGGCACGACGGCGTGCCTCCCGACCCTCATCACCGATACGCGCGAGAAGATGAAGGCTGCCGTCGCGGCGGCTAGTTCGACGGTCGGCCGGGAAGGGATCCTCGGTCTGCACCTAGAAGGCCCCTTCATCAGTCCGCTGCGTCCGGGCGTTCACCCGTTAGATCGGATCACGCAACCTGCTGCCGGCGACCTGGATCAGTTGTGCGAACTCGCCGACGTCGGCAGGTCATTGGTGACTTTGGCACCCGAATGCGTCCCGACGGGTTTTGTCCGGAAGCTGGCCTCCTCTGGTGTGCGAATTTCGATCGGACACAGCGAGGCGACCGCTGACGTTGTCATGCAAGCAGTCGCGGACGGCGCAACCGGCGTCACTCATTTGTTCAATGCCATGCCGCCATTTAGCGCGCGCGCCCCGGGAATCATCGGCGCAGCGCTGGCGGAACACCGGCTGACGGCAAGCCTAATCATCGACGGAACCCATGTTGATCCCATTGCGGTCCGGGCCGCATTCATGGCGAAGGGTTCAGAGCGGATCGTGCTGGTCACCGATGCGATGCCCACGGTCGGCACGTCGTTGGACCATTTCGAACTGGCTGGCCGAACCATCAAACGGACCGACGGACGGCTGACCACGGAAGAAGGCACTCTAGCGGGCGCACACCTGGATATGGCCTCGGCGGTGCGCAATGCGGTCAAGCTGGCCCAAGTTCCCGTAGAGGACGCGCTGCGCGCCGCTTCGCTGACACCCGCGCGATTCCTCGGCCTGGACCACGAGCGCGGAACGATCGTTTCGGGCGCTCGGGCCGATCTCGTTGCTCTCACTGAGGAATTCACGGTGATTGCGACCTGGCTCGGCGGCAGCACCGATCAGTCCGAGGACCTTCAATAACGCAGGTATTCCTGTCGCTGGGCGGACCACGCCTGCTCATCCGATTGCGCCAGTACGTCGAGGTCGTTCGGCGTCGCCGACGCGTCGTCGACCCATTCCCGCAATAACGGACCGCCGTTGATGACATCGATGGGGAGCTTGCCGTGCTCGTATTCATAGGGAAAATCGCGCCACAGAGCGTAGTCCGGGTACAGTCGGCGGATCGCCTTAAAGGCGAGTGCCTGGAGGCGCCAGGGCTTGAACGTCTGATGATTGTAATCAGGAACTTCCGTGTGGATCTGCACGCCGTGGCAAAGCTGGCCCGCATGTTTGTGAAACGTGGGTTCGAACCAGCACTCACGGAGGCGGCAACCACCGAGCCACTGCGGAGCCAGGGATTCCATTTCCTTCATAACTGCGCGCGCATCGATATCGGGCGCGCCGAACAGTTCTAAAGGCCGGGTGGTGCCGCGCCCCTCCGAGAGCGTCGTGCCCTCCAGCATCACCGTTCCCGCATAGGCGCGCGCCATCCACAAGTTCGGCGCGTTGGGACTGGGATTGATCCAGGTGCGCTCGCCCAACGGCCATCCGAAACCCGGCGCGGCATCGGGCTGCCAATCCTGCATGTCGATGATCCGATACTCGATATCAAGCTCGAGCGTCTTGATGAACCACAGACCCAGCTCGCCGAGTGTAAGCCCATGACGCATCGGCAACGGTCCGGCGCCGACAAAGCTTTCCCAGCCGGGGCGCAGCGTTAGACCTTCGACAGGTCGGCCCGCGGGGTTAGGCCGGTCCAGCACCCAAACAGCCTTGCGATGTTTGGCTGCCGCTTCGAGCACATAGCGTAGCGTCGTGATGAACGTGTAAATGCGACACCCCAGATCCTGCAGATCGACGAGGATCACATCCAATCCACCCATCATCGCATCCGTCGGCTTTCGCACGTCGCCATAAAGGCTGAAAATCGGAATGCCGTGCACCGGATCGTTATAGTCCGGCGACTCGATCATGTTGTCTTGCTTGTCGCCGCGAAGACCGTGCTGCGGACCGAAGGCCGCGGTGAGCTCCATGTCGCCGCATGCTGCCAGTGCGTCCAGCGCGTGCGTCAGGTCGTCCGTGACGGAAGCAGGATGCGCGACCAGCGCCACGCGCCGGCCGGCGAGCGTTGCGCGCAAAGCGGGTTCTGCGATGAGGCGATCGATGCCGAATTTCATGGTTGCTGCATCACCGGAGAAAATTCATGCTCAAAGGAGTCCTTGTGATGAAAGTCAGGCTTTCCGGGTGGGTGCGCCAGCCCCCAGTATGACTTGAGGCCGCTTGTGTCTTCGATCAGCGCCGACAGACCGAGTTGCCATGGGCTCTCGCGCGGCAAGCCCAAGCGATCCAATTCTAGCGAGACCTGCAATGTGTAGCAGTCCGGCGCAGATTGCACCTTGACCGTAGGCGCACTGATCTCGTCCGCCACAACCATCCCGCTTCGGTAGCCGCTGAACCGATAGGCCGCCCATTGTGTCGAAGGTGCAAAGTTGAATTCGTAGTACTCGCTGCCCGACAAAGCACGGACAAATGCCTCGAAGCAAGTGTGCCGCCAAAGCTCATCGCGGCGCGTGCTTTCAACAACAGGGAAAATACGGATGTCGTTCATTCTTCCGGTGACAATATAGGACAGGGTCAGGATACTCGGATGCGGACGGGTGATCTCTACTTCAATGCGTGTTGCCGCAGAACAGTACGAATCCGGATGAAGTCTCAGCAATCGGCGCATATGGGTACTGTATAGGGTTGCGGATACGTTGGCACCAATTCAAATCGCGGGCGAGGCCCAAATTGCTCTGCGGGTGCTCCCTTGCTTAGCCTGGGTGTGGTGACTTTGCCCCGCTTTCTGAAGCTGGCGTTCTGCAATCTCGCGCCGCTATCTCGTAGGCTTATTGTGCTCCCGGATCCCTGCGCTGCTGGGCGCGTGAGATTGACGATTTCTCCCGGATCGAGCTTGCCGCAGGCAGCCGTTGAGGCGAACTGCTAGATAGTCAGCTCATTGCCCAGGACGCTGGAACGGGCACGGGTGGTCGTTTGGGAGAGCGGATACCTCCGCCCGCAACTAATGCGGGCTTAATTGTGGGGTCGAACTCATGCTGAGAAAAAATGCCCTGAGCCACCAAGTAGATGCGCCTACTTAATGGCGGAGAGAGAGGGATTCGAACCCTCGATACGGTTTCCCGTATACACGCGTTCCAGGCGTGCGCCTTCAACCACTCGGCCACCTCTCCTCGAACCGCGACGCATGGCGTGCGGTTGGTGGCGCGCAATATACTCATTAGCCGCCAGGGCGCAAGCGCTCCTCATCAGATCGCCACCGACTTTGCTTGCATCCCACCACTCGCGCGCCATATCTGAGTGCAAGGGAAGTGGAGACACCGTCATGCTGATGTTCAGATCCGGCAAATCACTCACGATGCCCACCGCCAGCGATGCCCTGCCGGGCCGGAATACGCCCCTGCCAACCGCCAGCCATCACTTCGTCAATGGTCAGCCGCTCAAGGGCCCGTTTCCCGAGGGCGCCAAGCAGGCACTCTTCGGCATGGGCTGCTTCTGGGGCGCTGAACGGCTGTTCTGGTCCCTGCCAGGCGTCATCGTCACCGCGGTGGGCTATTCCGGAGGCCATACGCCGAACCCGACCTATGAAGAAACCTGCACCGGCATGACCGGCCATGCCGAAGTGGTGCTCGTTGTCTATGATCCCAAGCGGATCTCTTATGAGCAATTGCTCAAGACTTTCTGGGAAAGTCACGATCCGACCCAAGGGATGCGGCAGGGCAATGACGTGGGCACCACCTATCGCTCCGCGATCTATACCTTTGATGATGAGCAGAAGTCCGTGGCGGAGCGCTCGCGCCGGCAGTTCCAGGCCGCTCTGCGCGAGCGTGGCTATGGGCCGATCACCACGGAGATCAAGGAAGCTGGCCCCTTCTATTATGCGGAGGATTACCACCAGCAATATCTGGCCAAGAACCCAGGCGGCTATTGTGGCCTCGCCGGCACTGGCGCGACCTGCCCGGTCGGCTTGGCGTGAGCTTGCTTCTACCCAACTGGCTGATTGATGGTGCCACTGCCCGCCCAAGACCACCCGCCATCGCGTAGACTTGTCCTCTCCGCGATCGTGGGTGCCTTGGCGGGGCTGCCTTTCCTTGCCCTGGCGCTTGCCGCCTGGTTCGGGAATGAACCAGCCACCCAAGGACGCGTGATCATTGCCGAGCTGATCTACGGCGCGGCCGCCATCGCCTTTCTCGGCGGCATGCGCGGCGGCACGGCGGCCGGGCCCTATTCCCGGCGGCGGATCGCGCGCGAGCTGTCCCTTGCGGCACTTCTGGGATTGGCCGCAGTCCTGGCATTATTGAGTCCGCCGATCCCCGCGATCGCCGTGTTGATCGCGGCATTCCTATTCACGGCGCTCTGGGACATTGTGAGCCTCCAGCGCCATGCCATTCCGGCATGGTTCGCAGCCGCGCGGCTCACCCTGGCGGGAATGGCTCTCATAGGCTTGCTGGCCATCTTGGCAAAGCTCGCAATGACCACCGCCATTTGAAGATGAGCGGGACCGCCCAATTCAGGGCGCGATCCCGCTCTACGCATTGATACCCCTAATGGCGCGGCGCTCTGGACCTCCAAGCAATACGCATCTCGCGACGATTGCGCCGGTGATTGTACTGCTTCCATGTCCATTCCGCGATTAACAACAGCACACCTGCAATACAAAGACCAAGAATTGCGTAAAGCATGTGCCCCTCGCATTTCTAAACGCGATGGGGAATTATATTCTTGGAGATCGAAGCAACAAGCGTGTAATTGGCAATGCAATTATCCAATGTAGATTCGACATTTACAGATCAAGCCTGTTATACAAAGAGCTCCATTTACGATTGCAAGCCATTTGCCCGGGGTCGATACTGCCGTGCAAAAGGCTCGGCAGAACAAAGTCCGACCAGTGCCTCCCTCTGACGGTTCTGCGGCCGATCGCTGTTCAGATCACCACCCGGCGATAGAGATGCCAGGTCGCATGCCCGAGAACTGGAACGATGATCGCCAGCCCGACGAGCAGTGTGGCAAAGCCGATGACCAGGGCGATCGCAACAATCAGGCCCCATAGAAGCATGGGCCCGGGATTGGTGACGACGGCATTGATGGAGGTGCGTGCCGCCGCAAGCGCTCCGACATGGCGATCCAAGATCAAAGGAAAGGACACAACGCTGATCATCAGTGCAGCAAGCGCGAACAGGAATCCGACGGCATTGCCCACTAGGATCAGCGTCCATCCTGCCCGTGTAGTGATCACCTCGTGCAAAAATCCGCTGACCGTGGCGGGCACCATGTCACCAAAGATCGCGCTATAGATGACCATGGCGGCGATGAGCCAGAGCACAAAGATCATCATCAAGGTGAAGCCGAGGATCGCAAGAGGGAGCAGGCCCGGCGATCGCATCACATTCAGCGCATCGGCCCAGGCGGCATCCTGTCCCTGCTCCAGCCGCCGGCTGATCTCATAAAGACCGAGCGCCGCAAAGGGACCGACCAGCGCAAAACCCGCGACCAGCGGGAACAACAGAGGCAGAATGTCATATCCCACCACGAGCCGGCACAGGAAAACGCCGGCCAAGGGATAGATCAGTCCCAAGAACACGAGATGGCTTGGCTTCTGCCAGAAGTCGTTCCAGCCTTTTTCCAGGGCATCCCGAAGGTCGGCGACGCCAATCTTGCGCACAGCCAGTGGGCCGTGTTCATCCACGCCTGGAAATGCAGTTCGAGTGCCGGTGAAGGTTCTATCCGCCATGGCAATCTCCGCCGTTTTGCCGGCGGGCCCGCGATTGCGCGGCATTCGCTAGGCAGTCCGCCGACCATGTGGTGCCCCGACGCCTCTGCCCATCACTATACACCTGCTATCGGGAATTGTCCCCCCGAGATGGGACGTGGGCGGACCGAATGGCGGTACAATGAAAGCTCTATTGATAGCCACCCTCTTTGCGGGGTTCCGCTGCCTCGCTCTGCACGGAATCGGCGTTCTCTGGCGCCCAGAGCCGCCGTCGATCCGGATCGCCGCTGCTGATCTGCTCGGGGTCGAAATAACAGCGAAAGGCCGTGATTTTCCGGGAATCGTGCTCGATGACCGTAACCCCGCCATAGCGGAAGGGGCCATAGGTGGTGGCGCCGTCGCTCGTCCACTCGATGAAGCTCACCCGATCCGCCTTCACCACGGTCCTGAACACGGAATGGATCTGCTGAAAGGCGCGGCGATAGTCGTGCCAGAACTTTTCAACGGCGTGTTCCTCATCCTTGCGGTGCTCGACCAGCGGGTTTGAGATCTCCGCAGCCTGGCTGAACAGTGCAGCAAGGGGCTCTATCGCACCGGTTTCCTCCAGCCCGCGAAGCGCCGTGATGAACTCGTCGGTAATGTCTTGCATGCGCCCTTTCCGGACAGCAGTCACCATGACCGTCCTTGCTTTGCAAGGGTGCTCGTCCGGAAAAGGTTCCTCAATCAGCGCTGGCGTGGGACCGCGAAGCTCTGTTCCGGGCTTCACAGCCTCTGCGCGGAGAGCCGGAGAACCATACTAGTTCCCCGTCACCAGCGGGCACTTGCCCTCATTCAGGGGGCGATAGGCCTGATCCACTGGTACTTCCTGCACCAGTTCGTAGACGTCATTCGGATTGTCGGCCGGCGCTTCCTTGACGCGCCACACATAGACCGGCGTCATCCGGCGCCCATCCTCGCGGATCGTGCTCTTGCCGAAAATCGGATCCTCGCTCGGCGAAGCCTTCATCTTGGCGACGATCGCCTTGCCATCCGAGGACTTCCCATCGAGCTCATCCACCGCGGCCAGATACTGCCAAACCGCAGCATAGGCACCCGCCTGCAGGCTGGTTGGCACCTTCCCCTTGAACCGCTCGGCAAACCTATTGGCAAAGTCTCGCGTCTGATCGTTCAGGTTCCAGTACCAGTTATTGGTGACGATCGCCCCGTTCGCCACATTCGTGCCAATGGACACGATATCAGAGATATAGACCGCGAGTCCGACCACTTTCTGATCGCCCTGCGTCATCCCGAAATCGGCCGCCTGCTTCACGGCATTCACGAAATCCCCATTAGGCGCGGCCAGCGCGACCACCTTGGCACCGGATGTCTGCGCCTGCACCAGGAACGATGAGAAATCGAGATTGCCGAGGGGATAAGCAACGCTGCCAAGCTTCTTGCCACCGGCCTTCTCGAGCGCGGCGGTCGATTGCGCTTCCATATCGTGACCGAACGCATAGTCAGTGGAGATATAGAACCAGGTATCGCCGCCGTCTTTGACCATGGTGCGGGTCGGCACATTGGCCATGGTCCATGTATCGATGGAATAGTGCACGGTATTTGGGGTGCAGCGCTCGCCCGTGAGCTGGCTGGAGACGCCACCGGTACCAAGGAACACCTTGTTGGCATTCTTCATGAAGTCGCTGACTGCGAGCGCAATCGCCGAATTGGGCACGTCGATCACCGCTTCGACGCCCTCTGTGTCAACCCAGCGCCGGACCAGGCCAAGCCCGACATCTGCCTTGTTCTGGTGATCTCCCGACAGGATCTCGACCGGCCGGCCCGGATGGCTCTTCCGGTAATCCTCAGCAGCCATCTTTGCCGCCTCGACCGAGCCCGGACCGCTCACATCGGCGAAGCCACCCGACATGTCGCTGAGCACACCGATCCGGATCGGGGTTTGCTCTGACTGCGCCTGAGCCGAAACGCTCAGCAAGGCCAAGGCCAGGCCTGCTGCAAGGCTGTGCCACTTCATGATTTCCTCCCATACGAAGCCGTTGACCGGCGCTCCCCATTTCTGGACATACTGCCGGGTATTATGTTTCGCGTCAATGAAGCTGCCTCCAGGAGCGCTCCATCCGCAGGTTTGCGTGGACTCAGCTCCTGCCGTCGATGCCCTGCATCACGAACATGGCATGCTCTTCCGCAATTTGACGCCGCGCCTTCTCCGTTTCGCCCGGCCGCGGCCGATACCACAAGGTCATCCAGTTCAGGGCACCCAGCAGCGGCTTCACCACGATCCGCGGCTCGCAGCGGCGAAACTCTCCCGCGGCAATCCCTTGCGCAAGCACGTCGAGAAAATGCTGCTCATATTCATCTCGCATCTGGATGAGCGTCTTGAGCATCTTGCGCTGAGCCGGTGTCGTGCTCCCCATGAGATGCATCTCGACCCCCTGCACCGATACGCGCTGCAGCGGCAGATGCGACATGATCAGATCCACATGCGCAATCAGCATCTGCTGCAAACGCTCGCGTGCGGAGCCTGCTCCCGTGGCGATTGGCCGGATGGTCTTGAGATTGAGGTCCATCGCGGCGCGGTGGATGTCGAAGAATAGGTCGGCCTTGCTGCGATAATAGTAGTAGACGCGCCCCTTGGTGGCACCCAGCACCGCTGCGACCGTATCGATCGACGTCGCTGCATAGCCATGCTCCATGAACGCGACCGCTGCGGCCGACAATACCTCCCAGCGGTTCTGATCCGTCTGGGACTGGCTGTCCTGCACAGGTCCAGGCGCGTCCTTCTTGGAAAGACGCCGGCGACGCCGGGGTGGAGCGATCTCACTGGTCATGGGAAATGACAACCAAGTCCTTATCAAGTCCGAGCCGACAACGGCCCCAACGGCTGAATCCGTTGGCGGCCGGCGACCCTGCATAACCTCTCATCGGCGCACCCCGAAAACAGCGCGCCTATCCTACAGCCTTGCCCCCGCCGGCCTCCTGCTCGGCCTCTTTCGCCAGCAGGGCACGCTGCACCTTGCCTGTGGGCGTGCGCGGGAGCTCTTCCACAAATTTCACGAAGCGCGGCACCTTGTAATCAGCCATCCGTCCTTTGCAGTAGGCGATCACATCCTGCGGCGTCAGTCCGGATCCCGCGGCGCGTTCGATGAACGCATAAGGCACTTGCCCCATCCGCTCGTCCGGCGCTCCCACCACTGCGGACGACTTGATTTCAGGATGGCCCGCAAGATGCTGCTCGATCTCGATCGGCGAGGTATTGGTGCCGCCGACCTTCAGCATCTCCTTGAGCCGCCCGGTGATGGTGAGATAGCCCTGTTCGTCGAGATTGCCGATATCACCGCTGCGCAGCCAGCCATTTTCGGTGATCGCCTGCCTGGTTGCGTCGGGATCTTTGTAATAGCCCATCATCACCGTTTCGCCGCGGCACCAGACTTCGCCATCTTTGCCCGGTCCCACAACCTCGAATGTCTCGGGATTGACGATCCGCACCTCGCAATCCGAAAGCAGCGGCGCCTTGTTCTGGCAACAGACCGCGATCGGATCATCCCACGCATTGAATGAGGTCGAGATGGTGTTCTCGGTCATGCCATAGGTCGAAAGCAGCCGCGGCAGGCGCAGGGCGCGCATGATCTTTTCGAATGTCTCCTGCATCACAGCGGAGCCACCGATCCATGCAGCCTTCATGGACGAGGTGTCTCTGTCCTTCAGCTCGGGAAGGGCCACGAGATCGTAATAATGCGTAGGCACCGCGCCGAAGGCCGTGACCCCATGGGCCTCGATCAGCCTCAGCGCTTCCGATGCATTCCACTGCACCATCGGCACCAGCCCTGCGCCAAGCGAAATGGCGGGGATGAGTGCCATGAACAGACCGGCCGAATGATAGAACGGCATATGTGCCATGATCCGACCGCCCGGCTCCACCCCGAGCGCAAGGCCCACCTTGGTAGACTGCCGGATCACCCCGTGATTATGCATCACGCCCTTCGGCTTACCCGTCGTGCCCGAGGTGTAGCAGATGAGCAGGAGATCCTCTGGCCGTACCTTGGCCTCTGCTTCGGCGACGGACGCGGCATCGTCCCGGAGAAGCGATGCCAGGGAGATTGTCCCCGCTGCGGGCTCATCACTCACCATCACCACCGATGACAGCTTGGGAAATGCGGCCAGCGCAAGCTTGCCCGGCTCGCCCGCCGCCAGTTCGGGCGCAAGCGACAGGAGCATCTCGTAATAATCGGTGCTCCACATCCGGTGCAGCATCACCAGCACCTTGGCGTCGGACTGCTCGATGACATAGCGCGCCTCTTCCGCCTTGTAGCGCGTATTCACCGGAACGATCACGGCGCCAATCCTGGCGGCGGCGCAGAAGGTCAGCACCCACTCATAGGTATTGGGCAGCCAGATCGCGACGTGATCGCCTCGCCCGACCCCCAGCTTGAGCAGCCCGGCGGCCATGCGGTCGACCTCCCCATTGAAGGCAGCGAACGTAACCGTCCGGTCGTCACTGATGAAGAAGGGGATATCGGGATACCGTTTGGCGCTCTCCCGCAAAAGACTGCCGATAGTGGGCTTGTTCATAGCCTTTCCTAGACCGAATAGCCGCCATCAAGGGCGATGCTTTGTCCCGTGATGAATGCCGACCTGGAGGACGCAAGAAACACTGCGGCATCCGCAGCCTCTTCCGCCGTGCCGAAGCGGCGAAGCGAGGTGTTGCGCTTCATGGCCTCAACGAAATCCGGCGTGAGGCGCTCCTCAAGCCGGTGGAAAAGACCGGCATCGATCACACCCAGCGCAAGGGAATTGGCCCGAATGCCGTAGCGCCCCTCTTCCCGGGCGATCCCGCGCATCATGGCCTCGATACCGGCCTTGGGCACGAGGGAAAGAATGTCCTTGGGCGGATGCCGCATGAGCCCTGCCGAGGACATGGCAACGAAAGCCCCGCCTTGGCCCCGCATATGCGGAATGACCGCTTTGATCACGTTGAAGGCCCCCGTGAGATCGCCTGCGACGGTTCTGTCCCACTCCGCATCGTCGATCGCAGCCACGTAGGTCATGCTGATATCGGCGCCATGAGCGAGAACCACCGTATGAAGCCTGCCGAAATCACGCGCAACCTCATCAACTGCCGCCCTGACCGCCTCGCGATCGGTCAGATCGAGCGCGACAGAACGCGCGCGCAGGCCTTGGGCCTCTAGAGCCTCCACGAGCTCGCCTGCCGCGGCTTTATTCGATCGATAGGTGAACGCGACGTCGCAGCCTTCCGCGGCCAGCGCCAAGCAGACAGCGCGGCCGATACCACCGCTGCCACCGACGACAAGCGCTGCGCCCTCCGGAAACATTGCCCTCCCCGCCATTTAACCTCCTATGACCGCATCATTTTTCTTATGCGAATAGCGCTCGCCATCGCTTCGAATGAAATACTACCGGGTATGATGACTGTCAAACCTGCCTCGCCCTAAGCAGCCCTCTCCTGGCGATATTCCGAGAGCTTCGGCTCGAATGTCAGCTTCCAATAATCCACCAGCCGCCAGGGCTGGTTTGTGATGATACGGCCACTCTCATTCTTGTACCAGGTCGACACCTTCGGATGACTCCAGACGAGCTGCCTCAGTCGCGCGTCGATATCCTCGTTATAGGCGTCATGCACATCCTCACGGATTTCAACCGCGGCGATGCCTTGCTCCACCATCGCACGCAACACCTTGACGATGTAGCGGGTCTGGCACTCCGCCAGGAATATGGCGCTCCCACCATGGCCGAGATTGGTGTTCGGCCCATACATCACGAACATATTGGGGAACTCGGGCACGCTGATACCGAGATAGGCGCGCGGATTGTTATCGCCCCAGATCTCACGGATCGTTCGCCCGCAACGCCCGGTGATCTCCATTGGCCAGAGCATCTTGCCCGCATGGAACCCGGTTGCGAAGACGATTGCGTCTGTCGGTATGCGGCGCCCGTCGGCGACCCGGATGGCGTCGGGCTCGATCCGTTCGATGGCCTCGGTGACAAGCTCGACCTTCTCCTGCCGCAGCATCTTGTACCAGCCTGCATCTGCCAGCACGCGCTTGCCGAACGGTGGATAATCCGGCACAACCTTTTCGATCAGATCGTCCCGCCCCTCGAGCTCACGGTGAATATGGCGCAGCAAAGCCTGCCGAAAGCGCTCGTTGTGCTCATTCACCGCGCGATCATTGCCCGCCCAGGCGGGATCGAGCGCCAGGGCCTGGAATAGCCCGTCGGCAAAGCCCCAGAACAGCTGAAAACGGTACCAGGGTGCATAGAACGGAATGGTCTTCAGCGCCCACTTCTTTTCATCCGAAACCGTCCGCAGCACATTCGGACTGCGAGACACCCAGGCGCCGGAGCGCTGGAAGACCGTCAGCGATTGCACCGCCTCGACAATGCCAGGCCCGACCTGAACCGCGCTGGCGCCGGTGCCAATGAGCGCAACCCGCTTGTTGTTCAGGTCGGCATCATCCGGCCAGGCAGCCGTATGCATGATCTGGCCTTCGAACTGATCGAGCCCAGGGAGCTGCGGGATAGAGGGGCGATTGAGCTGGCCAACCGCACAGATCAGCGCGTTGAACACTTCGACGTGACGATTGCCCTCGCCATCTCTCGAGGACACGCGCCAGAGCTTCGCATCCGGCAGATATTGCGCGGCGCGAACCTCGTGCCGGAAGCGAATGAAGGGCCGCACGCCATATTTGTCGGCGCAATGCTTGAGATAGGCGAGAATGCTGTCTTGGCGGGAATAGTAGTTCGGCCAATCGTCGTTCGGCTCGAAAGAAAACTGATAGAAATGGTTCGGTGTGTCGACCTGGCAGCCGGGATAGCGGTTCTCATACCAGGTGCCGCCGACTTCGGGGTTCTTCTCGAAGATCACGAACGGAATACCCGCCTCGCGCAGCTTGATGGCCGCGCATAGGCCGGATGCGCCCGCCCCGATAATCGCCACACGGAGCTGATGGCCTTGCCGCTCCGGCATCCGTGCCGGCTGTGACTGTGCCACCCGCTCCGGATCAAGCGACATCTGATCGAGCACCATCGGCACATAGTCGGGCGTCACCTCGTCAGCGACGGCGACACACATCATCCGCCGGATCGTCTCCGTAGTGGGATGAGCCAAACGCGGCGCACCGCCACTCGCCAACCGCATCATTTCGGCTGCGGCTTGGTCCCTGATCTCTCGCTTGAGCTCATCCGGCACCCGCTCGGAATAATCCCAGGGGCCGCGCACATGTGGGGCGATACGGTCGAGCCAGCCGAGCTCTCCGCTCATCTGAATGAGCGACATCGTCAGCGGAACGATGTCGGCGCCGTCGAGCTTCCGCCTGAGCTCAGAGATCTCTACCCCCGCCATCAAGTCTCGCATCCACATTACATTCCATACTACTCGGTATCTTTATAACATGTGGTATGGGATGTCGATGATGCAACTGCTGCGGCCTCTTGCATCCGCGGACGCTCGCTTATAGCTCGCTCAGGCGATCACGCGAGCACCCGGCCAGCCGCCCTTCCGCACCATGGACAGCACGTGCTCGGCCATGGCATCCGAAAAGACGCGCACCGAATAGGGTTGGCTGCGATCGATCGGCAGCACCAGCACGATCCGGCGCAGCACCTCAGGCTCGCACAGAGGGGCTGCGGAAATCTCACGATCGGCCAGTTCCGCCGCCACCGCCGAGGGCGGCAGAACGGTCCAGCCGAATCCGCTGCGGGCAAGCTCCAGCTGCGTCTGCAGGGAATCCACCTCGACCCGGACATTGAGGCGGAGATTGTGGCGCTCAGCGGCCTCGTCGATGAGCTTGCGCAGCCCGTGCTGTGGGCTTGGCATGATCATCGGCACTGATGTGAGGGCCGCGAACTTGACGGGAACGCCGATTTCGAGCCCCGCATCGGGAGATGCCACTACGAAGAGCGGCTCCTCCACCATCGGTACCACATCATAGCTCGACAAGCTCGGCAGGTCATAGAGCACGGCAATGTCGAGTTGGCGTCGGCCAAGCCATTCGATGAGAAAGCCCGCATAGCCGGTGACCAGCCGCAGCGAGACCAATGGATTATTCTCGACGAAGGAACGGATAAAGGGCACCAGCGCCCGATCCCCAAGGCTCGGAATGATTCCGCACACCACGTTGCCCGTGATCGCCCCGCGCAAAGCCAGAAGGTCCGCACGGGCATGTTCGACCTCGCGCAGGATCGCCCGGGCACGCTCCAGCAGCCGCTCGCCGGCCTCGGTCAGTTTCATGCCCCTGCCCTGCCGCTCGAACAGCTCGGTTGCAAATTCCTCTTCCAGCAGCCGAACCTGCCGGCTCAGCGTCGGCTGTACCGTATTCAGCCGATCGGCGGCACGGGTCAGGCTGCCGGTTTCCGCAACCTGAATGAACGTCCTCAGCTGCCGCAGATCCAATGGGATCTCCCGAGATATAGAAGATCTGCATAGGATATAATGAAATTATCTATTTTCAAAAGCCTGCCACCAATGCCTATTCTGCCGCGGGGGGCCCGACGGGGCCAATGAAGTGAGGCCGAAATGCAGGCTGTGCAGGCTAGCGAGAACACCCAGACACTCTGGCAGGACGTGCTGTTCGAGTGCCTGAAACGCGGCGGCATTCGCCAAGTGCCCTTCGTGCCTGATGCCGGGCATAGCCACGTGATCCGCCGTGCCCAGGCCGATGGCGAGATGAAGGCCTACCCTCTCACGACTGAGGAGGAGGGCATCCCCGCCCTCTGCGGTGCTTGGCTCGGCGGAGAGAAAGGCGTCTTGCTGATGCAATCGAGTGGCGTTGGCAATTGCATCAACATGCTGAGTCTGGTTGCAAACTGCCGCTTTCCCTTCCTCACCATCGTGACCATGCGCGGCGAGTCCGGAGAGTTCAACCCTTGGCAGGTGCCGATGGGCCGGGCAACTCCAGTGGTGCTGGCCGCGATGGGCCTCACCGTGCACAGGATCGACCGTGCCGAGGACGTCGGCCCGACCATCGACATGGCCATCCATGATGCCTTCCTCAGCGAGCAGCAGGTCGCCGTTCTGCTGTCGCAAAGGTTGTTGGGTCGCAAGAAGTGGACGGATTGATATGGTGCAGCAGATTATGTCCCAACTCGACCGAAGAGAGGCAGTTGCGACCCTCCTTAGGGATCGCGGGGACCTGCTGGTCATCACCGGCTTGGGATCACCCACATATGACGCCATGGCTGCAGGTGACCATGATCGCACCTTCTATCTCTGGGGCGCGATGGGTGGTGCGGCCATGATGGGATTAGGCCTGGCGCTTGCCCGGCCCGGGGAACGGGTGGCGGTCATCACGGGCGATGGCGAGCAGCTCATGGGGGTTGGCGGGCTGCTGACCATCGGCGCTATTCTTCCAAAAAACCTCACGGTCGTGGTGTTGGACAACCACCATTATGGCGAGACCGGCATGCAGCCGAGCCATACCGGGATGGGGGTCGACCTCGTCGGCATCGCCAAGGCCAGCGGCTTCGCCTGGTCCCAGTCGGTCACCGAGCCGCACGAGCTCGAGAATCTCCGTTCCCGGCTGCATGGGGCTCAAGGCCCAGGCTTTGCATCCGTTCTCGTCAAACCGGATAGCCCGCCGCGCGCATTGCCGCCACGCGATGGCGTCGAGCTTAAGAACCGCTTTCGTCGCCAACTGGGGCTCGGGACCATATGAGCGCCTGACCCCATTGGCGAGAAGGCACTTGACCATCCCCATAAAGACGGCCGCCCCATTGAGAGGGGCCAACTTCAGTGCTTGCCGGCTTTGGCGGTGTTCGAACCAAGATCATCAGCTAGCCGATAATTCGGCCTGCGCCGCTTCTCCTTATGGTCATCTTCGTCGCCCTTCAGCCCCTCGGCCGCATGTGCGATCGCGCCCACCGCGCCAGTCACGACATTCTTCACCATCGAGGCCCCGACCGAACCGGCCTCCTGGACGGTGTCACCAGCTCTCTCCACGTCCCGCTTGTCGGGAAAGTGCTTCACCAATGCCGCCGATGCGGCAGCTGCGGCTGCCACCAGTGCGTCGGCAAGCACCGCTCGCCCGATAGGATGGTTGAGAACAGTATCGATGATCGTCGCCTTCCGTACGGATTTCGGTACCTTCACGCCGGCGACCTTCTTCGGCACCTTTGTCTTCTTCTTAGCCAAGTTGCACCTCGATCGCGAATTGAACCTGTGGAGCAAACTTGCTTGAGAGACAGAGGTTCCCGGGGCGACACTAACCCTTCTCTATCGGCGTCAACCAGATCCCCAGCAGCGCGGCAAGCGCGACCAGGACGAGAAACCCATTCACAAGAACGAGCACGGCCGATGGGATACGACGGACATCGGGTTCGGGCGGCGGCGCGCCCGGAAACAGCTGGCGCCAGACCGCCGCGGAAAAGCAGAAGGAGCTGAACAGCACGAGCAGGCTTCCCGTGCCGATCACCATCCAGTCGGGGATGACATTGGAGAGCAGCGCCTTTGCACCTATGCCCGCAGCGAGGCTGCTGAGCCCAAGTTGCACCCAGGATGCATAGGTCCGTTCCGCCGCGAGCACTGTTCGGTCCGCAGCGAGTTGCGTGCGACGATCGGGACTTCCCTTAGCTACCGGTTCCATGGGTCGAGTATTAGCGCGACACTAATCGTCCTGCTCCTCGGAACGCGCAAGATCACGCGATGTTCCTCGGACATCCCGCTCTAATCCGCCCTGGCCTGCCGACGCTAGTTTTGAGCGATTCTGTCGGTGATGATCTTCGGGCTGTAATAGTGATGGGATTGCTTGGGCATCAGCGCTTCTGCCATCATCATGCCAGCCACGAGGGCAAGCGCCCCTGCCACCACGCCGGAGGTGAAGACCCCGGCGCGGGTATAGGCGAGCAGCCGATAGGGCGACCTCATGATTGCATCCTCCACTCGGTCTCCCAGATCAGATTCTCCCGCAAGCAGGCCGCTGGATTGGGTTCTCCCCGGAAGTGCACCCGCACGAAGTGGTCAGTGATGGACGAGATCACGCCAATTTCGGGATTGGCGCTGGATTCGCTGGCGGTGTAGACGACCGAGCGCCAGATGTCTTTCTCCGTGGGGTTGATCATATCGCGTCCTCCAAAACTCTAACCCTGCCAAGCCATTGCCACTGGTCGCTGTGCCACTCCTCATAGTCCTCCCCGGCAGTGTCACCCTCCCAATTGCGCTTGGCGTAAGCTTCCGGATCTGTCCTACGCGCGGAGCAACCACGCGAAGGGATTACAGGTTTAATGACTATGTCGCTGCCAGAAGCGCCCTGCTTCGGAAGGCAATCGCTCCCGCGGCACAGAACGCGCCACCTCTATTGGCCTGCTTGATAGTCGATCCGGTTCTTCATGACCTCCTTACGTGCAATAAGCTTGCCAGACGCCCCAAGTTCCTCGTCAGAATGATCTATCTTTAAGGATTTCTATCCAATTCGAATAATTTTATTAGTCTATATTGCTCAACATTAACCCGGCGATCGCGGATCTCTGCACGGTGTTCATGCAGCTGTTAACAAGCTGCAGGCAGGAAGCATCTGTCGTCGTGCGACAAGCTGACATGGCCGGTCCGGCCCTTATTTGCAGCACGTCTGGCCCGGATATTGCGCGGCCTGTTTCCCGTTTCAGTGCGGGACGTATCACGATAATCGCTGTGCCACTGTCTCAGGCGAGTGTATGCGGCCGGTGGCCTTAATCCAGCAACGGGCTATACTCGCTCGCACTCAAATCCAGGGGACCATGTCATGCGGCCCTCAACATTCCTCTATCGCGGAAAGCCTGACGTTGCCGAGCGCTGGCGCAAGCTCTTCGCAACCCACGCGCCGGAAGTCGATTACCGCGCCTGGCCCGAAGCGGGAGCGCTTTCTGAAATCCGTTATATCGGCCTGTGGGACTGGGAACCCGGCTTCGAGCAGTATTTCCCGAATCTCGAAGTGGTGTTCTCGCTGGGCGCCGGCATCGACCAGTTCGTCAAAGCCGGCTTGCCTGAGCACCTGCAGATCGTCAGGATCATCGACACTGATCTTACCGCCCAGATGGTGGAATATGTGAGCTGCGCGGTCATGGCCCATCATCGCGAGCTCATTTCCTATCAAGCTCTGCGCGCCCGGCGCATCTGGGAACCGCGGCCGGTGCGGTTGGCGAGCGAGCGTCGTGTCGGGGTGATGGGGCTTGGTGTTCTCGGCTCGGCGGCGATCGAACGGCTTAAGGCGCTGGGCTTCCAGTGCTCGGGCTGGAGCCGTACGCCAAAGGAGATTGAAGGCGTGACTTGCTATTCGGGCCCGGACGGCATCTCCCCGTTCCTCGCGAAAACCGAAATCCTGGTCTGCCTTGTTCCGCTGACACCCGAGACCGAAGGCATCCTGAACGCCGGCGTATTCGAGAAGCTTCCGGCCGGTGCCGGGCTCGTGAATGTCGGCCGCGGCGGCCATCTCATCGAACAGGATCTCCTTGCCGCCCTCGACAGCGGCCATCTCAGCGGTGCGATCCTCGATGTTTTCGAGACCGAGCCCCTGCCCCCCGAACACCCCTTCTGGACACATCCCAAGATCTTGATGACACCGCATGTGGCCTCGACCACGCGCCCCGAAAGCGTCGCGCTCGGTGTCATCGAAAACCTGCGCCGCCTCGCGCGGGGCGAAGTGCCCCGCGGCCTCGTCGACCGCCGCGCCAACTATTGAGCGGCAGATCCAGCGCCGGGAGATCCGCTGCTCAGTTTGATTGTCCCTCCATGCGGACGAGCTCGTCGGCCAGCTTGTCCAACGTCTGCCCCCAACCCTCGGGCGCGCCTTGAGTCATCCAGGCGGCCTCTGGATCGAGCACAGTATAGCTCTGCTCGACATCCATGCGCGTGCCGCCGCTCGCATCCGCAAAGTTGACCGCCGTCAGCGCCTTGAACAGGCCGTGCCCCTGCATGTCCTCGACCCGCAAGTCGAGCACCAGCCGATCGAACGGCGAGACCTCGCTGAACGTGCCGCGCACCCAATGCGCTGCCCCGTCCGGCGCGCGCATGCAGAGCTCGAACACGCCGCCTTCGCGCATCTCCACTGTCGCCTCTGGAATGGTGAACTCGGTCGGGCAGAACCAGCGCTTGATGTGGTCCGCAGTGCTCCAGGCTTTGAACACGAGCTCGCGGCGGACCGGAAAAATACGAGAGGTGCGGAAGGACGCTGGCTCGCTGGGAGAACCTCGCTCAGTTGCTCGGGCCATGATCTTCTCCTTCATCGGAAAGGGTTGTGAGATATGCGCCCAACCGATCGAGCCGGCGTTCCCATTCCATTCGCATCCGGCTGATCCAGCTCTCCGTCTGACTCAGGACGTCGGGATTGATCTGGCAGGTACGCACCCGCCCGATCTTCTCCGAACGCACCAGGCCGGAGCTTTCCAGAATGGCCAGATGCTGCATGACACCGGGCAGTGACATGGTGAAAGGACGCGCCAATTCGCCGACCGATGCGGGGCCTTTTGTCAATCGTTCCAGGA